>JANZZG010000042.1 GCA_026419515.1 Methylophilaceae bacterium
CAGATGGAAACGGAACTGCGGCAGCGCCAGTATCCGGCGACGGGGGCTGCCTACAATCTGGCCGAAGCGATCCAGGTGCCGCGCGCGCGGCCGCCGGTCAGTACAGCTGATCCATGAGCTGCGAGGGCAGGATCTGCGGCATCGGCAGCGATGGCGTGGCCGGTTGCGGCGCGGGTAGCCGCACGTTGGGTGGCGGTGGCGCAGCCGGCCTGGCCGGCGCGGGGACTTCGGGCCGGGCCGGTTCGTCTTTTCTGCGGGTTTGTTTCAGTTCCGCCTCGGCCGCTTGCTGTTCGGCCTTGATGCGGTTCTCTTCCTGCTTGCGCCAGACCAGCGGACACAGCACGCGCTCGAAGGCATCGCCCACGGTGTCGGGGATGATGGGCGCGGCCGGGCTGTCGTCCTGGGCAACATACTCGATGGTGTCGCCATTGGCGTTGTAATACAGGTAACTCAACAGCTTGGCGGTGTGCTCGCCGCAGTGGATGCGCTCGCGCAGGATGCCGGACACCGCTTCCTGTCCTCTGACCAGCTGCGGCGTCTTGAACAGGACTTTCTTCCAGTAGGTGATTTCGTCGTCCTTGATCACCAGCTTGCTGTTGTCATAGAAGTAGCGGTCGGCGCCGGTGTCGGGTAGCGGCACCCAGTCGGCGGCGCCGACATTACCGCCGGCCAGCAGCATCAGCCATACCCATCTCCTCATGCTTCCTCCTTAGCGTTCGATGTCAGCAATTTTGCCGCAACCAGCCCGTTCAGTGTGCCGAAAAACAGCGCGGCTGCGGCGAACAGCGGGACGAGGTAGGCCAGCCCGGCATGCGGGATCAGCCACAGGCGCACCACCAGCAGCTGCCCGCCTATGTGGGCGAAGGCGGCGAGGACACTGTGGCTGACGGGGCCGGAATGGCTGCCCGGCAAATGCCTGGCCAGCGCCAGCACCATCAGGCTGGCCAGCGCGCCGGCGAGGCTCAGCACGAAGGTGGGCGACAGGAAATTGCCCAGCAGCAGGGCGGCGGCGAACACCCGCAGCAGGGCCACCCAGGCCGCAGTGGCGAAGTCGTAACGGTGCAGCACATACAGCGTGATGATGTTGGCGATGCCGGGCTTGACCCCGGGCAGCGGGGAAGGCACTACCGCCTCCGCCAGGTGGAGGGCGATGGCGAAGGCCGCCAGGCGCGCCACCTCATGATCCCGTCCGGTGGGTTCAATAGTTGAGGGAGTCATACCCTTTTTCTCCCGACAACTCGATGCTGACCCGGTTGGGCAGGCATACCGCCACCTGTCCGGCACGCGCCAGCCAGCCCTGGTGCACGCAGTACTGGTTGCGGCAGGGCGAGGCGGCAAAGCGCACCCGATGGTCGTGGATGACGATGCGGCTCACGCCCAAGGGACCGGGGACTTCGATGACGCGCTCCTGATCCAGGCTGTGGATGGCGAACACCGCATCCCCGGCGCGGATGCGCACCTTGCCGGCCGGTCCGGCGTGCCACAGCGTGGCGAACAGCCAGGCCACCAGCACGCCACCAGCCAGCAGCGTGAGCCAGTCGCCGGGCAACAGGCTATTCTTCCAGCTGGACATCCTGGGACACGAAATGCAGCAGCGGCCGCAGGGCCGGCGTCAGGTGGATGCGCCCGGCGGCATCCACCAGCATGGCATGGCGGACCCCCATGGCCGCAGCAGCGGCGCGCCAGCCCGCCACGCCGGCGATGAACGGCGGCTTGGAGGCGACGTCGGACAGGGTGCCGGCCTGCGGCCCCGGCGGGATCAGCACGGTGACTGCCTGCACGCCCGTGGCGGGGCGGCCGCTGCGCGGGTCGATGAGATGGCAGTAGCGTTGGCCATCCAGCTCGAAAAAACGCTGGTAGTCGCCCGAGGTGCCGATCGCCCAGCCGTCCGGCAGTTCCAGCGTGGCGAGGGGACCGGGGCGACGCGGATGCTGGATGCCGACCCGCCACGAGCGGTCGCCGTGACGGCCGACGGCGATGATGTTGCCGCCGATGTTGATCAGCGCCCCGTGCACTTTTTCGCGCCGCAACATGTGGGCGGCACGGTCCAGGGCATAGCCCTTGGCATAGCCGCCCAGGTCGATGCGGACGGCCGGATTGCGGCTGAAAGCGCGACGGCCGGTGATGACGATGTCCGCCATGCGCGGGTTGGCGCTCACCCACCGTTGTACCATTGCCGGGTCTGGACGCACCGGCACGAATTCGTCGCGCTGGAACCCCCACAGGGCGATCAGATGGCCGATGGCCGGGTTGAACAGCCCGCCGGAACGCTCGGACAGGGCCGTGGCATCAGTCAGTATGGCCGCCAATTCTGGTGAGAGATCGACGGATTTGCCAGCAGCGAAGGCGGTGTTGACCCGATCGAGCTCGCTGCCGGCCTTCCAGGCGTGCAGGCTGTCATGCAGACGCTGGAACTCCTGCAGTATCCGATTCTCCAGTGCCCGCGCCCGATGTTCGGGCTCACCATAGATGCTGACGTCCACCAGAGTGCCGAACACATAGGCCTGGCTCTGATGCAACGGCGCGCGCCCGCAGCCCGCCAAGGCAAAAAGCAGCAGTCCAGCCAGATGCCAGTGGAACAACCACCTTAAGCCCGAAACCAAGGAGGCCATCACCCTGCGTGGCATGGGTCTCAAAATCTTCTTTCCAGCGTGGTCAAAAGCCCCGCGCCATGCGCCTGCTGGTCGGCGTGGTAACTGCTGCGCACCATGGGCCCACACGCGGCATGGGTGAAACCCAGCGCCCGTGCCTGCTGCTCGAACCAGGCAAAGCGTTCCGGTGCGACGAAGCGGCGTACCGGCAGATGATATGGGCTGGGTTGCAGATATTGCCCCAGCGTCAGCATCTCGACGCCGTGCGCGCGCAGATCACGAATCACGGCCAGGATTTCCTCGTCGGTTTCGCCCAGTCCCAGCATCAGTCCGGATTTGGTGGGGACGTCGGGATGCAGTTGCTTGAATGCCTGCAGTAGCATAAGGGAATGCGCATAATCAGCCCCCGGGCGCGCTGCCTTGTACAGGCGCGGCACGGTTTCCAGATTGTGATTGAACACGTCCGGCGGCGTGCCGGCCAAGGTGTTGAGCGCGGTCTCCAGCCGGCCGCGGAAATCCGGCACCAGGATTTCGATCTTGAGTTTTGGCGAATGCGCCCGCGCCGCGCGAATGCAGGCGGCGAAATGCCCGGCACCGCCATCACGCAGGTCATCACGATCGACACTGGTGATGACCACGTATTCGAGCCGCATGGCCGCGATGGTGCGGGCGAGGTTGTCGGGTTCATCGGGGTCGGGCGGCAACGGTCTGCCGTGGGCTACATCGCAAAATGGGCAGCGCCGGGTGCATAGATCGCCCAGGATCATGAAAGTGGCGGTGCCGCCGCTGAAACATTCGCCGATATTGGGGCAGGTCGCTTCCTCGCATACCGTATGCAGGCGGTTTTCGCGCAAAATCCGCTTGATTTCGTGGTAGCGCGGGCTGTCCGGCACTTTCATGCGGATCCATTGCGGCTTGCGCGGGGCCGGCTGCGGCACGATCTTGATCGGAATGCGCGCGGTCTTGGCGGCACCCTTCTGTTTGGTCTGGGATGGGTTCATCGTTGGCTCAGTCTCGTTCCAAGCAATCCTTGCAGCGCTTCGGCCACCACCACGGGCGCTGCATCCACGCCGAGGTCGCGCAGCTGGGTGACCTCCAGTCCCTGGTGGCCACAGGGATCGATGGCGCCGAATGGGGCCAGATCCATGTCCACGTTGAGGCTCAGGCCATGATAACAGCAACCCTGCTTCAGCCGCAGTCCCATGGATGCGATTTTCTTGCCGACGACGTAAACGCCCGGCGCATCGGCGCGTGCCTGCGCCAGGATGCCATAACCCGCGAGCAGCTCGATTACGGCGACTTCCATGTGCGACACCAACTGGCGTACCGTACACCCGCGCCGCTCAAGGTCCAGCAACAGGTAGAGCACGACCTGCCCGGGCCCGTGGTAGGTGATCTTGCCGCCGCGGTCGGTCAGCACCAGCGGAATGTCGGTGCGCAAAGGCGGGCGGACGCCCTTGCGGTTGAGCCCCAGCGTGTAGACCGGAGGATGCTCGGTCAGCCACAGCTCGTCTGGAGTGTCGGCATGGCGGGCTGCGGTGAACGCCTGCATCGCCTGCCAGGTGGTCTCGTAGGCAGTCCGGCCGAGACGCCGGACTACAGGACGATCTTGACCCATGGATGCGCGGTCAGTTCGCGATAGAGGGCATCCAGTTGCGGCTTGGAGACCGCGGTCACGGTGCAGGTCAGGCTCAGATACTTGCCGCCGGTGCTGGCCCGCATCTCCACGCTCGCCACCTCGAAATCAGGGTCATGCCGCAACACGATGGCGACCATCGCATCGGCGAAGCCGTCGCGAGTCTCGCCCATGATCTTGATGGGAAAGGCGCAGGGGAACTCCAGCAAGGTTTCCTGCGCTGCCATCAGGCCGAGGCCCTCATGACCTGGGTCTTGTATTCCTGATACAAGGCATGCATTTTGCGGAACACCGGACCCGGACGACCACTACCGACCGGCCGGTCGTCCAGCCGTGTGATCGGCAGGATTTCCTTGGTGGAAGAGGTGAGCCACAGCTCGTCGGCGGCGCGGATGCGCGCTTCCCCATAGCGGCCGATTTCGCAAGGAATACCATGCGCTTCGGCCAGCTCCAACACCAGGTCATAGGTGATTCCGGGAAGCATGTGGTTGTCCTTGGGGGGTGCCAGGATGACACCGTTTTCCACCGCGAAGATGTTGCTGGCAGCGCCTTCGGTCAGGATGCCGTCCCGGAACAGCACGGTTTCCACCGCGCCATGGTCGACGGCGAGCTGGCGCAGCAATACGTTGGGCAACAGGGCGATCGCCTTGATGTCGCAGCGATCCCAGCGATTGTCGATGGCAGATACCGCAGCGACTCCCGTTTCGCACCACTCACGCGGTGGCGGGACGAGCGGTGTGCTCATCATGAACACGGTCGGCGCCACGCCCTGCGGAAAAGCGTGGTCGCGCAAGGCCACCCCGCGCGTGAGGTGTAGATAGAGGTACTGATCCTCGCCGGTGTTACGCGCGATCAGCTCGCGGATCAAGTCGGCCCATTCCGCATTGGTGTGCGGATTGGCCAGGCGGATGCCATCCAGGCTGTGTTGCAGGCGCCGGAGGTGTTCGTCCAGCCGGAACGCCCGGCGCGAATAGGCCGGAATGACCTCATAGACACCATCCCCGAAAATGAAACCGCGATCGAGCACCGAAACATGCGCCTGCGCCAAGGGCAGGAAATGGCCGTTGAGATAGACGATCTGGGACGTGCCGTTCATTGCAGCCTCAGCTTGAGGCCGTCCCACAGGCGCCCGAAAATACCGGCCACTGCAACTTCGCGCGATGCGACCAGCTTGCGCTCGAGCAATACCTTGCCATCCAGGGAAAACTGCACGGTGCCGACCACCTGTCCCTTGGCGATGGGGGCGATCAGCGGCTGTACGCTGCTCATGATGGCCTTGATCCTGCCATACTGGCCCTTGGGGTAAGTCAGTACGACATCGCCCTCCACCGTGGCGTCCAGGGTTTCATCGCGGCCTTTCCATACCCGCAGTGTGCTGACGGTCTGGCCGGGCCGGTAGACTATTTTGTCCTCATAGAACTGAAAACCGTAATTGAGCAGGCGCTGGCTGTCGGTGATGCGGACGTTATCCGAAGGCGCACCCACCAAGACCGAAATCAGCCGCATGTCACCCCGCTTGGCGGAGGCGATCAGGCAATAGCCGGCCGCGGCGGTATGGCCGGTCTTCATGCCATCCACATAGGGATCCAGCCACAACAGGCGGTTGCGGTTCATCTGGGTGATGTTGTTGTAGGTGTACTGCTTGATTTTGTAAAAGTGTTGGTACTGTTGTGGAAAATCGCGGATCAGTGCCGCCGCCAGCAGGGAGAGGTCATAGACCGTGGAGTAGTGCGCTGGGTCGGGCAAGCCGGAAGCATTGGTGAAATGGGTGTTTTTCATGCCGAGACGGGCCGCCTCCTGGTTCATCAGCTCGGCGAAGGCGGCTTCCGTGCCGGCGATCCCCTCGGCCAATGCAATGCTGGCATCGTTGCCAGACTGAATGATCATGCCGTGTAGCAGTTCGTCCACCGTCACTGGCTTGTCTGGCGCAATGAACATGCACGAACTGGCACTCCCGCCACAGCCGCTTCCCGCCTTCCAAGCGCGGGGACTGACGGGAAGTACCTGTTGGGGCGTCAGGTGGCCGTTTTTGAGCGCTTTGAAAACCAGATAAGCGGTCATCAGCTTGGTCAATGACGCCGGCTCGATACGCTCGTGCGCATTCTGCTGCGCCAGGATGGTATTGCTGCCGAAGTCACGCAACAGGTAAGCCTTGGCCGCTAGGGGCGGCGGGGATGGCACACCATCGGACCAGGCAGGCAAGGCAGCCGTCAGAAGGAAAAATAAGAAGAGATATCTCATTGGGTCGTCACAATGGCGTTCAGGCCGAGAGATTGTTTGATTCGCATGGCGGCCCGTTCGGCTTCCTCACGGGATTCGAATGGCCCCAGCCGCACACGGTGGATGCCGTCATTATACCAGCTTTGGACTTGGCCATTCTGGATGAGGCCACTTTGGGCGATCCGGTCACGCAGTTGGTCGGCGTTGTCCTTGTGCCTGAACGCGCCGATTTGCACGTACAACGTGCCGGACGGAAACGCTTTTTGCGCCAAGGCAGGTTCCAGACTGAGCGCAGGCTGGACATCGGCTGGGGCCGATTGCGCGTTTTCGGATCGGCGCGGATCGATCGCCTCCACTTCGACCAGTCCACTGCCCTTCTCGATCAAGCGTAACTTGTAGGCCGCCGCATACGACAGGTCGATCAAGCGATCCTGATGAAAGGGACCGCGATCATTCACACGCACCACCACTGATCGTTTATTTTCCAGATTGGTGACGCGCACATAACTGGGGATCGGCAGGGTAGTATGTGCTGCGGTCATACCGTACATGTCATACGGTTCGCCGCTGGAAGTTTTCTGACCGTGGTAGCGCTTGCCATACCAAGAGGCGATGCCGCTCGCTTTGTATGGCTGATACTCGGTCATCGGCGTGTAACTTCGGCCCAAAGCAACGTATGGACGATTGGCGCGCGCCAGCAGCGGTTCGACACGGGGAACGGCATCTGGTATGGCATCTAGGTCCGGCGGAGGATTGTCGCCCGGGCCATCATCCAGATAGTAGCCCCCTTTTTTGGGCGGTGTCTCGTTGGGTTGGGCAGGCTGCGGCTTGGCAGATTCGCTGCGCTCGGGCATGGGGGGCTTTTCGCCCAATATGCCTCCCCTGCTGCCACAGCCGGCAAGCAGGAGGGACAACATGAACAAGACCAGGCAACGCATCAGCTGGCCACCAGTTTCTTGTGCGTCTGAATGCTCATCAAAATACCAAATCCTACCAGCAGCGTCACCAGCGACGTGCCGCCATAGCTGATGAGGGGCAACGGCACCCCCACCACCGGCAGGATGCCGCTGACCATGCCAATGTTGACGAACGCGTAGGTGAAAAAAGTCAGCGTGATGCTACCTGCCAGCAGTCGGCTGAAGGTATTCTGGGCATGGGCTGCAATGGTCAATCCACGCCCGATGATGAGCAGGAACAATAACAGCAGCAATAGCTCGCCCAACAGACCGAACTCCTCGCCGAATACGGCAAAAATGAAATCGGTATGACGCTCTGGCAGGAAGTCCAGTTGTGCTTGGGTACCGCGCAACCAACCTTTTCCTGCCAAGCCGCCAGAGCCCAGCGCGATGGTGGCCTGGATGGTGTGGTAGCCGGCGCCGAGGGGATCTTGGCTGGGATCGAGCAGGATCAGCACACGCCGACGCTGGTAGTCATGCATGAGGTTCCACACCAAGGGCATGGCGGCAACAGCAGCGATGGCCAACCCTGCCATCAGGCGCCAGCTGAGGCCAGCCAGAAACAGTACGTAAAACCCCGATGCGCCTATCAGTAGCGTAGTACCAAGATCCGGTTGTTTGGCGATCAACCAGAGCGGGAACGCCAGCAGCAGCGCTGCCACGGCAAAATCAGCCAGCCGTAGCACCGCTTCACGTCGGGCGAAGTACCAGGCCAGCATCATGGGTACTGCCAGTTTCATGCCTTCCGAGGGCTGTATGCGGACCACACCCAGATCCAGCCAACGCCGGGCACCATGACTGATCTCACCAAACAGGGCCACCCCTACCAGCAGCAACAGTCCCAGCACGTACACCGGGACCGCCATGCTTTCCAGGCGCTGCGGCGAAATGTTGGACACCAGCCACAATAGCACGAGGGCCGTCATGGCATTGACGAGCTGTCGGTTGATCAGTTCCCAATCTTGGCCAGATGCACTGTATAGCACGAAGAGGCCTGCCCCCAACGCGAGTAGCAGCAAGGTCAGCAGCGGCTGGTCGATGTGGGCACCGGCCCGTTTCAGCCAAAGTAAAACCTTAGTCACCGGTCTCCTCCAGTGCGGGCGCCACGGCATTCTTTTCCTCGGTTTTTTCAGGAAGTTTGCCCAGTAGATAATAATCCATCACCTGGCGCGCAATAGGACCCGCGGCCGACCCGCCATGGCCGCCGTTCTCCACGATCACCGCGAGGGCGATGCGTGGGTTTTCGGCTGGCGCATAAGCGATGAACAGCGCATGATCACGCAGGCGCTCACTGATCCGTTTTTCGTCGTATTTTTCGCCTTGTTTGATGCCCACCACCTGTGCGGTCCCGGTCTTGGCGGCAATGTTATAGCCAGCTCCTGCGCCGACACTGGCCGCCGTGCCGCCGGGTCGGGTCACGTCCAACATGCCTTGCTTGACCAGCGCCATGTGCTCGGGTCGCAATGAGACGTGATCCACTGTTTCGATCGGAACCGGTTCGATGGTGCCGCTACCACTTTTCCGTATGCCCGTCACCAGATGGGGTCGCAAGGCAGTTCCATTGTTGGCCAGCATGGCCGTGGCATGCGCCAGTTGCATGGGTGTGACCAGTGTATATCCTTGGCCGATGCCGGTAATCACGGTTTCTCCTGGAAACCATTTTTGCTTCCAGCGTTTCTGTTTCCATTCCGGTGTCGGCAATAGGCCGCTCCGTTCTCCTTCGATATCGATGCCGGTGGGTTTGCCGAAGCTGAAGTGGCTCAGGAAGCCGGCCAACCGATCGATTCCCAGCTCCAGTGCCAATCCATAGAAAAAAGTGTCGCAGGATACGGTAATGGCGCGTTGCATGTCCACCCGGCCATGTCCTTCTGGTTTCCAGTCACGGTAACGGTGTGCGCTCCCCGGCAGCATGAAATAACCGGGATCGGCAATGGAGAAAGGCGGAGCGCGCTTGCCGTTTTCCAACCCTGCCAAGGCCACGAATGGCTTGAGCGTGGAACCAGGGGGGTAGAGTCCTCTCAGTGGCCGGTTGATCAGCGGTTTGTCGACAGATTCGTTGAGCCGTTTCCAATTCTCTGGATCGATGCCATCGACGAACAAATTGGGGTCGAAAGTTGGCATGCTGACGAAGGCCAACACCTCGCCATTGGAGGGATCCAGGGCTACCAAGGCGCCTCGACGGTTGCCGAACGCCTTTTCGGCGACGTCTTGCAATTTGCTGTCGATGGACAGAATCAGACTGTCGCCCGGAATGGGTGGCATGCTCGACAAGACACGTACGGCATGCCCATTGGCGTCGATTTCGACCTGCTGGAAACCGGTAGTACCGTGAAGCACGTGCTCATAACTTTGTTCCAGCCCAGTCTTGCCGATGTGATCCGTCCCTTTGTAGTTGGAAATTTCACCCCTTGCTTCGAGTACCTTGAGGTCGGCATCGTTGATGCGACCAATGTAACCGATCAAGTGTGCACCCAATCCGCCTTGTGGATAATGGCGAAACAGCCGTGAGCGGATTTCCACCCCGGGAAAACGAAAACGATTGACGGCGAAACGTGCGGCTTCGGCATCGGTGAGATGGGTGCGCAGCGGGATGCTTTCGAAGGCATGACTCTGCTCCCGGTATTTCTTGAACCGCTTACGGTCATTGGGCGTGATGTCGATGATGCGCGCGAGTGCATCTATGGTGCGCTCCAGGTCTTCTACCTTGGATGGAGTGATTTCCAGGGTGTAAACGAAGAAATTGTGCGCCAGTACCACGCCGTTACGATCCAGGATCAGGCCGCGGTTGGGAACGATGGGCACCAGCGAGATGCGGTTGTTTTCCGCCAGTGTCCGGTAATGGTCATGACTGATCACCTGCAGGTGAAAGAATCGTGCCAGCAACAGCGCGAAGCAGATCACGACGACACTACCCGCCACGCCAAGCCGCAGGCGAAACTGATGCTGTTCGCGCTGAACGTCCCTGAGTTCGGATCCCTTCACGCTTCCTGTTCGCCGGTCACCTTGATCTTGGAGTAAACCACTAGTTGCCACGACAGGACGCCGACCACGCTGGGCAGGAAATAGTCCCACCCCGGAACATCAGCGCCCCCGAATAGTTCGAGCATCAGCAAAACGATCTGACTGATGAGCAGCAGCAAGAATACATACCCGCCCTGTTGCCATTGGTTGAACAAAGTGGTGCGTTTTTGGTAATGCACGGCGAGAAAGGCCACCAGCACATAAGCCAGTGCATGCTGGCCAAACAGGTCCCCGTTCGCCAAATCCACCAGGAGTCCCATCAGCCAGGCAGTACCGATATTGCACATGTGGGGAGCACGCATCAGCCAGTAGATCAGGACCAACAACACGAAATCAGGGCGCAACATCAAGCCGAAACCGGCCCAGGGCAGCAGATAAAGCAGCAAGGCGCCTGTCAGCGAGGCAAAAATCTGGCTGCCACTAACGGGACGCATGACGGCGCCCCCCTTTTCTTTGCGCACTCGGGACGCGATGCTCGTCCTCGCTCTCCAGCCAGGTGTTTTCCAGTCTCAATGCCGTCAAGATCAACACTTGCCGATTGCGATCGGTTCCGGCCACTGGAGTACATACGATGCGTGCGAACGGTGAATTCGTGTCGCGCTCGATACTGGTCACGGTGGCGACTGCCAAGCCGGCAGGGTAGATGCCATCGATACCCGAAGTAACCAAGCGGTCACCTTCCCGGATATCCACGTTGACTGGCAGGTAGGGCAAGTCCAGCGTGTGGTCGCGGCCATGCCCGAAAGCGATGGCGCGCAGCCCATTGCGTTCCACCTGCACGGGGACCGCCAGGTCGCGATCAGTGATCAATGTCACTTCACTGGAAAAAGGATAGACGCGTGTCACCTGGCCGATCACGCCTTCGCCATCCACCACGACTTGTCCCGCCAACACGCCTTGATGGCTGCCTTGGTCGACGATGACGCGATGGCTGAATGGATCCCGCCCTGCGCGCACGATTTCGGCGAGGCGTATCGGTTGCTGCAACGCAACACGCACCTCGAGCAGCCGTCGCAAGTGCGTATTTTCGTGTTGCAATGAGGCGAGTTTTTGCAGATCGACCGACTGGCGCAAGAGGCGTTCGCGTAACTCACGGTTTTCATGGATCAGCGCTTCGATCCCTCGCATGCGTTCGCTGATCTGCCGATAAAGATGGAGTGGGCCGGTTGCGAGCAACTCCAATGGGTGCAGCAAGGCGGCGAGTCCTTGGCGGACTTCCGTCAGGTAGTGGAGGCGTGCATCCACCACCATCAGGGCCAACGACAGCATGGAGAAAAATATCAGGCGGGCGAAAGGGCTGGGGCCACGTACGAAAAATGCCGGGGGTTCCTGGTGCTGCAGCGTGGCCATCAGGAATCAGCCCGCCTCACTCGCTTGCAAACACGTTGCCCAGCTTGTCCATTTCCTCCAGCGCACGACCGCTGCCACGGGCTACGCAGGTCAGGGGGTCTTCGGCGACGATCACCGGCAGACCGGTTTCTTCCTTGAGCAGGATGTCGAGATCGCGCAGCAGCGCACCCCCGCCGGTCAGCACCATGCCACGCTCTGCGATATCCGCGCCGAGCTCGGGCGGGGTCTGCTCCAGCGCCGACTTGACGGCACCGACGATCGCATTCAGCGGACTGGTTAACGCTTCGAGGATTTCATTGCTGGAAATGGTGAACTTGCGTGGCAGGCCCTCCGCCAGGTTGCGGCCGGTCACTTCCATTTCGCGCACTTCGCTCCCTGGAAACGCAGAACCGATCTGCTTTTTGATCATTTCGGCGGTGGGTTCGGAAATCTGCATCCCGTAATTGCGGCGGATATAATCGATGATGGCTTCGTCGAACTTGTCGCCCCCCACCCGTTCGGATTTGGCGTAGACTACGCCGCCCAGCGAAATCACGCCCACTTCGGTGGTGCCTCCACCGATGTCGACGACCATGGAGCCAGTCGCATCCGCTACTGGCAGATCGGCGCCGATCGCGGCCGCCATCGGTTCTTCGATCAGGAACACTTGCCGTGCGCCTGCGCCGATCGCCGATTCCCGGATCGCCCGCCGTTCCACCTGGGTCGAACCGTAAGGCACGCAGATGATGATGCGGGGGTTGGGGGAGAACAAACGGGATTCGTGCACCTTGCGGATGAAATACTTGAGCATCTGCTCGGTGATGGTGAAGTCGGCGATCACGCCGTCCTTCATCGGCCGTATGGCCTGGATGGAAGCCGGCGCTTTGCCCAGCATGCGCTTGGCCTCCGCACCGACGGCCAGGATGGTTTTCTTGGCCACAGGACCGCCTTCGTGGCGGATTGCCACCACCGACGGTTCGTCGAGCACGATGCCTTTGCCGCGCACATAAATCAGCGTGTTGGCGGTACCGAGGTCGATGGCAAGATCATTGGAGAAATAACTGCTGAGGAATCCGAACATAGAAATCTCTGTTTAATGCGGGAGTGCGTCTTACGCCGAGGCGAGCACAGAATCACGATATAATACCCGATATTGCTTTGTAATTTAAGACCATGTCCCTGACTACCGCAGACGTGAAACGTATTGCCTACCTGGCGCGCATCGAGATCGGTGAGACCGAGGCGCAGGCGACTTTGGACAAGCTCACGGGCATTCTTGGCTTGATCGAGCAGTTGCAGGCGGTCGATACCAGTGGCGTCGAGCCGATGTCCCACGCACAGGAGGTCACTCAGAGGCTGCGTGAAGACATCGTCACCGAGACTGACCAGCGCGCCTTGTTCCAGTCCATCGCCCCTGCCGTGGAAGATGGGCTGTATCTCGTTCCCAAAGTCATCGAGTCATGATCGACAGCAGCTTGAAACAAATGGCGGCGGCGCTCGCCAGCAAGCGGATTTCGAGCGTCGAATTGACCCAGTTGTTCCTCGATCGCATTGACCGCCTCAACCCGAGGATCAATGCCTTCATCACGGTGGACCCGGAAAGGAGTCTGACCCAGGCCAAGGCGGCAGATGTCCGTATCGCTAGGGGCGACGCCGGTCCCCTGACCGGCATTCCGATCGCGCATAAGGACATTTTCTGTGCCAAGGGATGGCGGACGACCTGCGGGTCCAGGATGCTGGACAATTTCATTGCGCCGTACGATGCGCATGTCATCTCGCAATTCGATCAGGCGGGCGCCGTCAATCTCGGCAAAACCAACATGGACGAGTTCGCCATGGGGTCTTCCAACGAGACTTCTTATTTCGGCGTGGTGCGTAATCCCTGGGACCTTGCACGTGTGCCGGGCGGAAGTTCTGGGGGGTCGGCCGCTGCCGTGGCGGCACGCATGGCACCCGCCGCGACGGGGACCGACACCGGCGGCTCCATGCGCCAGCCCGCCTCCCTATGCGGTCTCTCCGGCCTCAAGCCGACCTATGGCATCTGCTCGCGTTATGGCATGATCGCTTTCGCCTCCTCGCTCGATCAGGCCGGACCGATGGCCAAGTCGGCCGAGGATTTGGCCTGGATGATGAACGTGATGGCCGGCTTCGATGCGCGTGACTCCACCAGCCTCGAGCGTGCCAAGGAGGACTATACCCGCGACCTCGACCGCCCCTTGGCGGGTCTTAAAATCGGCCTGCCCAAGGAATATTTCGCCGATGGTCTCAGCGACGGCGTAGCCCGAGTCGTGCAAGAAGCCATAGACCAATATCGCAAGCTGGGCGCGCATACCGTCGAAATCAGCCTGCCCAACACCCGGCTGTCGATCCCGGTGTATTACGTGCTGGCGCCGGCAGAAGCCAGCTCCAACCTGTCGCGCTACGATGGTGTACGCTATGGCTACCGTGCCCCGGAATATTCCGACCTCGCCGACATGTATTGCAAGACGCGCGCGCAAGGGTTTGGGGCGGAGGTCAAGCGTCGCATCCTGATCGGCACCTACGTCCTCTCGGCCGGTTACTATGACGCTTATTATCTGCAAGCACAGAAGATCCGCCGCCTGATCGCCCAGGATTTCGTGGAGGCCTTCAAAAAATGTGACGTCATCATGGGCCCCGCCGCACCGGGGACCGCATTCAAGATCGGCGAAAAGGCCCATGACCCCGTCGCGATGTATCTGGAAGATCTCTATACCATCGCCGTCAATCTGGCCGGACTCCCCGGAATGAGTATTCCCGCCGGGTTCAGCGACGGCCTGCCGGTGGGCCTACAAATCATTGGAAACTATTTCAGCGAAGCCCGCATGTTGGGCATCGGTCACCAGTACCAGCAAGTGACGGATTGGCACACCCGTATGCCAGAAGGCATTGCCTGATCGGGCCATATCGCGTGGCTTAGGGTTGCCGACCGAGGCTTATGTCACAAGGGGCTGCAGGGCAGCCAAGGAAACATCAGGCGCGGTCGCCTTCATTCCAAGGTGCGACTTTCATCAGTAACGCCATGCCCGGGACGGCGATGACAAAACAGAACAGGAAAAACGGCATCCAGCCCATCCATTCCACCAGCCAGCCGGTGGCGGCGTTGGCGAAGGTGCGCGGCACGGCGGCGAGGCTGGTGAACAGGGCAAATTGGGTGGCGGTGTAGAGGGGGTGGGTGGTATGGGCGATGAAGGCGACGAAGGCCGCGGTGCCCAGCCCGACACCGAACGCTTCCACCCCGATCACGATGGCCAGCCACAGCAGGTCATGGCCGACCATCGCCAGCCAGGCGAAGCCGAGGATGGCCCCCATCTGTACTGCGCCGAACAGCCACAGTGCGCGGTTGATACCCAGTTTGACCATCCATGCTCCGCCCAGAAGACCGCCGATCACGCTGGGCCAGAGGCTGGCATTCTTCGCTACCAGGCCGATTTCGGTCTTGGAGAAACCCATGTCGAGGTAGAACGGGGTGGCCAGCGCGGTGGCCATGCTGTCGCCCAGCTTGTAAAAAAAGATGAAGGCCAGCACCAGGAGCGCAGAACGCCAGCCGTTGCGGGTGACAAACTCATGGAACGGCTCCACCACGGCTTGCCGGAGCGTTCTCGGTGCGCCGTGCGCGAGCCGGGGTTCGCTCACCAGTAGGGTCATCGCCAGCCCGGGCAGCATGAACAGCGCGGTGATGGCGAACACCGCGTTCCACGGTAGGTGATCGGCCAGCACCAGCGAGAGCGAGCCCGGCACCAGCCCGGCGATCTTGTAGGCGTTGACGTGTACCGCGTTGCCCAGGCCCAGCTCGCTGTCGGGCAGCAGTTCGCGCCGGTAGGCGTCCAGCACGATGTCCTGCGAGGCGGAGAAGAAAGCGACCACTCCGGCGAGGTAGGCGATGGTCCACAAATCGAGCTTGGGATGCAGGCTGCCGAACAAGGGGATGGACAGCAACAGGGCGAGCTGCGTCAGCAGCAGCCAGCCGCGCCGGCGGCCCAGCGGCGGCACGTAGCGGTCGAACAGCGGCGCCCACAGGAATTTCCAGGTGAAGGGCAGCTGGATCAGCGCGAACAGGCCGATGGCCTTGAGATCGATGCCTTCGGAGCGCAGCCAGGCCGGCAGCAGGCTGATCAGGATGTAGAGCGGCAGGCCCGAGGAAAAGCCGGTGAAGATACAGATGAGCATGCGCCGGTTCAGCAGCGCCGATTTCCAGTCGGTGGTCATGACCACTCCCTTACCCGAAAACTCCGTTTCCGTGCCACAATGCCGTCATGCCTGAGTTGACCCTGATTTCGGCATTCCTCGTCGGCCTGTTGGGCGGCGGCCACTGTGTCGGCATGTGCGGCGGCATCGTCGGTGCGGTGAGCATGACGCTCCCCGGTGCCCGGCCGCATTCCGGCTACCTGCTGGCCTACAATGCCGGCCGCATCGCCAGTTATACGCTGGCGGGGCTGGTAGCTGGCCTTGTAGGGTCTGCAGGCCTTTTCCTGCGTGGCGTGCTGCCGGTGGAGAAGGTGTTGTATCTGCTGGCCAACCTCATGCTGGTTGCTCTGGGGCTGTATCTGGCCGGCTGGTGGCAGGGCGTGCTGGTGCTGGAAAAGGCCGGTGGCGTGCTGTGGCAGCGCTTGCAGCCGCTGTCGAAACGGCTGCTGCCGCTGCGCTCGCTGGCGCAGGCGTTCGCTCTGGGCACGTTGTGGGGCTGGCTGCCATGCGGGCTGGTATATTCCGTGCTGGTGGCCGCGCTGGCGACTGGCAGTGCGGCACGCGGCGGGCTGCTGATGCTGGCCTTCGGCCTCGGCACCCTGCCCACACTGCTGGCGATGGGCCTGGCGGCAGTGCACCTGAAATCGATTTTGCAGAAGGCATGGGTACGCCGTATCAGCGGTGTGCTGGTGCTGGGTTTCGGCTTTTATGGCTTGGCGCACTTGAGCTGACCCGCGTTGCTGAAGCGGTACATGGCCAAGGTTCCGAACAGATTGGGCAAAAACTTCACCGGCCGACCATCCGTCATCACCAAGCGTTCGCTCACGTCGATGTGATGGCTACGACAGAAAGCCTCGAAATCGGCGATGGTGCACATGTGTACGTTGGGCGTGTCATACCATTGGTAAGGCAGACTGCGCGATACCGGCATATGGCCGGCCAGGATGTCGAGTCGGTGCTTCCAGTAGCCGAAATTGGGGAAAGTGACGATGGCTTCCTTGCCGACACGCAGCATCTCCAGCACGATGCGTTCGGTTTGATAGACTGCCTGCAAGGTTTGCGACAGAATGACCACGTCGAACGAATCATCCTCGAATCCGGCCAGTCCTTCTTCCAGGTCCATCTGGATGACGTTGATGCCGTTTTTGATGCAGGCCAGCACGTTGGCATCGTCTTTTTCCACGCCATAGCCGCGCACCTCGCGTGTATCGCGCAGATAGCCCAGCAGACTGCCGTCACCACAACCGAGATCGAGCACTTTGGCGCCGGGGGCGATCCAGCGCGCAATGGCGGCAAAGTCACGGCGCAGGGCGGCAGTTTCGGCAAAGTGGGCATGGGCCTGGGCCGGGATATGGGTCATTCCACGTTCTCCATGTAAGCCCGCACGATGGCATGATAGTGGGGGTCCGGCATCAGGAAGGCGTCGTGACCATGAGCGGCGGTCAATTCGGCATAGGCCACCGACAGCCCATTGTCCAGCAGCGCCTTGACGATTTCGCGTGAGCGCTGGGGTGAAAAGCGCCAGTCGCTGGTAAAGGATACGACCAGGAAATCTGCCTTGGCCCGTGCCAGAGCGCGTGACAAATCCCCCCCGTATTCCGCGGCCGGATCGAAATAGTCCAACGCGCGCGTCATACGCAAATAGGTGTTGGCATCGAACGTTTCCGCGAACTTGTCGCCTTGATAGCGTAGATACGACTCCATTTCGAACTCGACGTCGAACCCATATTTGATCTCGCCGGACCGCAGCTTGCGGCCGAACTTGGTGCCCATGGCATCGTCCGAAAGGTAGGTGATGTGCCCCAGCATGCGCGCGATGCGCAGCCCGCGGCGCGGTATCACACCGTATTCATAGTAATCTCCACCATGAAATTCCGGGTCGGTGAGGATGGCCTGGCGCGCCACCTCGTTGAACGCCATGTTCTGCGCGGTGAGGTTGGGCGCGGCGGCGATCACCAGCGCGTTGCGTACCCGGTCGGGAAAGGAGAGCGTCCATTGCAGGGCCTGCATGCCGCCCAGGCTGCCGCCCACCACCGCGGCGAAGCTCTGGATGCCGAGAAAATCGGCCAATCGCGCCTGCGCCTCTACCCAGTCTTCTACCGTCACCACTGGAAAGGCCGAGCCCCAGGGTTTGCCAGTCGCCGGGTTGACGCTGGCCGGGCCGGTGGAGCCGTGACAACCGCCCAGGTTGTTGACGCCGATGACGAAAAAGCGGCGCGTATCGAGCGGCTTGCCCGGGCCGATCATGTTGTCCCACCACCCGGG
>JANZZG010000073.1 GCA_026419515.1 Methylophilaceae bacterium
AGGTGTAAGAGCGACTGCCTCCGTCGCGCCGGTACCAGGCATAAAAATGCTTGACGTTCCAGCCCGCGTGGCGGCGCCGGTAGCCCTCCACCACCGCCATGACTGCATCCACCGGCGCCTTGCGGCAAGATGCCTGCTCAACTCGCCTGTCGATCAGACCAGCCAGCCCTTCCTCTTCATAACGCCTGATATAGCGCCGGAAACTACGCTTTATTTGCTCTCTACAATGAATCAGAAACGGCTTGCCGCGCGCATGCCGATGGCTTATGCTCAAGTCGATGCAGCATGGGTCGGTGATATGAATCGACGTAAAAGTGAGCGCAACGAGGGGGATTTTACCTCGGCACAGCGGATGATGGCGGCCATCCTGGGGGAAGCCAGTCCCGAGTTCCTCAGCCGTGAACTGTGTGTGGCTCTCCAGAGCAAAGAAGCATGCTGGCTGACCTTTGAACAGGATACAAGGGATTCCCCGCGCTGGGCAGAAGCGATCAAGGCGGTACGGGAAGGCGCAGTCTATAATGCCGGGGAAGTCGCGGCCGTGCCAGTGTATGGGATGGGGGAGCGGCTGGGCGCTATTTGCGTAGCAGGCCGAACCTACACGCCAAACGATCTTGACCGGCTGGCTGAAATCGCTGCCTTCATCGGCCCTTTGTGGGGTGCACGCCGGGCACTCACGCTACGTGAGCGCGAGCTGGATACCATTTCTGCTCAGTTGCTGCATCAGGCGCAAATCATCGATCAGATCGAGGACTCCATCATTACTACCGATCTGGCAGGCTACATCACGGGGTGGAATGGGGGTGCCGAGAGTCTGTTCGGCTATACTGCGGAAGAAGCCATCGGTAAGCATATCCTTTGCCTTTATGCCGACGAAGAAGACGGGGAGACGGAAAACGATCCTTTGTTGTCTGGCGGACGGGAGATGGTGGTGCGCCGCCGCAAGAAATCCGGTGAAGTATTCTGGGCCAGCGTCACGCTCTCAGTGGTACGTGACCAGCTGGGCAACCCTACAGCACTCGTTGGCTATGTGCGCGACATCAGCGAACGGCTCAGCAAAGAAGAACATTTGCGCCTGTATGGCCGCATTTTCGAAAATAGCGGCGAGGCCATACTCATTACTGATGCAACGGGCAACATCCAGGCAGTCAATCGGGCTTTCATTCAAACCATAGGCTACACTGCCGAGGAGGTCGTCGGTAGCACGCCCTACATGCTGCGTTCGGCCCAGCATGATCAGGCTTTTTACGCAGAGATATGGCGCATACTCAACGAGGGTGGACACTGGCAAGGCGAGCTTTGGGTGCGCCATAAGAATGGCGATGCATTGCCCAAATGGGCGAACCTAAGTTCGGTCAAGAATGAAAAAGGCCAAGTCACCCACTATGTGGCCACTTTGTTGGACATCAGTGAGCGGGTCGCTGCCGAGGAGCGCATCCGCCAGTTGGCGTTTTATGACACGCTGACCGGTCTGCCCAACCGCGCCACTCTTTATAGCTTGGTTGAGCAGGCGTTGGCAGTGGCTCGCCGCAACAAGCTTTCCGGGGCACTGATGTTCATCGACCTTGATCGCTTCAAGTATGTCAACGATACGTTGGGGCATGGCGCGGGCGACGAATTGATCCGCCGTGTGGCGGCACGTTTCAAGACTTGCCTGCGAGCTTCGGATGTGATCGCCCGATTGGGTGGTGATGAGTTCGTGATCGCCTTGCTGGACATTGCCAAAGCCGAAGACGCCGCCACCGTCGCGAGAAAAATTCTGGCGATCTTTTCATCCCCTTTCTTGCTGGACGGCCATGAAATCTCGATTTCCGCCAGCATCGGCATCAGTATTTATCCGGGAGATGGTATGACGGTGGAAGATTTGATCAAACATGCCGACATTGCCATGTACCGCGCCAAAGACCAGGGCCGAAACTCTTTCCTGTTTTATTCCAATGAGATGAATGTGCGCTCGCTGGAAAAGTTGGAGCTCGAAAGCAGCTTGCGCCGTGCCCTGGACCGCAATGAACTGCTGCTGCATTTCCAGCCACAGGCGGACATTTGGACAGGAGTTATCGTGGGGGCCGAGGTCCTGGTGCGCTGGAAACATCCCGAGCTGGGTATGGTGTCACCCGGCCAGTTCATCCCGATGGCCGAGGAAACCGGGTTGATCGTGCCGATCGGCCAGTGGGTGATGGATCAGGCCGTGGCCCAGAACCGGGCCTGGCAGCGCGACGGGGTGCCGATCGTCAAGCTGGCCGTCAACTTGTCGGCACAACAGTTCCGCCTGCCGCTGGTCGAGGAAGTGTCCGGTGTGCTGGCCAGACATGGTTTGGCGCACCATTTCTTGGAACTGGAAATTACGGAAAGCATGGTGATGAACAACGTGGAGCATGTCATTACCATGTTGAGCGAGCTCTCCGCGCTATCTGTACCGATGTCACTGGATGATTTCGGCACTGGCTATTCTTCGCTGTCCTATTTGAAGCGCTTTCCAATCGACAAACTCAAAATCGACCAGTCTTTCGTACGTGACGTGCCCTACAGCGCCGATGATGTCGCCATCACACGCGCCATTATTGCATTGGGGAAAAGTCTTGGTCTCAAGGTGATCGCCGAAGGGGTGGAAACACGCGAACAACTAGAGTTCTTGCGTGAAGAAGGGTGCGATGAGATTCAGGGCTATTTGTTCAGCCGCCCGGTACCAGCCGAAGAGTTCTGCCAGATTTTGCTGCAAGGGCGCCGATTGGAGCTTTGAGATGGACAAAGTGATCAAAACCGAGGCCGAGTGGCGGGCGCAGCTGTCGCCGGAGTCTTACTACGTCACGCGGCAGTGTGGAACAGAACCCGCGTTCAGCGGCAAGTATTGGAATCTGCATGCCCGTGGCACCTATCATTGCATCTGCTGCGGGGCGCCGTTGTTCGAGTCGGAGGCGAAGTTCGATTCCGGCACTGGCTGGCCAAGCTTCTGGCAACCGGTGAATGCACAGGTGATCGAACAAAGGGAGGATTTGAGCTATGGCATGCAGCGCACGGAAGTCACTTGTCGGCGCTGTGGTGCCCACCTGGGGCATGTGTTTGATGACGGACCACCGCCCACGGGGCTACGTTATTGCATCAATTCGGCTGCTCTCGATTTCAAGGCAAGTCGCTAGCACGCCCAGGCATTGCACTATTTCTGGTTACCCATCAGCATGTCCCAGACCTTCCACCACGCTTTCTTGTCTTCAGGGGCGCTCCCCGACAAAAAGCGGCTGTCGGGATAATTGGCCTTGAGTACCCGTAGCGTATCCTGTTTGTAGTCTTCCATCCCCATCAGGTCATAAGCACTGATCATGATGATCAGGGCTTCTTCCTGTGAGGGCGAGTCCGGATATTCCGTCAGCACGTATTTGCAGCGGTTGACGGCGGCCAGATAGGCCTGGCGCTTCATGTAATAGCGTGCCACGTGCAGCTCGTGCTCGGCTAGATTGTTGACAAGATAGGTCATGCGCTGGGTGGCATCTTGGACATACTTGCTGTTTGGAAAGCGCGTCACCAGCTCCTTGAAAGCCATGAAAGATTCGCGCAACGCCTTGGGATCCCGGTCGCTGATGAGTTGATCGGTCAGTTTTTCGATGATGCCGCGTTCATTGAATACGGCCAGTCCTTTCAGATAATAGGCATAATCCACGTTGGGATGGTGTGGATGCAGTTTGATGAAACGGTCTGCCGCCGCGATGGCCGCTGCGGGGTCTTGCTTCTTGTAATAGGCATAGGGAATCTCGATTTGCGCCTGGGTGGCATAACGGCCATGCGGGTAGCGTGACTCGATGATGCTGAAATACTTGATGGCCTTGTCATAATCTTTGTTGCGCATGGCCAGGCTGGCTTCCTGGTAGATGCGCTGCACGTTCCAGTTCTTGGTTTCGTCGATTTCGGTGGGCTCGCCGAAAATGGCACACCCACTCAAAAACACGGCAAGAAAAACTAACGCTAAAGGACGTTTCATGGATACAATCCAAGGCTCGATTGAGTCGACGATTATATCCGAAACGTGTCTTGCCGACCCATCAGGCTCACCATCCCTGACGACTGTGGTGGGCTGCGCCTCGACCAGGCCCTGGCACAGCTGTTACCCGAATATTCGCGTAGCCGGCTACAAAGTTGGATCAAAGAAGGATTGGTCACGGTGGAAGGGGAGGCTACCGATGCCAGACGCAAGGTATGGGGGGGAGAGGCCGTGATGGTCTTGCCGCAGCCTACGGCCGAAGAACTGGCTTTCAAGGCACAGGACATCCCGCTCGATATCGTGTTCGAGGACGCACACATTCTGGTCATCGACAAGCCGGCGGGGCGGGTGGTGCATCCTGCGGCCGGCAACTGGGACGGCACTTTGCTCAATGCACTGCTGCACCATGTACCGCAGCTGGAAAGCGTGCCGCGCGCTGGCATCGTGCACCGGCTGGACAAGGACACCTCGGGTCTATTGGTGGTGGCCAAGACCATTGCCGCGCAGACCGATCTGGTGCGCCAGCTCCAGGCACGAACAGTCAAGCGCGAATACCGCGCCATCGTGTGGGGCATCGTGCACGGCAGAGGCAAGGTGGATGCAGCCATTGGGCGTGACCCGCATGACCGCAAGAAGATGGCCGTGGTCAGGCATTTCGGCAAACCTGCCGTCACTCATTTCGAGGCGCTGGAAACCTTTTCGTGGCACAGCTATGTACGCTGCCTGCTGGAAACCGGGCGCACCCATCAGATCCGCGTGCATATGGCATCGATCAAGGCGCCGCTGGTGGGGGATCCCCTTTACGGTCCGCGCGGCGGCGTGATGCCGGGCGTGAAAATGTCGGCGAGCCTGGCCGCAGCCGTCAAAAGTTTCAAACGCCAGGCGCTGCATGCGGCGCGCCTCGGACTCGTGCATCCGGCCACGGGCGAGGCCATGCAATGGCACGCCGAACTGCCTGCCGACATGAAGGCGTTGCTGGCGGCGCTGCGCGCTGATGCGAAGCACGCGATGGAAGCCGCCGCCGAGCCGGCGGCGGATGACTGGTGGGAAGGCGAGGTTTACGCCAGCGAGGCGGATGAAGACTGGGACGAAGATGAAGCCTAGCACCTTCGTTCCGGACTGGCCGGTGCCCCCTACCGTCAGGGCGCTGCAGACCACGCGTCAGGGCGGCTTCAGCCGCCCGCCCTATGACAGCCTTAATCTCGCCGATCATGTGGGGGATGATGCGCAGGCCGTCGCCCGCAACCGGCAGCTGATCGAAGCGCTGCTGCCCGCGCAGCCGGTGTGGCTGGAGCAGGTGCATGGCACAGGAGTGGTCCGTGCGGAATCCGCGGGCGGCCGTCCGGTGGCCGACGCCTGTGTCACCGCAAGAAAAGGCAAGGTGTGTGCGGTGATGACGGCGGATTGTCTGCCCGTGTTGCTGTGTGACCGGGCTGGCACGGTGGTCGGCGCGGCCCATGCCGGCTGGCGCGGGCTGGTGGAGGGTGTGATCGAGGCCACGGTCGGGGCGATGCAGGTCGCGCCGCAGCACCTTCTGGCCTGGCTGGGGCCAGCCATCGGCCCGCAGGCGTTCGAGGTGGGGCCGGAGGTGCGCGAGCGTTTCATGGCCCATGATCCGCAGGCACAGCAGGCATTCCGGCCGCATGGGCAAAAATTCTTGGCCGATCTTTACCTGTTGGCGCGTCAACGGTTACTGGCAATGGGGGTCACAGAAATTCATGGCGGTGCATTCTGCACTTATCAGGATTCCGAGCGTTTTTTTTCGCATCGTCGCGACGGCAAGACTGGGCGCATGGCAACGCTGATCTGGATGGCTTGACAGCATCGGTATAATTCACGATATGCACATTTTGACTGCCATCGTCCTCGCCAGCCTGCTGGGTGCCATTATCAGTATTGCAGCGGCTGGCTTCGTCGCTTTCCAGGCACGCGCCCACTGGGTGCCGGTGTTGGTGAGTTACGCCATCGGTGCATTGCTGGGCGTGGCTTTTCTAGAAATCATCCCCGAAGCGTTCGAGGCCGCACACAATCCCCACGGCATGGCGGCTACCATCTTGCTGGGCATCCTGCTGTTTTTCATCCTGGAGAAACTGGTATTGTGGCGCCATTGTCATGTAGAAGCGTGTGAAGCACATTCGCCAGTACATCATGACCAGGGCCTTGGCCCCCCTGTCTACGGGCGCAGCGGGCTGATGATCACGATCGGCGATACGTTTCATAATTTCGTCGACGGCATCCTGATCGCGGCGGCGTTTCTGACCGATTTCAACCTGGGAGTGGTGACTGCGCTGGCCATCATCGCGCACGAGATTCCGCAGGAAGTGGGGGATTTCCTGATCCTGCTGCACTCCGGCTACGGCAAGCGGCAGGCCATCATGCTCAACCTATTGTCCAGTGCAGCCACGCTGGTCGGTGGAGTGCTGGCCTATTTCGCGCTGGGCGCGCTGCAGTCCTGGGTGCCCTACGTGCTGGGCCTGGCCGCCTCCAGCATGATCTATGTCTCGGTGGCAGACCTGATCCCGGGGTTGCACAAGCGGCCGGAGCTGCATGCCACGGCCCAGCAGGTGTCACTCATTGCGCTGGGGGTCGGTTCCATCTGGCTGGTCAAGGTGTTGCTGGGAGATCTTGGTTGATCGGCCGCGTCGTCTTTGCGGCGCGCCGATGAGCCACAGCAGCAACGTGCAGGGCAGCAGGCCATAGAACAGGAAGGTCAGCACGCCCCCGGTGATGGAAGGCTCGGTCGCCGCCATCAGCGGCGCGACATACAACCATGCAATCGCGACGATATACATGAGCAAGAAACATAGCATGGCGAAAGCCATCCCCCAAGTCGGTTTCGTGTCCCTGGGCTGCCCCAAGGCGTCCTCCGATGCCGAGCGCATCCTGACCCAGCTGCGCGCCGAAGGTTACGGGATTTCCGGCAGTTATCAGGACGCCGATCTGGTGGTGGTCAACACCTGCGGATTCATCGACGCCGCGGTGGAAGAATCGCTGCATGCCATCGGCGAGGCGCTGGCCGAGAATGGCAGGGTGATCGTCACCGGCTGCCTGGGCGCCAAGGGCAGCGTGGTGAAGGATGCCCATCCTGCGGTGCTGGCCGTCACCGGTCCCCACGC
>JANZZG010000067.1 GCA_026419515.1 Methylophilaceae bacterium
ATGCCGCGCTGTGCGCGCAGCGTCCGAATGCAATCCATGTGATGCCCCTCCCGTTAGTTGATGGACGTGCCAATTCTGCCCAGTTTATCGAAATTCCACCAGATCATGAACGCCTTCCCCACCACGTTGCGATCCGGCACGAACCCCCAGAACCGGCTGTCGTTGCTGTTGTCGCGATTGTCGCCCATGACGAAATAATGCCCTTCCGGCACGGTGATCTCGCCATCCAGCACCGGCGTGGCATCGTCGATCAGGATGTGGTGGCGGTGCTCGCCGAGCTGCTCCTGGAGCCGGCGCAGGCTCACCTGGTTGAGCCCCGGCGCCACGTAGTCGTAATACCCGTCCTCCTGCTGGGGCACCGGCTGACCATTGACGAAAATCTGCTTGTTGCGGTATGCGATGTGATCCCCTGGCAGGCCCACCACACGCTTGATGTAATCGAGCGAGGGATCCTTGGGGTAGCGGAACACCATCACCTCGCCGCGCTGCGGATGGTTGATCTCCAGGAAGATATCATTGAGCACCGGCACACGCAGGCCGTAGGTGTATTTGTTGACCAGGATGTAGTCGCCCACCAGCAGGGTTGGCATCATGGAGCCGGACGGGATCTTGAACGGCTCGACCAAGAAGGAACGGATCAGGAACACGGCGAGGATCACCGGGAAAAAGCTCTTGGAATACTCCACCAGCATTGGCTCCTTGGCCCCGGCGGCCCGCGACTTCTTGAGCCACAGGGCATCCACCAGCCAGACCAGGCCAGTCAGCAGCAGGGCTGCTAGCATGAACAGCGCGAAATTCATTTGTCTTCCACCTTGAGGATTGCCAGGAATGCTTCCTGCGGGATTTCCACGTTGCCCACCTGCTTCATGCGCTTCTTGCCTTCCTTCTGCTTTTCCAGCAGCTTCTTCTTGCGCGTGATGTCGCCGCCATAACATTTCGCCAGCACATTCTTGCGCATCGCCTTCACGGTTTCGCGGGCGATGATGTTGGCGCCGATGGCGGCCTGGATCGCCACGTCGAACATCTGGCGCGGGATCAGCTCGCGCATCTTGGCCACCAGCTCACGCCCGCGGTGAACACTGTTGGCACGGTGCACGATGAGCGACAGCGCATCCACCCGCTCGCCGTTGACCAGGATGTCCAGCTTGACCAGATCGGCGGGACGGAACTCCAGGAATTCGTAATCCAGTGACGCATAGCCACGTGATGCGGACTTGAGCTTGTCGAAGAAATCCATGACGACCTCATTGAGTGGCATCTCGTAGGTCAGCATCACCTGCCGGCCCATATACTGCATGTTCTTCTGCGCACCACGCTTGCCGTTGCACAGTGTCATCACCGGGCCGACATATTCCTGCGGCAGCAGGATGGTGGTGGTGATGATGGGCTCGCGGATTTCCTCGATCCTGGAAGGTTCCGGCAGCCGGGAAGGGTTCTCCACCCGCAGCACTTCGCCGGCCTTGGTCTTGACCTCGTACACCACGGTGGGGGCGGTGGTGATGATATCCATGTCGTATTCGCGCTCCAGCCGCTCCTGCACGATCTCCATGTGCAGCAGGCCCAGGAAGCCGCAGCGGAAGCCGAAGCCCAGCGCCTGCGACACCTCCGGCTCGAACTGCAGGCTGGCGTCGTTCAGACGCAGCTTCTCCAGCGCATCGCGCAGGGCGTCATACTGGTTGGATTCCACCGGATAAAGCCCAGCGAACACCTGTGGCTTGATTTCCTTGAAGCCCGGCAGCGGCGCGCTGGCCGGATTGCTCGCCAGGGTGACGGTGTCACCGACGCGCGCGTTCTTGAGTTCCTTGATGCCGGCGATGACGAAGCCCACTTCTCCTGCCGACAACGCTTCACGACTTTGCGACTTGGGCGTGAATACACCCACCTGCTCGCACAGATACTGCGCGCCGGTCGCCATCAGGCGGATCTTGTCCTTGGGGCGCAGCACGCCATCCACCACCCGCACCAGCATGACGACCCCGACATAATTGTCGAACCAGGAATCGATGATGAGCGCCTTCAGCGGGGCTGCGGGGTCGCCCTTGGGCGGCGGGATCCTCGCCACCACGGCTTCCAGCACCTCTTCCACCCCCTCACCAGTCTTGGCCGAGCAGCGCACCGCATTGGTGGCCTCGACGCCAATGATGTCCTCGATCTCCTGGATCACGCGCTCGGGGTCGGCCGACGGCAGGTCGATCTTGTTGAGCACGGGCACCACTTCCACCCCCTGCTCGATGGCGGTGTAACAGTTAGCCACGCTCTGCGCCTCCACCCCCTGCGAAGCGTCCACCACCAGCAACGCCCCCTCGCAGGCGGCGAGCGAACGGCTCACTTCATAGGAAAAATCCACATGCCCCGGGGTGTCGATCAGGTTGAGCCGGTAGATTTGGCCATCACGCGCGGTATAGCGGAGCGCCGCGGTCTGCGCCTTGATGGTGATGCCACGCTCGCGTTCCAATTCCATGGAATCGAGCACCTGGGCTGCCATCTCGCGTTCGGACAGTCCTCCGCACAACTCGATGATACGATCGGCCAAAGTGGATTTACCATGATCGATGTGCGCGATGATGGAAAAATTGCGGATGTCTTGCATTCAATGACAGGGCGCCGTAGCGCCCTCAACGGAATTTCGGCGCGCGGATTTTACCGCAAAGTCACCCGCCGCGTCATGCTACGCGATCAGAAACCTCTTCCGGCCGCCCCATCGATCTCGTCCCCTGATTTATCCATGCGCCGCCCGTAGGCATCCACACCATTGAACTGGAACACCAGATGGCGCGGGTCGATGGTGGCATCCACAGTGTCGTTCTGGCTGAGCATGAAATTGACGGTGG
This sequence comes from Methylophilaceae bacterium, assembly GCA_026419515.1. Lineage (GTDB taxonomy): Bacteria > Pseudomonadota > Gammaproteobacteria > Burkholderiales > Methylophilaceae > JANZZG01. The sequence continues at coordinate 2,832 of JANZZG010000067.1, forward strand.
CAACGCCAGTCTTCGCATCATAGGTGACGGACAAGGGATTGCGCGCGACATTGGCCTCGCGGGCAGTCACAGGCAGCGTATTGTTGTAATAGCCTGCCACGCCCCCCTTGGCGCGACTGATGGTCCAGTTCGCCGGATTCGTGACGGATGCCATGTCCATTTTCTGACTGAACTGGATCTTCACCGAAATCACCTTGGAGGCCCCCGGTGTGAGAAACGCCGGGTCGAAGAACCACAACTGGGTTTTCGCTCCCAAAGCCAACGGAAAGGGCGACTGTGGCGCACTCTCGATCGCCAGCATACGGGGCCGATCCAACGCGAATGCCAGCTCCGAATACGCCGTCGAATTAGGGGCTTCCCGTTTCAGCGCCTTGAGCTGCTCATTTGCCGCATCCATTTGCTCGAGATTGGAATAGGCCAGACCGAGCTCATAGCGCGCCATGGGAAAATTCGGTTTGAGCTCCAGCGCTCGCTTCAATACCTCCACGGCCTGCGTAAAGTCGCCTCGTTTATTGTAGAGCTGTCCCAACGCGTAATACACATTGCCATCGCTGGGGGCGAGGCGCTGTGCCTCCAGAAGCTTCTCCTCGGCCTGTTGCAAACGTCCTGTGTTGAGATATTGCAATCCCAAGGTATAAACAGGCAACGGACTAAGGCGATCGAGCTTGGCCGCGTGGAGGTAAGCTTTCTCCGATTCGTCGTATTGGCCATCCAGGAAATAGGCATTCCCCAAACTCATCCAGCCATCCAAATTGTCCGGTTGCACACGCACCAACTCCTTATAGGCGCGGATGGCCTCGGCCGTATTGTTGCGTGCAAGCTGGATGCGGCCGATGTAGTCGAGCGCAGTGGTATTCTGGGGATCGAATGCCAAGGCTTGCTTGAAAGCCGCGATGGCATCATCGTGACGCTTTTCCTTCATGAGCTCGGCTGCGCGCAATATCGCATATTGCGCCAGCTGCGACTTCTGCGCAGACTGATCCTGCTGCAGAATACCCAGCAGCGTGCCCGCATTGGCGTCGAAGAGATCCACTTTTGCCATGCCGGCCATGCCGCTTTCTCAATGCGGCTGCAAACCTGCTGCGATGTTGCGATTGATTTCGATCAGAATGTCCAGCTTTCTGGGGTCGGGGTAGGAAAGCACTTCGAACGTCCGCTTGTCGATGAAGGCCGACAATGCCAGCAGATTGCGCTTGATCTCATTGGGCAATGGGTTGTCCGCATCGGACAGCTCAGACTGGAACAATGTCCACAACCGCTGGTTGTAGCGTAGCGCTTCGTCCAGCTGCGCATCCCGCTCGGCTGCATCCCAGCGCTCCCAGTTATCGCGTACGGCCGCCATGCGCATCGCCGCACGCCTGAGGACACTGGCCTCGAGTTCACGTCCAGACAACGTAGCGTTTTCGACCGTCTGATAGGTTTTAAGCATGCTGTTTGCCATGACTCAATTCCTGCTCGAAATCCACCAATCTGCGGGCACACTTGAGCGCCTGATAGTAACGCCCGCAGGCCAAAAAATTGTTGATCTCCGCCAAATAGTCCACCGTGTCCGGCATCTTGGCCAGCAAATCGTCGATCAGCAGCCGGTACTTCTGCTGGTAATCATAAAGATGGGCCTGATCCATGTACATCAGCTGAACGCACATGTAGACGCGCCTGCACGGCGTATCGGCCTCTTCCTCGGTCAAGATATCCTTTTCACGTAGCAGTGGTACATCGTTGAGGATGTTAAGCTCAACGGGTTGGTCGCCGTTCTGCACCACCGCACCGCCGATGAAAATCTTTTCCCCCGGTTTGAGGCTGAGCTTCAGCGCCACACTCACCCACCCAGCTGCGCCAAGGCATTGCTTTCCCCAGCGATTGGCCATGCCACGTTCGCCAGTTGCGTGGCAACCGTAGCGCTCAACCCCGGTACCTGTGCCTCTTCCGGCACTGGGGAATTCCCCGCACGTTGCTCATACAGCTGTGCTGCCTGGGCATCCAGCATTTGACGCGCCATGCGGACCTCGCCCTGCAAGGCTGCCACCACCTCGCCGAATGCCAGCACCGCCGCATCGCTCGGTACCTTGGCATCCAATTCAGGAAATTTCGTTTCCCTGGGGTAGAACACCGGCTGATACTGATCCTCTACCGGGGGCACCACCACTGCCTGCAGCATCTTGCGCAACCCATCAATGCTGTTGAGATACTGCACCCGCTCCTCGTTGCCAGGTGGAAACGGTGGGTAGTTCTTTACCATGCCAACCAGCTCGGCCATCTGCCCGAGCAAGGCATCCGCCCGGTCCAGCGCTTGATAGGCCGTGCGTACCCCTTTGGCGGTCCCGGTGATTGCGCTCTTGGCATCCCACAATTGGGACAACGCGCTACTCCCCGTTTGCAACCGCACCTCACTGGAGACTGTCTCTTGCCAAGGCTGGGCATCCTGTCGTTGGCTGGCCATGGGCGAGCTAATACGGCTGTCTGACGCAGACCGTCCCGAAACGGCATAGCTCAACCCTTGAGTGTATCCAGCTCCGATATTTTTCAGATCGCTCACCATGACTGCAACCTCCTCGATGAGTGCCGGGGCGATTCAACGCCCCGGCGCACTCTGGTCAGCTCAATATAGGCGATCAGAACAGTCTCAGGATGGATTGCGCTGCCTGGGAAGCCAGCGACAGCGAAGTCACACCCAGCTGGTTGCGCGTCTGCAGCATCAGCATGTTGGCGCCTTCTTCGTTCATGTCGGCCAGCGTCAGCTTGTCAGCCCCTTCCTTGAGCGTATTCACCATCTGGGTGGTAAACTCCAGGCGGGCATTGATGATCGACAGGTTGCTCGCCAATCTGGATGCCTCGGTTTGCAGCTCGGCAATCGCGGAAGTAATTGCAGCGGCCACGGCATTCAAAATAGAGACCGCACTAAAGCCAGTACCCGCATTTGTCATCAAATAGCTGCCCGATGTTCCCAGCTCAGAGTTAAGGCCATTGAAGCCCACCAACCTGAGAAAATTGGAGCCATCTTCGTTGAAGAGCACGTCCAATGTCGTGTTGGAACCACTCGTGCTACCGTTGACAATGAAATTCGTGCCTTTGTAGCCGGAGTCTCTTGCCAGCTGGTAGATCTGCGCCATGACGGTATTGTATTGTGCTTCCGTAGTAGCGCGATCGCCGGATTCGGAACGCGCCGCCTCCACCAGACCGCGGGCGCTTTCCAGCAAGGTCTTGATGCCCTCGATGCCATTGCTGGCTGCCTTGATGGCCTGGATGGCTTCACCCATGCCATCCTTGCGGGCCGTGAGGTCGGAGGCGCGTTGCATGTGGGCAGCCGCCGCAAAGAAGTTGAGCGGGTTGTCCAGCGCGCTGTTGACCTTCTTGCCGGTCGCGAGGCGCTCCTGGGTGCGGTTGAGCAGCGATTGAGTTTGCTGCAGACTAATGAGATTGGACCGCATCGAAGCGGTCAAGGTGACTTCTTTTGCCATGTCGATTCTCCTATTCTGGGTAATGTACGCGATGGATTCTCCATCGCCCTAACGTCACCGAGCCCGTGCCCGGCTTCAAGTATGATATCGGTTGCACTTGCCAAAACTTTAGGGCTTCGTTTTCTTATATTTCACGTGCAGACTCAAGCCACCCCGACACGGGATTCCTCGCTCGGTCACTCGCCGGCGAGCTGGCCTTCGGCGAGCAAAACGAGCCGCTTGAGGGAATCGGCCAACATCTCGGGCCGACGCCGTAAAAGATCATGGTAGTTGTCCAGCGCCGCATGGTAATCCGGCTGCACCACCACGGCGGCTTCATAGCAACGCAGCGCTTCGTCCTGCCGGCCCTGCCTTTCCAGCAGCACGCCCAGATTGTTGTAGGGATGAGCATACGCTGGCTGGGCCCGAATGGCCGCCAGAAAGCAGGCCTGGGCGCGCTCGGCATCGGTTTGCATGCACAGCACGCCGAGGTTGTTGAGCGCCTGGGCATGATCCGGCTCCAGCGCCAAGGCGCGTTCATAGGCCATTTTGGCTTCCTCTAAGTTACCAGCGAGCCGCAATGCTTCGCCGAGGTCATTACAGGTCCCAGCACTGTGGGGGTCGAGTTCCTGCGCCCGACGCAAGGCTTGAATCGCCGCATCCAGCTGGCCCTGATGCACACGTAGCACACCCAGCGCTCGCCATACCCTGGCATCATCCGGCCGTTCCGCCAACAAGGCTTCATAACCGGTCTGTGCTTCTTCCAGCCGGCCTGCGACCAAAGCTTCTGCCAACGCATCGAGACGCTTTTCGAACTTGAGTTCCTGCAAAGGGTCAGGGCGTACCATGAATGCTCTTGCCTTTCCATTCATCAAGCCCCACGTGGGGGCAGGTTGTTGACAACTTCCTCACGCGCTGCCTCCAGCGCATCGAGTAGATTGTAGAAATCATAACGGACTTTAGCCACCGCTTCGTCCGCGTCGGCAATCAAAGAGATGGCATTGTAGGTCAAGCTCAACAGGTTGAGTACCGTGCCACGAAACAGACATTCGCCAGCATCACCTTCACTTTTGAGCGCATGCAAGACACCGTAAATCTCGATCAGCCCCTTTAGCACATCCGCGAACGTTCGGTATGGCCGAGACACCAATTCGCGTACCCTGTCGATGAAAGTATCCACTTCGGTCAAAAGCGCATCGGCCACCTGTGCAGGCTGGACCTCGAACGAACTGAATGCCGTATGAATGCGCCGAATCACGGCCGACTTGTCCGTTGCGTCGGATAGGTCGGGGAACTCTTCCGGACGAAGCGGCAAGGTGCCTTCGATACGTACCCCGTCGTTGAGGTTATAGACCGTCGCATGCGGACACACCCGCAACGTCGCTTCCATGTAGATGCGCGCCAGTTCGAGAATGCCATTGGCGTAGGCCTCTCCGCCGAAGTTCGCAGGGGCGGGCCGGTCATTGCCGGGCCGCTTGGAAAGCAGCCGGCGCAGCTCGCCTTCCTCGGTTGGCAATTTCCCGAGATAAGCCGTATGTCGGGCATGATGACGTTCAGGATCACGATAACCCAAGTCCACCCCAAACAGGTAGATGCGCCGGAACCCCAACCCCAGCGCCAGCGAAAGCGCCATGTTGGTCACCGTGGGCTGGGAGTCGATCGGCACCTTGGGCACGAGCTTCATACTTGCGAGTAAAAGGCTCATGGTGTCGGAGTCTTTCATAACCATGCTGCCCGCCCCAAACAGATCAAAGACTTCCGGCATCACCACATTGAGCCCGATCAGATGCACTTTGCGCAAAAAATCCGCCGGCACGGTGCGGGTGAGCACATCATAGACGATCCCCGGGCGTTCCTTCTCGCAGTGGAAATCGGGCACGATGCCCGCGTGCGCCAAGGGCCCGAGCGCCGTGCCACAGCTGATCAACACCGCTTTGTCGCGATACTGCTCAAGGAGCGGCAACAACCCGTCCAGCGAGGGCCCCGAGCCGATGATGAAGGCTACCGGCCCGGCATCCTCAATCACCCGTGGGCGGGAATAGATGGGACGCCGTCTGGCCAGGTTCTGGAAGGTATGGCGGATGGAAATCAGCTCATCGTCGAAATAGCCCAGGCCGAAATAGACTTGCCACAAGGTTTGCGTGATCGATTCCTTGATCGCCTCCAGCGTCTCTCCTTCCGGCATGGCGTAGAACAAGGCCGCACCGTGCACGAAAAATGGTGGCAGCGTCTTGCGCAGCACCCCCATGAAGCCACGGATCATGTGTTCGATGTTGGGCCCGATGATGAACGCCAGGTCGGTTCCCTTTTCCATCGCCAGCCGCGACAAGCGCACGTAATCCTGGAAAAACAGCGAAACCCGGAAGGCGTCCTCGTCGGTATCCATCACCACCAGATAGCCAACGTCGTATTCCAGCACCAGCCGGTCGAGATGCCCTCCCAGACCACTGCCCAACACGATCAACAGCGGAATCGTCTTGTCGGAACCGAAAGCGGGATAACGCAACAAACCGGTGTTGTCCGGATAATGCTGGACAAAATGCCGGCGTGCCCGGTTGGGAAACTCCGCGTCGATGTTGGAATAATGATAGCGCTGCATGTCGCCATGTGTCGGATGTTCCGACACATATCTTAGGTTGTGAAATGCCAGTATCCTGGGGCGAGACGTCGGCCTGGCGAATTCGGCGAAACGCGCCTCTTGCTCGACGTAGTAGGGCGCGACCGGCCGGGTCGTGCCATCGGGATAACGCAAGGTAAGGTCTCCCTGATCGGAGATGTCCAGGCTGGGCAAGGGGCTCGCCTCGGTCACCCGCGCATAGATCTGCGGCATGTTGAGCTTGAAAAACTCCAGATTGGCCGCGGCAGTGGCATGCAATTTGGTGAGATAAGCTTGTTGCAAGGGGGTCATGATGTCTATCCTATGTCATCCCAACGCAAAGGCGTGCCTCGGCAGAGCGCGCGCTTGGCCCGCTTGCCGAGCACGACATCGTAATGACGTGGCGCCAGCCCGAAACCGGGACGGATGATGCGTATGTTTTCTGGGGTAAGTGTGCCACCCGCCGGAATGTCTTGGCAAACATAAATCGAACGGCGGAACCGCCGAGAAGCTTGCTCGGCCGTGGTGGGACCATAGTGCACCCCACCCAGCGCCTGCCAGGCGCGCTCGGTTTCGCTACGCAGCTGGGCGAATTCGTGCGGCTCCATGGAAAAGGCGGCATCCACCCCCCCTTCGGCGCGGGAGAGCGTGAAATGCTTTTCGATCACGGTCGCCCCGTGCGCCACCGCCGCGCAGGCGGCGCCCACGCCCAGCGTGTGGTCGGACAGCCCCACCTCGCAGCCGAACAGTTCCCGCAGGTGGGGCAAGGTCCGCACGTGGGAGTGCTCGGGACTGGCCGGATAGGTGCTGGTGCACTTGAGCAGGATGAGCGCGCGGCATCCCGCGGCGCGCGCCGCGCGCACCGTCTCGTCCAGCTCGGCGACGGTGGCCATGCCGGTGGAAATGATCATGGGCTTGCCGGTGGCCGCCACCTTGCGGATCAGGGGCAGATCGGTATTCTCGAACGAGGCGATCTTGTAGCAGGGCACGTCGCATGATTCGAGAAAATCCACCGCGGTTTCGTCGAATGGCGTGGAAAAAGCGATCAGGCCGAGTTCGCGCGCACGCGCGAAGATGGGCCGGTGCCACTCCCAGGGGGTATGGGCCTCCTCATACAACCGGTAGAGCGATTTGCCCGCCCACAGGCTGTCCGGGTCGTCAATGCGGAATTCGCCATGGTCGAGGTCCAGCGTCATGGTGTCGGCGGTATAGGTCTGCAGCTTGAGCGCGTGCGCCCCGCTCTTCGCCGCCGCCTCGACGATGGCCAGCGCACGCTCCAGCGACTGGTTGTGGTTGCCGGACATTTCGGCGATGAGGAAGGGCGGGTGCCCCAACCCGATCGGCCGTCCGGCGATGTGCAACTCAACAGGGGACACGGAAATCCTTTCTGAAAACGGTGCGTTGAGGTTGAAACCCCAGTCCCTGGAACAATGCGACAGAAGCCGCGTTGTCGGCCAGAACCTCGGCCACGCATGCCGTCACGTCGGGCCGCGCCCGGCGCAGCCAGCGTTCGCCGGCGATCAGCAGGCGCCTGCCCCAGCCTTGCCCAGCCAGCCCAGGCACCACGTAAATGGACACGGTGCCCAGTCCATTTTCGATATCATAACGCAACACCCCGATAGGCTGCCCGTCTCGTTCGGCGATCAGCAGCAACCGATCGGGGTCGGCCAACACACGGGAGAACCAGCGTTCATGCCGTTCGAAGTCGATCTCTGCAGGATCGCCGGCATGGCGGCGGGTATCGGGATGGTTGCGCCAGCGGTGAATGGCCGCGCTATCGGTGGCCTCGGCGCGCCGCAACAGCAACGCATCGGCCAGCAGATGGTCTGCCACCCGGTTGACACCCCGGCCATCCACCAGACTCTTGCCCTGCTCGGCCATGTGGATGAGGGTGTCTGGAAGCGCCATCAAAGATTCGATCCAACGCGCCAGGCCGTCCACCTCGATGGAGGAGGATGGCCCCAGGTAGATTTGGGCACCGACCCGTGCCAGCAACTCGGATTGAGTCACCTGGTTGTCCGCAGTGGCCATCACCAGCGCAGGCAGCCCCAGGCAGCACCGCTCCCAGGAAGAAATACCCCCCGCGCCGACGAAAAGATCGGCGGCGGCCATCCTTGCTGCCATGTCCTCGACCTGACAGCGCAAAACCGCGCCGGGCAAGGCTTGGTAGGCGGCTTCGATGGCGGCCCGATGTGGATTGGTGGCGCCGATCACCACGTCCACGGCGAGGTCGTCGCGGCCCAGCTGCCGTATCGCCTGGAGCGCCTTGAGCGTTGCGCCGCCGGCATCGGCTCCGCCGAAGAACACCAGGATGCGCGCCACCCGGCCATCGCGCGGGCGCAGCGTCGCGCGCGCCGCTGCGAACTGGGGCCGCAGCAGGGCATATTTCGGACCGAGCAGACAGGGACAGCCTTCGGGTACCCGTCCCGCATAGCGCCCCGGCGCCTGCAGGTTCTGATCGAGCAGCAGGTCGCAATCGTGAGGGCGATCGGCGAGATCGTCGATGACCATGATCTTGCCGGCGACTGCGCGCATCTCGCGCTCCCATCCGGCATTAAGGCCATAGTGGTCCACCACCAGCCAATCCCAGGGGGATTGGTCCGCCAGGGCAGCGCGGCTGTCCTCGGCATCCCGGGCGAGGTCCTCACGCAGCGGCAGCCAGACGAGCGCATGGCCGCGCGCGGCGATGTATTCCCCGCGCTGGCCATCGAGCGGCCGGCACAGAAAACGGGTGGTCGCTCCAGCCGCGCGCAGCTGGTCGGCCAGCGTCAGACAGCGCATGACATGGCCGGTGCCGAGGGCAAGGCCGGCATCGGCGCGGAAGGCGACCTTCACACTGCGCCCTCCATTTGCAGCAGCCGGTACATCCGTTCCGCGCGCTGCCAGTCCTCCTCGGTGTCGATGTCCTGCACCCGGTGCGCGGGCAAAAGATACGCCAGCGAGTGCGGCGCGAAGATCGGCAGGTCATCGAGGAAGGCCTGCGCCCGGCCCCAGTAGAACTGCCCGGCATCGTGATAGGCGGGTTCCAGGTCTTGCGAGCGGGTCATGCGGTGCTGCGGCTGGAACATTTCGACCGAACCATCCGGCAGGCGCCTGAGCGCGCGCTGGATGGGATAGGCAAACCGTGCCACCGAGAACACGTAAGCCCGGCCGCCGGTCTCGAGCATCTCCCAGGCAGCGGCCAGATCCCTTGCCGTAACGAAAGGCGCGGTGGCATAGAGACAACAAGCGGCCTCCACCGCCATGCCCTGCGCTTGGTGCCATTGGATGGCCTGTTTGACCACAGCGTTGGTGCCGGTGAAATCATCGGCGAGCTCGGCCGGACGCAGGAACGGAATTTCCGCGCCGTGCCTACGGGCGACTTCGGCAATTTCCGCGTCGTCGGTGGAGACCATCACGCGGTCGAACAGGCCACACGCCCGGGCAGCGGCGATGGAATAGGCGAGGATGGGCCGGCCGCAAAAATCGCGGATGTTCTTGCGCGGGATGCGCTTGCTGCCGCCGCGCGCGGGGATGACGCACAGCTTCATGCCAGGCATTCCTTGAGACGGGCCGCCACCGCATCCTGCTGTGCCTCGGTCAGGGTGGGATACATCGGCAGGCTGAGGGCGCCGGCATAATAGGCTTCGGCCAGCGGGAAGTCGCCCGACCGGAACCCGAGCGCGCGGTAGTAGGGCTGGGTGTGAACGGGGATGTAGTGCACGTTGACGCCGATGCCCGCGGCACGCAGGGCTTCGAACACCGGTCGGCGGCGCGTGGGATCGTCCAGCACGACGGGGTAAAGATGCATGGCGGAGCGGCCTTCCGGCGCGCGGAAGGGCGTTTTGAGCGGCAATCCGGCGAGCAGTTGATCATAGCGTTCGGCCAGGGCCAGGCGGCGCGCCACGAAGTCCTCCAGCCGTCGCATTTGACTCATGCCCAGCGCGGCCTGCAGGTCGGTCATGCGGTAGTTGTAGCCGAGGTCGCGCTGCTGGTAATACCAGGGGCCATCCGCCTCACCCGTCATCTCGCCCGGCGCGCGCGTGATGCCGTGGCTGCGCAGCCGGCGCATCGTGGCGGCGAGCTTGTCGTCGTTGGTGAGGGCCATACCCCCTTCGCCGGTGGTGATGATCTTGACCGGATGGAAGCTGAACACCGTGATGTCGGCATAACGGCCGCAACCGACCGGCGCGCCGCGATAGCGCGCGCCGATGGCATGCGAGGCGTCCTCGATGACGGCAAAGCCATATTGGTCGGCCAGCGCACGAATCGCCGCCATGTCGCAGGACTGCCCGGCGAAGGCGACCGGCACCACGATCTTGGGCAGCGCATCGCGCCGTGCCGCCTCGCGCAGTTTTTCGGCGAGCCTGTCGGCGCACAGGTTGTAGGTGCGCGGGTCGATGTCCACGAAATCCACTTCCGCGCCGCAATAGCGCGCGCAGTTGGCGCTGGCGACGAAGGTATTGGGCGAGGTCCACAGCCGGTCGCCCGGGCCAAGCCCCAAGGCCAGGCAGGCCAGATGCAGGGCGGAAGTGGCACTGTTGACCGCCACCGCATGCCTGGCCTGGCAGTATTCCGCCACCACGGCCTCGAAGCGCGGGATAACCGGCCCCTGGGTCAGCCAGTCCGAGCGCAACACCTCGACGACGGCGTCGATGTCAGCCTGGCTGATGTCCTGTCGGCCGTACGGGATCATACCCCGGCCGCAGCATTGAACGCCCGGATTTCCTCCACGCTCAAAAAGTGCGGGTTGGTGCCCGAGTTGTATTCGAACCCCACCGGGCATGCCCCCCCCCTCTCCCCGAGGGGATTTCTGGAATAGTCCATGGTTCGGCCGTGAAAGCGGATACTGGGCTGGATCACGTAATGGTCGGCGAATTCGAGCGTCAGGTGTGAATCGTCTTGCGGGCACATGATCTCGTGCAGCTTTTCGCCGGGACGGATGCCGATGATTTTATGTGGCACGCCTGGTGCCAAGGCTTCGGCCAGATCGACGATGCGTACCGATGGGATCTTGGGCACGAACACCTCGCCGCCCTGCATGCGCTGGAAATTCTTGAACACGAAATCGACCGCCTGCGCCAGGCTGATCCAGAACCGGGTCATGCGCACGTCGGTGATGGGGAGCTCTTTCGCCCCTTCGGCCAGCAGTTTCTTGAAGAATGGCACCACCGAGCCGCGCGACCCCACCACGTTGCCGTAACGCACCACGGCAAAGCGCGTGCGGGCAGCCCCTACGATGTTGTTGGCGGCCACGAACAGCTTGTCCGAGGCCAGCTTGGTCGCGCCATAGAGGTTGATCGGGTTGGCCGCCTTGTCGGTGGAGAGCGCGATCACTTTTTCGACGTCATTGGCCAGCGCCGCATGGATGACGTTTTCGGCGCCGTAGATGTTGGTCTTGATGCACTCCATGGGGTTGTATTCGGCGGCCGGCACCTGCTTCAGCGCGGCGGCATGCACCACGTAATCGATGCCGCGCATCGCCTGCACCAGGCGCTCCTTGTCGCGCACATCGCCCAGGAAGAAGCGCATCGCCTCATGGCGGTATTCCTGCTGCATGTCGAACTGCTTGAGCTCGTCACGCGAGAACACCACCAACCGCGATGGCTGGTAACGATCGAGCAGCGCACGGATGAACGCCTTGCCGAACGAACCCGTCCCGCCGGTGACCAAGATGGCCTTGTTGTCGAACATGATGCCCCCGCGACCGGTTGCGCTCTACAGGAGATTGAACAAGGACAGCTGGCTCGCCTTGACGAAGGCCTGCTGCGAAGCCTGCAACGAGACCTGCTGCAACTGTAGCTGGACCGCCAGTTTTTGCATGTCCACGCTTTCCACGCGATCCAGTTCGTTCTGGTATTGCAGCCTGAAGTTGGTTTCCGTGTCCAATGCAACTTGGAGTTCCTGCATCCGATTGGACACCTGATTGTGCACCCCCTTGACCCGTTCCACTGCCATGCCCAGGCGAGAAAGCGCCGTGGCGACTGCCGCATCATATGCCGCCCCCGTCAACAAGGGGTTCAGTAAATCGTTGATGAATTGGTCGATGACTGCAAATGGATCATTGGGCGTACCCACACCGAACACCGTATTGCCCGGGTCACTGACAGGGATGCTGCGGTCGTTGCCGATCATCAATCGCTGTTGGACGCTATTCCCTTGGTAATTGGACGGCCCGCTGGTTTGTTGAAACGGCTGGGTACCGCCAAGTGAACCGGCAAACATGTAATCGCCATTGGCATCCGTAGCATTCGCATACGCTAGCAGATCCTGATAAAGCTCCCTAAGATAGGCCGCATAATCGGTCCGCTCCGTCATGCTGGGATTACCCTGGGCTGCGATGGCGACATTGCGTGCATTCTGAAGCACGGCGGTCACGGCATCGAGTACGTTGGACTCCTGTTTGACCTTGAAAATGGCCGCATGGATGTTGTCGATGCGGTTCTGGGCGACGGCCAGTGCCTGCGAAGTCTGCAAGGCGTGGGCCGCGCCGATGGGATCGTCGGCCGGGGTGACGATGCGCCGCCCCGTCGCCAGCTGCTGCTGCAAGTGGTTCAACGTCGCCTGCTTGGTAAGCAAGGCATCGGCATTCATCTGAAAAGACAAAACGGTACTGATACGCATGATCATCACCTTATGGACAGTAACGTATCGAACATGGTGTTGGCCGTCTTGATCAATTGGGCGGCCGCTTGATAGCTTTGCTGGAAGCGGATCAGGTTCACCGCCTCTTCGTCGAGATTGACACCGGATGCAGCTTGCTGGGCTTGCACCGCCTGGTCGTAGAGGTTCTTCTGCGCGCCCTGGTTGATCTTGACGGCTGCCGTCTTGTCGCCGATGGCGTTCACCATCAGGCCATAGGCGCTTTCCAGGGTATTGTGGCCGGCCACCAGGGTATGATCGTTCTGGAAGGCGGCGATGGCCAGCGCGTTACGATTGTCCAGCGTGCCGCCAGTATTGGGACCTATGGTGAAAACGTCCCCGGCCGCAGGGATGCCGGTGATCTGCAATAACCAGCCGTTATAGGAAATGGTGCTACCCGACACATAAGTCAGGCCTGTGGGGTTGCCGGTTCCAATCCCTGTCACGTTATAGGTAGTGGGGCTGGTGAAGGTGATGGTCACCGGCTGAGTCAGGTTGACGTTGAGCGGTGGCTGGGCGGAAGGATCCACCACCGGCTGTGAGATTTGTGCCGTGCCCGTATTGGTGGCTGCCGCGCTGGATTGCACTGGAGCGGCCACCGCCAGCAGGGCGGGCTCCGAAATCAGCACGCTGACATTGGTAGCAGCGGCCACCGTAGGACGAATATAAAAACTCTCCCCGGCATTGGGAGGCGGGCTCACCGACAAGCTAAAGCCTTGGGCCGCCAGCATCGACAACGTGGTCAGACTGGCGTTGGACCAGCTCTGCCCGTCGGAAATACGAGTCAAGATGTAGTTGGTTCCATCATAAAACAGGCGGTAGTCGCTGGTGGTCAGCTGATTGGTGGCATTCACCGTGGCCGTCAGTATCGCGCCCGAAGTATTGCCGACATTGGGAAACACCTGGGCCATCGTACTCATGTCCTCAAACAAGAGTCCCCCTGCCACCCCGTTGAGGTCCTGTCCCAGCTGGTGCTGTGCGTTGACACGCTGGGTCAGGACCATGGCGATGCGTCCCAGCGCATTCTGGGCGGTGTCCAGATCACGGCTACGATATTCCAGCAGTGCCCCCAGCCGCCCACCCAGCGTGGCATGCCCCGACAGCTGGATGTTGCCAGCGCCATCAAACACCTCCAGCCGCTGTGGGTCGTAATAGGATGGGCTCGCGCTGATGGGGTTGGCCTGGCTTCCTGCCACCAGCTGATAACCTTGCCCCAGAAACACGTTGTAGTCGCCCGTGGCAGTGTCTTTCACCACCGTCACGCCCGCCAGCTGATTGAGCTGCGAGACCAGCAGGTCGCGTTGATCGAGTAAATCGTTAGGCGGCTGCAGGCTGGAGGTTTGCACACTGGCGATACGGTCGTTCATACTGGCCAGGCTGCTCGCATAACTGTTGATCTTGGCCACGATGCTCTGGATATCGCTATTGACACCCTCCTGCAACGACTCAAGGTAAGACCCGAGCCGATTGATGTTGCCAGCCAGGGTATTGGCCGCCGTCAGCACTCCCTGCCGTGCCGGGGTGGATGTCGGATTGTTGGCCACTGCGTTCCAAGCAGCAAAGAATTTTTGCAGCATGCTGGATAGGCCGATGGAGCGGTCACCCAGTACGTTATTGATCTGTTGGATGCTTTGCAGATACTGATCCATGTAGGCCCACTGGGATTCGCTCTGGCTGACCTGCCGTTCCAGGAACTCGTGATAACTCCGGCGCACCGTGCTGATGCTGACCCCCTGCCCGATGAAGCCGTTGCCGGTGCGCACCGCGACGTTAGTGGCTTGCTCGATTTCCTGCCGGCGGTAGCCTGGCGTATTGACATTGGCGATGTTGTGGCCCGTGGTCGCGATGCCCACCTGTGCCGCCTGCAATGCCGAAACGCTGATACTGTAAATACTCATGTGCTAAACCCGTTTGTGCCTATGTGACATATCGACCACATCATGCCCAGACTTAACCCACCAACCCCACTTTGAGCGCCACGCTGCCAATGACGCGCCGCAGCTTGTCGGCATAAGCCGGGTCGGTCGCAAACCCCCCCCGTTGCAGACCGCGCACGAAACCCTCGGCATCCTGATTGATCACACCCGCGTAGCGCGGAGAGCCTGCCAGCAATGCCACATAATCGGCGAATGCCGCGGCGACCGACTCATAGACGCGGAACCGCTCCAACGATTGGACCGGCTGGCCATTGATGTACTCGGTGACCATTTTTTCCACCGTTGCGCCCTTCCAGCCGCGACCTGCCTTGATGTTGAACAGATTGTTACTCGGTGCACCATCCACTGTTTTCAGCTCTTGTCGGCCCCAACCCGTTTCCAGCGCGGCGTGGGCGACCAGCAGGTGTGGCGCGACCCCCAACGTCCGCGCAGCTTCCACCGCATGCGGCCAGAGCCGATCCACGAAATTGCGAGGATGTGGCATGCGAGCGGCGTCCGTTCCCCCCGCAACAGGAGACGTAGGCGGTAACACATCA
>JANZZG010000062.1 GCA_026419515.1 Methylophilaceae bacterium
TGCCAAGATGGCGGAAGAAGCCTTGCATGGCATCCTGCAGTCGGTGGAAAAGATCGTCGGCCAGTCGGAGACCATCGCCACTTTGGCCACTGCCCAAGAGCAGTCGGTCAGTGGGATTACCGAAGCGGTTTCTGCCATCGAAGAAATGGCCCACAACAGCGAGCAACAGGCCCAGGCCTTTCATGGGATGGCCGTGGTGCTGGCTCAGCGTGCCGCCACCTTGCGCGAAGAAGTCGCGAAATTCACTATTTAGTGAACTGCCTTGCAGGCAGTCTTTCAAGCCGCTTGGATTGGAATCTCGTGCCGCTTGTCTCGGATACGGTTGCGGGCATCCACGTAGACGAGCGTCGGTTCGTATTTCTCCAGTTCTAGTTCGTTGTAAGTGGCATAAGTGGCGATGATCAAAACATCGCCGACCTGCGCCTTGCGGGCGGCGGCGCCATTGACCGACACGATGCCGGAATGGCGCTGCGCGCGGATGGCATAGGTGGTGAAGCGCTCGCCATTGTTGACGTTATAGACTTCGATTTGTTGATATTCGTGGATGTCTGCGGCATCCAGCAGCTCTTCGTCGATGGCGCAGGAACCCTCATAGTCCAGCTCGGAGTGCGTCACGTGCACCCGGTGCAGCTTGGATTTCAGCATGGTTCTTTGCATGGTCCCGATTTCGCTGATGTGAAAGGGATGCGCATTATAGCGCAAACTCGATGTTGTCGATGAGGCGGGTTTTCCCCAGCCGGGCGGCGCCCAATACGACCAGCGTCCCGTCTTCAGGCGTGGCTGGCAGTAGCGTCCTGGCATTGCGTACGCTGATGTAATCGACGGTCCAGCCATACCGAGTGAGCGATTCCGTGGCCTGCATTTCGAGGCGCGCAAAATCGTGGCATCCCTCCCGTATCATTTGCACCACCTGCTGCAACGTGCGATACAAGCGCGGGGCCTCGATACGCTGCTCCGGTTTCAGATAGCCGTTGCGCGAACTCATCGCCAGACCATCCGCTTCGCGCACCGTTTCGCCAGCGACGATGCAAACCGGCAGATCGAGCTGGCGCACCATTTCCCGGATGATATGGAGCTGTTGGAAATCTTTCTTGCCGAACACGGCAATCCGGGGCTGCACGATGTGGAACAGCTTCAGCACCACCGTGCACACGCCGCGGAAGTGACCAGGCCGCGTTGCGCCACAGAGTTCCATGGAAATCGGCGGCGGCTCGACGAACACGGTCTGCGGTTCAGGGTAGAGTGTGGTTTCGTCAGGCGTGAACACCACGTCGGTGTGGGCGTCGGCGAGTTTGTCCAGATCCTCCGCGAGCGTACGCGGGTATTCGGCCAGGTCTTCGTGGGGGCCAAACTGTAGCGGGTTGACGAAAATGCTCACAGCCACGCAGCGGCCATGCCGGCGCGCCAGCTCGACCAGGGCCAGATGTCCGGCGTGCAGGTTGCCCATGGTCGGCACGAAAGCGATATCGCTTTCACCGGCGAGCCGGCGACGCAGGGTGGCGATGTCGGTGATGACGTCCATCAGAAGCTGTGCTCGGCGGTGGGGAAGTGGCCCGCTTTGACGGCCGCCACGTAGCGTGCGATGGCATCTTCCACGCCAGCGGCCTGTTGCAGAAAATTGTGGGCGAATTTCGGCGTCTTGCCCGGATAGATGCCCAGCATGTCATGCAGCACCAGCACCTGCCCATCGCAGTCCGGCCCGGCACCGATGCCGATGGTAGGGATGGCAAGTTGCGCCGTGATCTGTCGCGCCAATGAAGCGGGCACCATCTCCAGCACCAGCAGGTCGATGCCGGCGTGCTGCAAAGCCCGCGCCTCCTCCAGGATTTGTCTCGCGCCACGTTCATCCCGTCCCTGTACCTTGTACCCCCCCAGTTCGTGCACGGACTGCGGCGTAAAGCCCAGATGGCCGCACACTGCGATGTCGTGCGCCTTGAGGTGCCGTACCACGGCACATTTGGCCCCTTCCAGTTTGACCATGTGCGCGCCGGCGCGGATCAGTCGGCGCGCGTTGTCCAGCGCCATGGCCGGCGTACTGTCGCTGGCATAGGGCATATCGGTGATGATGGGGGTGGCGTCGCTGCCGGCGGCGACGCAGCGGGTGTGGTATTCCATGTCGGCCATGGTCACCCCCAGCGTATCGGCCGCACCCTGCAGCACCATGCCGAGCGAATCGCCCACCAGCAGAAGATCGATGCCCGCCCGCTCCATCAGGGTGGCGAAACTGGCGTCATAGCAGGTTAGCACGGCGATCTTTTCACCCCGCGCTTTCATCGCAACGAAGTCGGCCCAGGTCTTCATGTCAGATCGGGATTGAAGTACTCGCGACGTCCGCGCATTTTTTCGATACGCTCCACCAGCAAGGCAAGAGCCTCGTCGCTACTCGCCAGATCGAGGTTGGCATTGTTGACGATCAGCACCGGGGCGGCCTCGTATTGGTGGAAATATTCGCTGTAACGGGCCGCCAGGCGTTCCAGGTAATCTCGGGTGATGGACTGTTCATAGGCAATGGCGCGCCGCCTTATCCGTTCCATCAATGTATCCACCGGGGTTTGCAGATAAATCACCAGGTCGGGGCAAATGTTTTGCACTTTGAGGTGCTGATAGAGAGTGCGGTAAAGCGCGAACTCGCTGTCGTTCAAGGTGAGTCGGGCAAACAGCGGGTCCTTTTCCAGGAAGAAGTCGGCCACCACGGCGTCGCTGAACAGATCGCGTTGTGCCAGCTCACGTAGCTGTTCGGCGCGCTGGAACAGGAAAAACAGCTGGGTAGCCAAGGCATGGCGCTCGGGATCATCGTAAAACTTGGGTAAGAAGGGGTTGGCCGCGGCATCTTCCAACAGAAGTTTGGCCGAAAATCGCTCGGCCAGTTTTTGCGCCAGCGTGGTTTTGCCGCTGCCGATGGGACCTTCGATGACGATGTAAGGATATTTGCGGGTGAGCGTCATGCTAGCTTGGATCCCAGTCTTTCCACCCCTTGGCTGGGGCAGGCGGCCAGCAGTCGGGCGAGGCTGCCGTGTCCTGGGACATCGAGGTCCGGCGCGATTTCGGCAAGCGGAAGCAGCACGAAGACACGCTCATGCAATCGCGGGTGGGGCAGGATCAGTTCGGGCGTGTGCATCACCAGGGCATCATAAAGCAAAAGGTCGAGGTCCAGCACGCGGGGCGCATTGGGAAACGGGCGCGTACGTCCGGCGCGAGCTTCGATTTGCAGCAGGTGATGGAGCAGGGCGAGTGGCATCAGATCCGTTTCCAATTCGGCGGCTGCATTGATGAAGTCCGGTTGGTCGATGTAACCCACCGGCGCGCTGCGATAAAGTGAGGAGCGCCGCAGTAGCCGTGTCGCCGGGAGCAGGGCCAGTTGGTCGAAGGCACGGACGATTTGGGTGGCAGGATCCTTTAGGTTGCTCCCCAGCGCAACGAACGCACGCGCGCTCATGCCTGGGGCGCCAGTGGTTGTGCCGTGCTGGTTTTTTTGCGCCGGCGGCGTCGTTTTTTGGGTGCGCTGTCTGGCTGCAGCATGCGCTTGCGGGTTTCGGTATCTGCATGTGCGAAAGCATCCCACCATGCGGCCAGCTCCATTGGCAGTTCCCCGGATTCGCAACGCAGCAGCAGAAAATCGTAGCCGGCGCGGTAGCGTTCATGTTCCAGCAGCCGGAACGGGCGTTGTCCGGCGCGCTGCTCGAAGCGGGGCTGCAATCCCCAGATTTCTTTCATGGCGACCGCATAGCGCCTGGGGATGGCCAGCTTGTCCGCCTGGGTTTCCGATACTTCCCGTATGGCCAGGTGGAGCGCCGAGACGGGACGCATGCCGGAAGCCTGGTATTTCTGCCAGGCGGCCAGCACCTCGTGCCATAGCAGGCAGGCGAACAGGAAAGCGGGTGAAACCGGCTTGTCTTGCAACACCCGCCGATCGGTGTTTTGCAGGGCCAGATTGACGAAACGCTCGCCCAGTGGCTGTTCCAGTACCACATCGAGCAACGGCAGCACCCCGTGGTGCAGCCCATGTTTGCGCAGCGCCAGGGCACTTTCCATGGCATGGCCAGACAAAAACAACTTGAGCATTTCATCGAATATACGGGGGGCCGGGACTTCCTGCAGTAGCCCAGCGAGGCGCGGAATGGGCGCCTCGGTGGCGCGATCCAGTTTCATCCCCAGCTTGGCGGACAGCCGCACCGCGCGCAGCATGCGCACCGGATCCTCGCGGTAGCGGGTTTCCGGATCGCCGATGATGCGCAGTACACGCTTCTGGAGGTCCGGCACGCCCTGGTGGTAGTCCCAGACCTCCTCGCTGACCGGGTCGTAATACAAGGCGTTGATGGTAAAGTCGCGCCGTGCCGCGTCTTCCTCCTGGCTGCCGAACACGTTGTCACGCAGGATGCGCCCGCTTTCGGCCACCTGCGCGTCGCCATCTTCGGACAGATGACTGCCGCGGAAGGTGGTGACTTCGATGGTTTCGGCACCGAACAGCACATGCACGATGCGGAAGCGGCGTCCGATGATGCGCGAGCGGCGGAATACCTGGCGTACTTGTTCCGGCGTGGCGTCGGTGGCGACATCGAAATCCTTGGGCGTCTTGCCCAGCATGAGGTCGCGTACCGCGCCGCCGACGATGAAGGCGCGGAACCCGGCCCGCTGGAGCCCTTCGGTGGTTTTCAGGGCGGCTTGACTGATCTTGTGCGGGTCGATGCGATGGGTGCGGCGGGAATACTTCTGGGGGAGGGGGGTGCCGGCTTTCGGCTTTGCGGGCTTGAGAATCCGTTGCAACAATGATTTGATCATGCGTTCCACTCGGCTGGAGTGCGTGGATTATAACGCACCTTGGCCGTCTCTTCCTGCGGATGAGTTGACTGCCGCCTTAAGGTCTTTCCAGGACATGCACAGCGGCGTGTTTTGGGAATAAAATCGGGTTCGGGATTTTGATATCCAGGATACTGAAATGCTGATTTCACGCACCAGCCAATATGCCATCCAGGCCTTGATCTACATGGCGCTCAAGGAGGCGGGGACGCCCATTCTCAGCCGGGAGATCGCCGAACAGTTGGGTGTGCCCTCAGCCTATCTTGCCAAGATCATGCAAATGCTATGTAAAGGCGGTTTGTTGGTTTCCTATCGTGGCCGTCTGGGGGGATTTTCCTTGCGCGAGGTGCCGCAGAACATCGACCTGATGCGCGTCCTGCTGATCACCGAGGGCCCGGATTTCAGCAAGGATTGCGTGCTGGGCCTCAAGGTCTGCAGCGACGAAACCGCCTGCCCCATGCATGAGCGGTGGAAACCGATCAAGATGGAAATCCTCGAAATGCTCAAGGCGCAGAACCTGGAAAA
>JANZZG010000017.1 GCA_026419515.1 Methylophilaceae bacterium
ACGGCTGGCCATCTTCCATGGCCCGCGTTGTCTGGCGCGCTGCGATGCGGATGGGCAGTTGCTGGACGCAGGGGTTAAGGTCGCCGCGTAGGTCCGCCGCAGCGCCCGCCGTGGAAGGGGAAGCCGCTCCGGGCTACGCCCTCCGCACCTCCCGCTCCCATGGCAAGCGGACAGTTTATGTGCTACAGCTCCGGACAAATCTATTTGTTGCTAACACCGCCGCCAGCTCGCCGGCCAGCAATCCGTTGAGTATTTCGATAATCTTTTCGTCGCCTTTCATCATGCTCTCCCTGGCAGGCTACCGCAACATTGCCGGTTAATCATACCGCCAAAATCAGCAATCCACGATGACTGAATCATGAAAATCCTGAGCCCCGATTCATGACCGGCCTGATTAGTTGACTGGAACACTTGGATATAGTGCGAGTCATACGAGCAAGCGAGGTAACTCGCCGATTCGTCAAACCCAAAGTCAATTTAGAAAGGAGAGCATCATGTGGACCAAACCTGAAGCAACCGAAATGCGTTTCGGTTTCGAAGTCACCATGTACGTCTGCAACCGCTGAACCGGCTGCAGGATTCCGAACCACAAACGGCAGCCGAGGCTGCCGTTTTGTTTTTTCGCGATTCCGATGTGCCCACACGACAACAGTGTGATCGATGACTTGCACATTCGCGAAATCCGGGAGCTGATTCCGCCCAACGTTCTATTGGCGCGATGGCCCGCTGGTCCGGATGTGCGCAGCGTGGTTTTGCAGGCCAGGCAGACCGTGCGCCGTATCCTGCGTATGGAAGACGACCGTCTGCTCGTCATCGTCGGCCCGTGTTCCATTCATGATGTAAAGGCCGGTCTGGAATACGCCCGACGGCTCGATGAGCAACGCCGGCATCTGGCCGATGACTTGTTCATCGTGATGCGCGTCTATTTCGAGAAACCCCGGACCACCGTAGGCTGGAAGGGGCTGATCAACGATCCTCATCTCGATGGCAGCTTTAGCATCAACGAAGGACTGGAAATCGCCCGGCGCTTCCTGCTGGATGTGAACGCAATGGGGCTGCCTGCCGGCTCCGAGTTCCTCGACACCATCACGCCGCAATATATCGCCGATCTGGTCAGTTGGGGCGCCATCGGCGCACGCACCACTGAATCGCAAGTCCACCGTGAACTGGCTTCCGGTCTGTCATGCCCGGTCGGATTCAAAAACGGTACGGATGGCAACGTGCGCATCGCCGTGGATGCCATTGTCGCAGCCTCACAGCCGCACCATTTTCTCGGCGTGACCAAAAGTGGGAACGCCGCCATCGTGGCCACCCGTGGCAACCAGGATGGGCACCTCATATTGCGCGGAGGGACGGGTCCCAATTATGATGCCAGCAGTATCGATGCGGCATGCAAAGCACTCCAGGCAGCAGGCCTCATGCCCCGCGTCGTGGTAGACTGCTCCCACGCCAACAGCCGAAAAAAACCGGAATTGCAACTTACGGTTGCCTCCGATCTGGCGACGCAAATTCGGCAGGGGGAACAGCGTATCGTAGGCGTGATGGTGGAATCCCACCTTAGGGAAGGCCGTCAAGACGTTGTCCCGGGCAAGCCTCTGGAATATGGTCTTTCCATTACTGACGCCTGCTTGGGGTGGGAAAATACAGTGACCTTGCTGAACCAACTGGCCAGTGCCGTGCGTTTGAGACGTCGACTCGCCAACGCATAAAGATCAGTCGGCCTATGTGTAATGCAATATCGATTAAGGAGATCTATCATGGCAACCCAGATTGACATTGGCATCAGCGCCAAGGACCGCAAAAAAATCGCAGAAGGCTTGTGTCGCTTTTTGGCAGATACCTATACGCTGTATCTAAAAACCCACAACTTCCACTGGAACGTCACGGGCCCCATGTTTCAGACATTGCACCTGATGTTCATGGAACAGTACAACGAACAATGGATGGCGGTGGATCAGATCGCAGAACGCATCCGTGCTTTAGGCTACCCCGCACCAGGCAGTTATGCTGCTTTCTCCAAACTCACTTCCATCCCAGAGAGCGAAGGCACTCCCAATGCACGAGAAATGATTCGGCAACTGGTCGAAGGCCAAGAAGCGGTGGTACGCTGTGCGCGCACCATATTTCCGATTGCAGAGAAAGCTAATGACCAACCCACCCTTGATCTGTTGACCCAACGCATGCAAATCCATGAGAAGAATGCCTGGATGCTGCGCAGCCTACTGGAGGACTGACGAGCGCCCAATCTCATTCAGGAATCCAATCCGCTGAATCACCTGCTGCACGACCGGAATTTCGCCTTCCAAGGGTGACGTAAGATGACGCTACTTTGGAAGACAGGGGAATGAAGATACCGAAACAGGCATACACGCTGGAGTTCGAGGAACAAGCGGTCAAGCGGATCAAGGATGGACAGTCCTTGGCGGGGGGTAGCGAAGGTTCTGGGGCTGGTCGAACAGACCTTACGCAACTGGGTGAATGCGGCAGCCGCAGGCAGGCTCGCCAGAGCCAGCAAGGTGGTGACATCGGACCGGCAACGGCCGACGGACAGCCAGTTGGTGGCGCTGATTCGCGCCAGCCATGCCGGACTGAAGGCCGTGCGCTTCGAGTGCCTCGAGGTCTTCTACAACCGGAAACGGCTGCATTAGATCCTTGGCTACCGCTCACCCGTGCAATTCCTGGAGCATTGGATCAGCCAGCAGACTCAGGAAAGGGAGCATGCCCCCC
This sequence comes from Methylophilaceae bacterium, assembly GCA_026419515.1. Lineage (GTDB taxonomy): Bacteria > Pseudomonadota > Gammaproteobacteria > Burkholderiales > Methylophilaceae > JANZZG01. The sequence goes on from JANZZG010000017.1 coordinate 2,728, forward strand.
TTTGGAAGACGAAGAAGGAAGCTCATTGTCCAAGGCCACTTGAGGCTATCTTTTTGCCGCTGCTGACGATTCACCATCCCATCCAGGCCTGCATTTCAACCACGGCGCATGGCTTCAAAAAATTCCGCATTGTTTTTCGTGGCCTTGATTTTATCGAGCAAAAACTCCATGGCCTCAAGGTCATCCATCGGGTAGAGTAGCTTGCGCAACACCCATATTTTTTGTAGCACGGGTTGCTCTATGAGCAATTCCTCACGACGCGTACCAGAACGATTGACGTTGATGGCAGGGTAAATACGCTTCTCGGCCATGCGACGGTCGAGATGAATCTCCATGTTACCGGTGCCTTTGAACTCTTCGTAGATGACGTCATCCATCCGGCTGCCGGTATCCACCAAGGCAGTGGCGATGATAGTAAGAGAACCACCTTCCTCGATATTGCGGGCAGCCCCGAAAAAGCGCTTGGGGCGTTGCAGCGCATTGGCGTCGACGCCACCGGTCAATACTTTCCCGGAAGCCGGCACGACGGTGTTGTAGGCCCGCGCCAAGCGGGTGATGGAGTCAAGCAGAATCACCACATCTTTTTTGTGTTCGACCAACCGCTTGGCTTTTTCCAGCACCATCTCGGCCACCTGAACGTGACGGGTGGCTGGCTCGTCGAAAGTAGAGGCCACGACCTCGCCGCGCACGGTGCGCGTCATCTCCGTTACCTCCTCGGGCCGTTCGTCGATCAGTAGCACGATGAGGACAATGTCCGGGTAATTGGCGGTGATCGCGTGTGCTATGTGCTGCAACATCACCGTTTTGCCTGATTTCGGGCTAGCCACCAGTAAGCCGCGTTGTCCTTTGCCAATCGGGGCAATGATGTCGATCACACGCCCCGTGATATTTTCTTCGCTCTTGATGTCTCGCTCCAACTTCAGCGGTTCGGTTGGAAACAGCGGCGTCAGGTTTTCGAACAGAATCTTGTGTTTGGTACTCTCTGGGGGTTCCCCATTGACAGTATCGACCTTGACCAAAGCAAAGTAGCGCTCACCATCTTTTGGAATACGGATCTCGCCGGTAATCGTATCGCCTGTATGCAGGTTGAATCGGCGAATTTGGGAAGGGGAAACGTAGATGTCATCCGGTCCCGCCAAGTAGGAACTGTCTGGCGAACGGAGAAAACCAAAACCATCCGGGAGCACCTCCAGCGTCCCATCGCCATAAATACTCTCGCCCTTTTTGCCTTTGTTTTTCAACAAAGCAAAGATGAGGTCCTGCTTACGCATCCGGTTGGCACCTTCGATCTCGTTGGCGATGGCCATTTCGACGAGTTCGGTGACGGAAGTTTGTTTAAGCTCGGATAAATGCATGAAAATGCGCCTTGTAGGGAAGGAAAATCAGTGAACCAGGGAAAGAGGTAGGATGCTACTCAGGCCTTACGCCCGGCCCGCGATCCAGGAATCGACCGCGAGACCAGGCGCAAGCGTACGTGTTTCAAATGTTGCTGTCAATAAATGCCGTGAGCTGAGACTTGGACAATGCACCAACCTTGGTGGCTTCTACATTCCCATTCTTGAACAGCATCAGTGTAGGAATACCCCGAATCCCATACTTGGGGGGAGTAGCCTGATTTTCATCGATGTTGAGCTTGGCAACTTTGAGACGGCCAGCATACTCCTTGGCCACCTCATCCAGAATGGGAGCGATCATTTTGCAGGGACCGCACCACTCAGCCCAATAGTCCACCAGGACCGGAATCTGGGATTCCAGTACTTCTTGCTGGAAAGACGCATCGCTTAAATGAATAATGTGTTCACTCATGGGGGAAACCTCGTGGTTAAAAACTCGGATGGAAATCGTAAGGTTAGAATTATCCTAACGAAAAAAATTGCTTTCGTGAAGTTTTACAGGGTATTCGACTATACCAAGCTATACTGAAAACGTTCAAAACTACTCGTGCGCTCTATCAACCGCGTGGCTAGCACCCGCAAAGTTTTATTGTCTGGTAGCGCCACGACTTCCAACAATCGTGCTGGCTGATACATGCCGGTTCGGGTGACGAGCGTGGCTGGCTGCTTCAACGCCGCCAGTTCGGGCAACATCAAGGCGAGATCGGATTTACCCTCGTTGTCTGGGCGCACCCATGCGGTCGTCGCGGCTGGAGCGAGCATCTGCACGCCAATTTCCAGCTCACCGGTTTCGCCGCTGCTGGCCCTACGTACCACGCCCAACCTCCAGCCACTTTCCCCATCGGCGCGTAAACCGAGCAAATCTCCAACCTGCACCTTCGCCCGCACGGCAGGAAACTTGGACAATGCCATACCACCTGCGCTTTCATTCACGACCAGCCACCGTGTGGCAGCTTTTTCACCTACTTCCTTGGGCTTGGTGGGTGAAGCGACAAAATTCAGACTCGCCGCCTCCTGGTGCACTTCTTCTTTGGGACCGGGATAGCCCTGTTCTCCGTTCAGGTAATAATGCACGGCATCCAATCCGATGCACAAATTGATGCTTTCGTTTTTGACCGAGCGCGCAAAAGCGCGCTTTGGAGCAAGCGCCCAATGTTTGAGCAAATGTGCCAGCAAGTCTTGATAATGCTTTTGATGAGCGCTGTCCGGCAGACCCAACTTGGCCGGCGGTGTCCCTTCTTGCAGTCCAACCAAATGTTCATTCACTTTGCGTGCCAGCTCGACGGTAATGAGCAAAATATCGGTACGCATATCGGTCGGCCCCTGATACTTTGCAAAAGAAATAGGGATATGATCCGATTTGAGCCGTACTAGAAAGACGCCTGCGGGGTTTTCCGGCTTACCTAATGGCTTTAGTTCCGCAAGCTCCCCATAACGTGCCAGATAATCGCGCACAAGGAGGAGGTCGTTGGGCCGCAGGTGGTTCGGGTCCGCCAACGCCACCAGCAATGCCTGCATGTAGGTCAAAGTGACGCTGGTCTTGGCCAAGCCATCCATGACCATCGTGCCATAAACTCCCTGACGAGCCGCCAGCAAATAAAGTCGATGGATTTCCGACCACACCCCGTCCGGGGCCGGGGCGTAAGTGCAGTACCCCATTTGTAACAGTTGATCGAGCGCATGGATGGCACGCTGCACCAGCACCGCCATGGCCTTGTGCCCGCCGATGACGAACACCCGGTTCAATCGGTCGAGAATGGCGAGCTTGTACCCGTAGGCTAGTTCTGTGAGCAATTTTTTGGCGGTTGCCGCTGCAGCCAGGGCATCCTCCGGCAATGGTAACGCATGTCCCATGCATTGGGCCGACAACCCCTGTGTAATGTTCAGTAATGCCGGCCGATAGATTTCCATCAGCTTGAACCGCAGGTCTGCCGCCACCGCCTGCCGGTTCAACAAAAAGAGCGGTTCCAATATCGTCTGCGCCGCAGTGATCGGATGCGCATAAGAGATGCCATCGACTAGCCCTTGAACGATCCGGGGCCGTGTTTCAGCAGGAATGGGCGGCTTGTCCTCTTGAGGGGGGACACTCAAATGTAATGCCATGGGAGTGTGATCCATTTCGGGCGAATGTTGCCATCTTAATGCATACACTCAATCCACGCCACCCGAGTCGAGAAATGATATAGTGGCGTACTCACCCTCTACTTTTTTGTGGACCCTATCGATACCTCATGTGCAGAACCATGCAGTTACTCAAAAATGCAGTCAAGCTCATGCTCATGACCATCGTGTTGGGACTGGCATCCTTTCCTGCTGCGGCGGAGAATTTTCGGGTCAAAGATCTCGACGGGAAAACGCATACTCTTGCCGACTATCGTGGCAAATGGGTACTGGTCAATTTCTGGGCCACATGGTGTCCGCCTTGTCTGGAAGAAATCCCGGACCTCGTCGTACTCAACGAGAAACGCAAAGATTTGGTAATCATTGGCATCGCCTTGGATTTCAAGACCGAGAAGGAAATTCTTAAGTTTGCCGAAGACAACCTGATGTCCTATCCCATCGTGCTGGGAGATGACGCCACGGTCAAACAATTCGGTACGGCAGAAGTCCTCCCGACTACCTTCCTATACAACCCGCGGGGCAAATTGGTCAAACTGCACCGTGGAATATTGACGAAAAAACAGATCGAAAACTTGCTTGATGGCAAAAAATAAACCAGGCAGCTACGCGACTCGCTCCCTTGGGTCTCAGGTAGGCAAAGAGTCCAACACGGTACCCATGCTGTCCTTGACCCCAAGCTGATTCTCCTCGGCGAAATGCTTAAGCTGCGCATACCCCTCCGGGTTGACCTCGCGCAGCTTCAAGTCCACCACCAGACAACGTACCCCATTGATCACACGTGGCTTGAGGTAAGGGGAATAGCGTAACTTGCGGTCAGGACCAAAGGTCGCGTACTGACTGCACATCCTGTCCACCCAATCAGAAGGTCGAAAAGGCTTCCCGGACTTGGTCAGACCCTCGATGATCACTTCCTCACTCATGATGCACCCAGAAGAACATTGAAGGTTTTCATTATACAGGAGCTCATTCGGCCGTGATGTACTCGAACACCTTGACCACCTTTTGCACCCCTTCCGTCCCGCGCGCGATCTCCACTGCGTCTTCGGCTTCCTTGCGGGTCACCATACCCATCAAATAAACGACCGAGTTCTCAGTCACCACTTTGACGACATTGGCCGGAAACTTGTTTTCCGCCAGCATGCGCGCTTTGACTTTGGAGGTGAGATAAGCATCATTGCTGCGTGAGGACAAAGAACTGGCCCCTGCGATGATCAGCTCATTGGTAACGCTACGCACGTTTTCGACGCTTTTGACGATTTCCTCGGCACGTTTCTTCGTAGCTTCGTCGATTGCTTCACCCGTGATCAGTACATTACGGTTAAAACTGGTCACGTTGGCATGAATTTTGTCGCCGAGCTGTTCCATGATCCGTTTTTCGGCTTTCAACTCGATCCCTTGATCTTCCACATAGGCCCCAGAAGTCCGGCGGTCGGCGACCATCAGCCCCCCCGCAGCCGCTCCACCCGCTACGACCGGAGCGCATCCGGACAAGCCGCTCGTCGACAAAATCGCCAACGTGAGCATCGTTAACATGGCACTCAAACGCATTTCAACGCTCCTTCAAAAGCACCTCGAATCCATTCGATCCCCGCACCATCGAGCCGATGCAGCAATACGACATCGAAGCGACATGGGAGATCCAGGCCGTGACGCTGCAGATAATATGCTGCGGTACGTACAACCTTGGCTTGCTTGGCGTGCGTAATGCTGGCGGCCGCATCACCGAATGCTTGGTTCGTCCTCAACCGCACTTCGGTGAACACCAACATATTCCCATCACGCAGAATCAAATCGATCTCACCGAAACGACATCTGAAATTAGATGTAATCAGCCGTAATCCGTTCCGCTGCAGGTAGTCCGCCGCCAACTTTTCAGCGATAGTACCGATCTTGGTCAAGGCCGTTCTTCCACGATCAAACGCTCATGCCCAAATTGGGCTCGAGGCAGCTCACGGTTCAGCACACCGTTGAGATCCATACGGATGCGACCAGAAGCTCCTTTGAGGAGCTCTCGCCCGATTTCCGGTGGGCCAAGCAAACGTGGAATCAATCGGTATGCGTCCAACCCGAGCGCATAGAGGCGTTGGAGCTCGACAGACCTAAATCTCGGGTACCTGGAAAATTCGGGAAGGTCGGGGAGCACCATCCAAGGCATGTCTACAAAATGTACGGCGGTCAGCGCCGGGTCCCATGGGTTGCCATCAAACAGGCGCGACGTGCCATAGGTCGGGATGGCGGGATCGAGATATGGGCGCACACGGCGCGCATCGGCGGCATCCATTGCCAAAAAAATCATGTCGGCAGAATAGGCCGCAGTAATCGCCTTGAATTCGGATAACCGATCGTTGTCAGGAACCATGAGCTGGCCAACAATCTGACCATCCAGTTTGCGCCAAGTTTCCTCGAATGCCTTGGCCATACGCCGAGTCAGCGGCGCATCGGCCACGATGACCAATGCGGTCTGCATCCCTTGTTCCCGTGCCAGTGTCGCCACCTGGCGCGCCTCACCCTCTACCGACAATCCATAAAAGAACATCAGATTATTCTGTCTTTCGAATTCACCCTCTGGTACGTTGAGCGCCAGCGTAGGTACCGTCATTGGTGCGGCCGCCAGAGCCATTACCTCATCCCGTGTCAGCGGCCCCACGATGAACTGTGCGCCTTCGGCAACGGCCCGCTGATAGATCACCGTCACATCCTCTCCTGTTCCTGTGGCGTATATGGCAACCTCGGGCTTGGCATGGTCAGCCACCTGAGCCGCCATGAACCCTGCTTGGACCGCCTGGGCAGCCTCAGCAAAAACATCCGATGCCAGCGGCAGTAACAACGCAATCTTGCCACGGAATACCGGTTCATCGGGGCTCCCCCCCGCCGGACGCGTCTGAACGATTCTGGCCAGCAGCGCCTCACTCGCTGGATGATCGGGGTAGGCGGCCCGCCATTGTTCGACATAACGCGCCCTGCTTTCACCATAAGTGGCGGCGAGTGCAAGGTCGATCCACCCCTGAACGACGGGATTGGCGCTTTCACCACGCATTTCGACCAGCACTTCCCTTGGTTGTCCTGAGACCAAAGCCCAAAGCTTGGCCTGATGGACATCCACACGTTCATTTCCGCTCAAAAACAGCTCACATGCTACCCAATGCTCCAACGCACGCAGCGTATTACCCTGAGCTTCGTAGGCTTGCGCCAACGTTGCGTGTAAACTTGCATACGCTTGGGGGAGCAAGCCTGTTTCCGCTTGCAGCGGGAGCAAAAGTCGTAACGGGGTTTCAAAATCATTGGCTGCCGCTGCGAGTTGAGCACGGAGCAATTTGGCGTAAGGGGAAACAGGATTGATGGCAGCCAAAGCCACTGCGGCGCAGCCAAGGTCGTCTGCCTCTAAGCAGGCATTACCTTCGAGATAGAGTTCTTCGGCGGTTTTGACAGACTTCTTGGTAGACGCGGCGGCTGCCGTCGGTGCAACCGGAGCGGATTGCTTGGCATCGGCGAAAGCCGTCATTGCAGGAGAGAGCAAATTAACCAAGCAGAAAAAAACCAGGCTTCGCAGTGTCATGATGGCACATTATATGTGGTCGCCACGCCGATCGGAAACCTGCGAGATATCACACTGCGCGCCCTCGACACGCTAAAAAGCGTCGATGTGATCGCTGCCGAGGACACGCGCCATTCGGCACGACTGCTCGCTCACTACGACATCCGGACCCCACTTGTCGCGTTGCACGAGCATAACGAGCAGCATATTGGACGCAAGTTGATAAAGGCACTACAAAGTGGGCAATCCGTGGCGCTGATCTCGGATGCCGGGACGCCCGCCATTTCCGATCCGGGCGCGATCCTGGTCAGCCTCGCGCGCGAGGCCGGCATCCGGGTCGTTCCGGTTCCCGGCGCCAATGCCGCGATCGCCGCACTGTCGGCGGCGGGTCTCCGGACGCCGGGCTTTCTGTTCGTCGGCTTTCTGCCAGCCAAAGGCACGCAACGCAGGCAAGTACTCACTATGCTGCGGGAAATACCGGCAACGCTGGTGTTCTACGAAGCCCCGCATCGCATCCTGGAAAGCGTGGCCGACATCGCCGCGGTATTGTCCGGCACGCGCAGCATCACCTTTGCCCGTGAACTGACCAAGACCTTCGAAACCATCCACACCTGCCGGCTGGATCAAGCCGTCCACTGGCTCGATGCCGATCCCGTCCGCCAGCGCGGTGAATTCGTACTGCTGGTCGACGGTGCCCCACCGACCGAGCAACAGGGCGTTCCCGGCGACGTCCGCCGCACCCTCGAAATTCTGTTGGATGAACTGCCGCTCAAACAAGCGGTAAAATTGGCGGCAGCGATCAGCGGGGTCAAGAAAAACGCCCTCTACGATCTGGCATTGACTTTGAATCCCGGCAAAAAATGACGCCAACCCTGACCATCACCCGCCCCGACGACTGGCACCTGCATCTGCGGGACGGCGAGGCCATGCGCGACGTGCTGGCGGATACGGCAAAACGCTTCGCCCGGGCCATCGTCATGCCCAACCTCAAGCCGCCGGTGACCACCGTGGCACAGGCCGCCGCCTATCGCGATCGCATCCTGGCCGCAGTGCCTGCCGGCATGACATTCGAGCCGCTGATGACGCTCTATCTCACCGACAATACCTCACCGGCGGAAATCGCCGCGGCCAAAGCCAGCGGCTTCATCCATGGCGTCAAGCTCTATCCGGCCGGCGCGACGACCAACTCCGATTCCGGGGTGACCGATCTGGAAAAGTGCAATGCGGCACTTGCCGCCATGGAAAAACAAGGCCTGCCGCTGCTGGTGCACGCCGAGGTGACTGACCCTGGCATCGACGTTTTCGACCGTGAAGCGGTGTTCATCGAGCGCCACATGATTCCGCTCGTACGAAAATTTCCCGGACTCCGTATCGTGTTCGAACACATCACCACCCGGGATGCCGCCGACTTCGTGGCCTCAGCTCCGGCCCATATCGGCGCCACCATCACTGCGCACCATTTGCTGCTCAACCGCAACGCCATGTTCGCGGGCGGCATCCGTCCACACCACTACTGCCTGCCCGTGCTCAAGCGCGAACCCCACCGGCAGGCCCTGGTCGCCGCCGCCACCTCCGGCAATCCCAAGTTTTTCCTGGGAACCGACAGCGCGCCGCATGCAAGATCGGCCAAGGAAACCAGTTGTGGTTGCGCTGGCATTTATACGGCACACGCTGCCATCGAACTCTATGCGGAAGCATTCGAGCAGGCAGGCGCCCTTGACCGGCTGGAAGCCTTCGCCAGCTTTCATGGCGCGGATTTCTACGGACTGCCCAGAAACAAAGACACGCTCACGCTACGCAAGCAGGCTTGGCAGGTACCATCAGACTTGCCTTTCGGCCAGGAAACGCTCGTCCCACTACGAGCCGAGGAACAGATTGCTTGGCGGATAGTCTAATCAGGATGTAAAAATAGTCGCCATCGCATGCGATGGGCTAAAGTATGCATTCCAAGTTATTCACCATTTTCTCGACCGCATTATTGTGTATCGGTTGTGCCAGCGACCCTATCGCAGAGCAACAACGCGCCAGCCGCATGATGGAATACAAAATTCGGATATACGGCCCGGCCTGCGAGCAGCTCGGTTATGGGAAGGACACCGACTCATGGCGAGAATGCATACAGCAGGAATACGAACAAACTCTGATTCGCCAACTATGGAACGCCCCCGGCTGGAACTTTTATCATTACCCACCCCACTACTACCCGCCGTGCCTTCCAACCAAGAAGGGCTGGCAATGCCGTTGACTTCCACGAGCAGGCCTGACGCATCTGCATGCGCGCAGGCCGTACCCGTCGCAGCGGAACCTCGTTACAACGTTCCTGCCCGAATCTTCATTCTGTAGGAAGATAGCTCGGCGTTTGCAGCAGTCACTTTTTTGCCAAAAGCGTCACGTTCTGCCACGGATTTTTTGGTGGCTTCGATACTTTTGATACACCTCCAGCGTGCGCCCCCTTTAGTTTGAATCAGGCGCATTTCTTCTTCGGGATGAGACCTTCCACAATGATAGCAATAACGCTCCATGTTCACTGCTCCTTGACGGTTCGAAATTTCAACGCTCTACAACCAAATTGCTGGTGGGCCCCCTGGGAGTCGAACCCAGCACCAACGGATTATGAGTCCGCTGCTCTAACCAGGCATGAGCTAGAGGCCCCGAAACACTCACTCGCCAATGCTTTCGAGAAAACTGCGTAATTTTTCGGAACGCGAAGGATGCCTTAGTTTACGCAAGGCCTTGGCCTCGATTTGGCGAATACGCTCACGCGTGACATCGAACTGTTTGCCGACTTCCTCCAAGGTATGATCGGTATTCAACCCGATACCAAACCGCATGCGCAATACTTTGGCCTCGCGCGGGGTCAGCGTATTCAAGATCTCTTCGGTGACTTCACGCAGATTGGCATAGACAGCTGCATCGACCGGAGCCATGGTGGACATGTCTTCGATGAAATCACCCAAATGGGAGTCATCATCATCACCAATCGGCGTTTCCATGGAAATCGGCTCTTTGGAGATTTTCAAGATCTTGCGAATCTTGTCCTCCGGCATCTCCATCCTAGCCGCCAGCGTGGCTGGATCCGGCTCTTGTCCAGTTTCCTGCAGAATCTGTCGGCTGATCCGGTTCATCTTGTTGATGGTTTCGATCATGTGTACCGGAATCCGGATGGTACGCGCCTGGTCGGCGATCGAGCGGGTGATGGCTTGACGAATCCACCACGTCGCATAGGTAGAAAACTTGTAGCCGCGCCGGTATTCGAACTTATCCACGGCCTTCATTAGTCCGATGTTCCCTTCTTGGATCAGGTCGAGAAATTGCAGGCCGCGGTTGGTATATTTCTTGGCGATGGAAATCACCAGCCGCAAATTGGCCTCGATCATCTCGCGTTTGGCGCGGCGGGCACGTGCCTCGCCGGTAGACATCTGCTTGTTGATCTCTTTGATTTCCTTGATCGGGATGCCCACTTTGGTCTGTATGTCGATGAGCTGCTGTTGCTGATCTAGAATGGCATGACGGAAACGCTCCAAGTTGGCACTATAAGCCCGACCTGCACTGATTTCTTCTGCCAGCCAATTCAGATTGCATTCATTCCCGGGGAATGTTTTGATGAAATGCTGGCGCGGCATCCCTGCCTTGTCCACACAATACTCCATGATAGCGCGCTCGTGTGTGCGCATTTTTTCCACCGTACGGCGCAAGTTGTCGCACAATGCTTCGACCTGTTTGGCCGAGAATCGAAACGTCATCATTTCATTGAGTATGATTTCCTGGTACTTTTTGTAATCCTTATGGTGGGTACCATGCTTTTCCAGCACTTTGACCATCTTGTCATAAGCTTGGCGGACGACGGCAAAGCGGGTCAGCACTTCCTGCTTGAGCTTGGCTAAAGCCTCGGCGGAAACAGCTGCAGCCCTGGCGCCATCATCATCTTCCACGTCTTCTACGATTTCTTCGGCCCCTTCTTCTGCCGGTTCGGTCGCCACAAGCGCAGCATCGAGGTCATCGGTCGCATCGACGAGACCATCGACGAGCTCGTCCACACGCAATTCATCCTTTTCGATCTTGTCAACCAATGCGAGCATTTCCGCAATCGTGCTCGGGCAAGCGGAAATGGCCTGCACCATGTGCTTGAGACCATCCTCAATACGCTTGGCGATCTCGATCTCGCCTTCCCGCGTCAACAAATCCACCGTACCCATCTCACGCATATACATACGCACTGGATCGGTCGTGCGGCCGAACTCGGAATCCACTGTCGAAAGCGCCTGCTCGGCTTCTTCCACGACGTCATCATCAGTGACTGGCGGAGGCGCATCCGACATCAGCAGCACCTCGGCATCCGGTGCTTCCTCATAAACTTGGATGCCCATGTCACTGATCATGCTGATGATGCTATCGATCTGCTCCGGATCCTGCACGTCATCCGGCAAGTGGTCGTTGAGCTCGGCATAAGTCAAATAGCCACGCTCCTTGCCGAGCGCAATCAGACTTTTCAGTCGGCTACGCCGTGCATCGAGATCACTGCCGCTTTGCATTTCGGAAGTATCGTTATGCTGATCACTTGCCATGGTCGACTCCCAAATATGGATTCAACGGATTCAATGAAAATTAATCATTATATCACAAAACAAAAGCCCTACTTAGGCTCGGCAGAACGCCGATAGTTCCGGAGTAAAGCTTTTTCCTGTTCCGTAAGCTGGTGCAAAGGTTTCTCCAAAATGGAGGCGAGGTTGCCGCTGTGTCCAAGCCTCTCAAGCTTGTTCATCAGAGCCTGGAACTCACTTTCGATATCGAACGTTTGTGCATCCAGTGTCATCAGCTGTTCCGTCAGATACCTGCATAACTTCTCGGAAGCCATGACACGCAGAGACTCCAGCAAAGCGGCGCTCGAAATGTCAGGCTGAGCCAGCACGGTTTCAATGACATACCTGACCACTTCCATTTGAGGCAAGGTGGGCGGAATCGCTGATACATCGACCCGTGTTGCCAAAGACGGCCGAAACAGCAGCAATTTGAGCAGCTCGCGCGTCAAGACAGGAGACTGGCGCGCTACCTGGGATTCCAGGCGTGGCTTGGCAACAGACGGCCCCAACTTCAGTAGCGATTCCAACTCTGCCTGGGTGACCCCTGCAAGTTCTGCGATCCGCTTGCGCAACAACAAACCGAGACCAGGCGCCTGTATCTGTTGCAAAAGAGGCTGTGCATCATTGAGGAGACGAACCCGACCTTCCTGAGTGGTAAGATCATGCCTGGTAGAAATTTCCCGTATCAGGTAAACAGACAACGGCACTGCATTTTTCAGCGCGTCTTCGAAACCCTCTTGGCCAAAAGCGCGGACATAACTATCCGGGTCATGTTCGGGTGGCAGGAACAAAAAAGACAGTTTGAGTCCATCCTTGACCATGGGCAAGGCGTTCATCATGGCGCGCCACGCCGCTCCACGTCCGGCAGGATCGCCATCGAAACAAAACACGACATCGTCGACATGGCGCACCAGTTTGGTGATTTGCTGGGATGTGGTCGCAGTACCCAATGTGGCCACGACATACTCGATGCCATGCTGCGTCAATGCGACTGCATCCATGTAACCTTCCACCACGACAACCCGCCCAGCCTCACGAATGGCCCGTCGCGCCAAAAACAGTCCATAGAGCTCCTGACCTTTTTGGAACAAGACGGTCTCCGGCGAGTTCAGATATTTGGGACCTGCATGCTCAGCCCCTTCCAATATTCGTCCACCAAAGCCGATGACGTGCCCGCGTTGATCATGGATGGGGAACATCACGCGGTCTCGAAACCGGTCGTAGACCCGCCCTTCTTCGCTACGGATGGTGAGCCCTGCCGTCGTCAACGCCACGGATTCGTAATCAGAAAAGACTTCACGCAAATTCTGCCACCCCGATGGGGCATAGCCGATTTGAAAACGCGCGGCAATTTCGCCGGACACCCCACGCCCTTTCAGGTAGGCAATCGCCCGCTCCGATCGCTTCAATTGCGAACGATAATAGTTGGCGGCACGCTGCATGACATCGAGCATGTCGGGGTCGGCACGCAGCTTGACGGGTCGATCGGATGATTCTCGCGGCACCTTAAGACCGACACGCCGGGCCAAGTCTTCCACGGCCTCGATGAATCCCAGCCCTTGATGTTCCATCAAGAAGCCAATCGCAGTGCCATGCGCTCCACAGCCGAAGCAATGGTAAAACTGCTTGGTTGGGCTAACCGTGAACGAAGGTGTTTTTTCACGATGGAATGGGCAGCATGCGACGTAGTTGGCGCCTGCTTTTTTCAAAGGCACCACCCGATCAATCACGTCGACGAGATCGACACGGTCGAGCAGTTCCTGGATAAAATGCTGAGGGATAGGCATAACATGTGCCTTCCAAAAAAGGAAAAAGGAGCCTATCGCTCCTTTCCTCGCTCCATGATGATCCGATAATGCTGCTCACCCACCCAGACGCGCCTTGACCATGCCAGACACTTTGCCCACATCGGCACGCCCCACGATGCGTGGCTTCAACACTGCCATGACCTTACCCATGTCTCTCACATGGACTGCACCCGTCTCGGCGAGTACGGAGTCTACCAGCGCCGAAATTTCGGCATCACTCAACGGTTGCGGCAAATACGCCGACAATACACCGACCTCGAACCTTTCGGCCTCTGCCAGGTCATACCGTGCAGCCGCTTCATACTGGCTGATCGAATCACGACGCTGCTTGAGCATTTTTTCGACGACCTCGATGATTTGGCTGTCAGACAGCTCGACACGCTCATCCACTTCACGCTGCTTGATGGCGGCAAGCAACAACCGGATGGCCGCCAAGCGTGCCCCTTCCTTGGCGCGCATGGCAGCCTTCATGTCTTCGGTGATACGATTCCGCAGACTCATTGCGGAACTCATTTGTTTCAGTAAAGTTTGGGAGGCAGAGTTTGACTGCGCAGACGACGATGATGACGCTTTATGGCAGCAGCAGCTTTGCGCTTGCGCTCCCAGGTGGGCTTCTCATAATACTCGCGGGCACGTAATTCGGTCAGCAGCCCAGTTTTTTCGATGACACGTTTGAAGCGACGCAAGGCGACATCAAACGGCTCGTTTTCTTTTACGCGTATACTTGGCATGTAAAATTGGCCTCCTGGAAAGTCTTCGAGTAACCTTAAAGGTCTGAATTCTAATAGTGATACGAATAACAATCAATATATGCTTGTTTTAGGAATCGAAACCTCCTGTGATGAAACTGGGGTCGCTCTCTATGAAGTAGGGCGCGGCCTACTCGGACATGCTCTCTACTCACAAGCGCGCATGCATGCCGTCTATGGGGGGGTAGTGCCGGAACTGGCCTCACGAGACCATATTCGTCGTGTCTTACCTTTGATCGAGCAGATACTGGAATCGAGTGGGAAAAAATTGGGTGACATCGATGCCATTGCCTATACTCAAGGCCCCGGGCTGGCAGGTGCACTGTTGGTCGGTGCCAGCATCGCAGAATCACTGGCTTTTGCCCTGAACGTGCCGGCGCTCCGCATCCACCATCTCGAAGGGCACTTATTGTCTCCCCTGCTGGAGGAATCTCCTCCACCATTCCCATTTGTCGCCTTGCTGGTTTCGGGAGGACACACCCAGCTGATGCGGGTGGGAGGGCTCGGTGATTATGAATTGCTGGGCGATACATTGGACGACGCTGCTGGGGAGGCCTTCGACAAGACCGCTAAACTACTGGGCCTGCCCTATCCAGGAGGGCCCGCCATCTCTAAACTGGCCGAGTCCGGGTGTCCGGGCAAGTTCCATTTGCCGCGCCCCATGCTGGGGAGTGGTGATCTCAATTTCAGCTTTAGTGGACTGAAAACTTCGGTACTGAATCTGGTAACCCACCATCAGCCGCTGTCCGAACAGATACGCGCCGATATCGCCCGCGCCTTCCAAGATGCAGTGGTCGAAGTGCTGGTGGGTAAAAGCATGGCGGCGCTCAAACACACAGGACTGGAGCGGCTGGTGGTATCGGGGGGGGTCGGCGCCAACCGACAGTTGCGCCAGTCACTAAATCACGCAGCGACTGAGCATGGCTGCAGCGTTTTCTACCCACGACTGGAGTTCTGCACCGACAACGGCGCAATGATTGCCTTTGCCGGCGCGATGCGGCTCCAGCGACAAACCGTTGGCGATCATGCATTTTCCGTCAAGCCGCGCTGGGATCTTGCCGATCTAACCGCGCCGTGAACCCCGCTTCATGATCGTGGTGGCGCAGCCCCCGGCCCAGGCTTTCCGAACCGGGTTTCGGTGCCATCCAGCAGCTTGCGAATATTGCTCCGATGTCGCCAAACCAACATTAGCGACAAGCCGACTACGGTCGCCGTCCGAACTTCTAGTCCCCAAATGGCAGCAGCAAAAAGCGGAGCCAATCCCGCAGAGACCAAAGCAGCCAGTGACGAAATGCGCCAGATGGAAAAGATCAACAACCAGGTTCCCAAGACAATCGAACCCAGCCAAGGTGAAAGCGCCAGCAACGCTCCAGCCGCCGTTGCCACTCCCTTGCCGCCTTTGAACCCATGGAAAACCGGGTAGACGTGACCCAGGAAAACTCCCCCCGCCACCACGCATACCACCGTCAGTGACAAGCCTAGACGTTGCGCCAGCCATACCGCCAGCCAACCTTTGCCGGCATCGCCCAACAACGTTAGCAAGGCTGCGGCTTTCTTGCCGCTACGCATCACGTTGGTTGCCCCCGGATTGCCGGAGCCATGCGTACGCGGATCAGGTAATCCAAATGCTTTGCAGACCAGGATACCGAAAGAAACCGAGCCCATCAGATAGGCCATGATGACAAACAATGCTGCGTCCATGAAGCGCTATGGATTAGAATTCAACGAAACCGATTTTAAGCCAAATGGACGTCATTTTCCTGCAAGAGATCAAAGTAGATACACGCATCGGCGTACCGGAATGGGAGCGCACGCGGCCACAAACCTTGCTTCTCGACATCGAGATCGGCCTGCCTCACAACCGGGCCTGCCAGAGCGACGCCATCGCCGACACCATCGATTATGGCCGCGTCGTCTCCCGCATCCGCGAGCATTTGTCCCAAGCCACGTTTCGCCTGCTGGAAGCGCTGGCTGAAAGCGTGGCACAACTGATCATGCGCGAGTTTGGTGCCCCTTGGGTGAGGGTACGAGTCACCAAACCCGGGATACTGCCAGGCATCAGACAGCTTGGCATCATTTTGGAACGCGGCAAAAAATCGGTCTCTCCATACCCATAGCCAAATTCGGTCGCTTATGCGATGATGAAGCCCCCCTTGGCGTAGGGAGGAGCATAGCTTGAACAAGAACTTCTGGAAAACAGACTGGTTCGCGGGACTACTGGTTTCACTATTATTTCTGTTTTTCGCCCGCAGCGCTACGCTACAAGGGTTGGAGCGTACAGCATACGATTGGGGTGTACGCGCTTCCTCCCGTGTACCTGGCGACAAAGTGGTCCTCGTCGCCATCGATGACCAGAGCATCGCCAGCCTTGGCCGTTGGCCCTGGCCACGCGACGTACATGCGCGCATGATCGACTTGCTGGCTTCGGCCAAAGCCAAAGTAATTGGATACACTGTTTTTTTTACGGAGCCACAGCGTGACCCGGGCCTGGGTTATATCGAGAAAATCGCCCAAATCGCTGGGGCAACACCTGGCTCTCCCTTGGAAACACTCCTCCAAGAAGCGCAAGCTGCCTTGAATCCAGACAAAAAGCTGGCGGAGAGCATCACCCGGGCCGGCAATGTGGTGTTGCCCATGGATATGTTACCTGGAGAACCCCACGGGCGACCCGACAAAGCATTACCAGATGAAATCTTGCGTAATTCGGTGGGGAAGGTCACTGATCGTGTACGCGCCGTCGAAGAAGGACTGCTACCGATTCCTGCCGCTTCCATGGTGCCACCTATTCCCGAAATTACCAAGGGCGTCCAAGCCATCGGCCATTTGTTACCTGGCCTCGATGTTGACGGCGCGGTGCGCACAGAACCCCTCGTGGTGCGCTACTACGATCAATACTATCCCGCACTTTCCCTGCAAATTGTGGCCAGCTACCTCAATCTCAAGCCAGCCGACATTCACGCCAGACTGGGTGAAGGAATCAGCCTGGGCCGTCTCAACATCGCCACCGACCCCGTCCTACGCATGCACACCTACTTTTATGGGGAGCGCGAGGGTCATCCTGCTTTTCTCAAGCATTCGTTTTTTGACGTGGTGCAGGGCAAGATCAAGCCCGAGCAATTCGCTGGAAAAATCGTACTGATCGGCGCCACGGCCACGGGCGTGGGCACCAGCCAAGTAACGCCGGTCTCGCCCTCGATGACGCCGGTCGAAACGCTGGCACACACGGTGACAAGCATCCTCAATGAACATTTCTTCATCGCACCTTCTTGGGCCGCCTGGGCAGAAGGAGGTGCCTGGTTATTGGTCGCACTCTATTTGGTCTTGTTTCTACCAAGACTCAAAGCCGGTATGGCTGCCGGCGTGACTGCACTCATGCTGACCCTGCTGCTTGTGACGCACTTCTCACTGATGACTCAGCAAGGAATGTGGTTGCAACTGATGATGCCCGCAACGATGCTGCTGAGCGGACATTTATTGCTGACCACCAAGCGTTTTCTGGTTACCGAGCGTAGCAAAGAAAAATCCGAGGCTGAATCGGCCGAAAGCAACCGTAGCTTGGGCTTGATGTACCAAGGTCAGGGACAACTGGACATGGCATTCGACAAATTCCGCAAGTGCCCGATGGACGATTCGATGATGGATTTGCTGTACAACCTGGCGCTCGATTTCGAGCGCAAGCGTCAGTTCAACAAGGCCGAAGCCGTGTTCGCCTATATGGCCGACTTCAACCCCAAATACCGTGATCTGGAACAGCGTTTGGCACGCTCTAGAGCCATGGCGGAAACTGTCATCCTGGGCGGCGCCGGTGGCGTGCGCAGCAATGCCAGCATTCTGGCCGACGGCAGCATCGAAAAGCCCATGCTCGGTCGCTACCAGGTGGAAAAGGAACTGGGCAAAGGCGCCATGGGCGTGGTCTATCTCGGCACCGACCCCAAGATCAGCCGGACCGTTGCCATCAAGACCATGGCGCTGGCGCAGGAGTTCGAGCCGGATGAACTAGCCGAGGTCAAGGAGCGTTTCTTTCGTGAGGCGGAAACGGCTGGACGCCTCAATCATCCCAATATCGTCACGATCTACGATGCGGGCGAAGAGCATGATCTCTGTTATATCGCCATGGAATTCCTCAAGGGCAAAGACCTCACCCCTTACACCAAGCCTGGTCACCTGTTGCCCATTCCGCGCGTGATGGACATCGTGCTCAAGGTAGCGGATGCGCTGGACTACGCTCATGCACACAATGTGGTGCATCGCGACATCAAACCTGCCAACATTATGTATGAGATGGAAACCGGCAACGTCAAAGTAACGGATTTCGGCATCGCCCGCATCACCGATTCGTCCAAAACCAAAACTGGCATGGTATTGGGCACCCCCTCTTACATGTCGCCCGAACAGCTGTCCGGCAAAAAAGTAGATGGCCGTTCCGATTTGTTCTCTCTGGGCGTGATGACATACCAGCTGACAACCGGCCAGTTGCCGTTTCAAGGTGATTCGATGGCCACGCTCATGTTCAAGATCGCCAATGAGCCTCATGCACCAGCCACCACACTCCGGCCCGACTTGCCACCTTGCCTGTCTGCCATCATCGACAAAATGCTGGAAAAAGATTTCGAAAAGCGCTATCAGCGTGGCGCCGAAATTGTGGCAGACTTGCGCAAATGCTGGGCGATCATCAAGGCAGGGATGGTGAAAAAATGAACCTGACGGGAATATTGGAAGTCGTCCGACTCACCGATGTAGGGAAACGGCGCGACCACAACGAAGATGCGGTCGCAAGCGATGTCGAAAGCGGTCTCTTGGTACTGGCGGATGGGATGGGGGGCTACAAAGCCGGTGAGGTGGCCAGTGAAATTGCCGTGCTAACCCTGGTGTCCGAATTGCGTGAGGCGTTGCTCAACATGCCAGCCGGTGAAACCGACCCCGACACTGGACTATTACGCGAAAGCATTGCTTTGCGGGATGCTGTGGCGAAGGCCAATGCAGCCATTTACAACGTATCGCAAAGCCAACCCCAATGTGCTGGTATGGGGACTACCTTGGTCGCTGCCGTATTCACCGACAATCGGGTCTGTGTCGGCCACATCGGTGATTCGCGCCTCTACCGTATGCGTGGCGAGGCATTCCACCAGCTCACCGAAGATCATTCCCTGCTCAATGAGCAGCTCAAATCCGGATTGATCACACCGGAACAGGCCAAGCAGTCGCACAACAAAAACCTGGTGACGCGCGCGCTCGGCATCGATCCGGAAGTCGAGCTGGAACTACACGAATACGACGTGATGCCAGGCGATATCTATCTGCTATGCTCTGATGGCCTCTCGGACTTGGTCGAGGATGAAGAAATCCAGTTGACGTTGACCGCACTTTCCGCCAATCTTGAGCTTGCAGCACATCAGTTGGTTCAAATGGCCAATGATAATGGCGGGAAAGACAACATCTCGGTCATACTGGCGCGTCCACTCAAGCCGTTTCCGCGGCATCGCGGGTGGAAGCATTCATTGTTGGAATGGTTTAAACATTAGGTTTAAGTCATGGCAAAGCTGATATTGACACTAGACGGAGTGCCGCTGGGCGAGTATGAGCTCGACAAAGAGCTCGTCACCATAGGCCGACGGCCTAGTAACGACATCCATATCGACAACCTCGCCATCAGTGGAAATCATGCCGTGGTCCGCACCATCGGCAAAGATTCATTCTTGGAAGACCTCGACAGCACCAATGGAACCATCGTCAATGGCAAACCCATCAAGAAGCATATCCTGCAGCATGGCGATGTCATCGAGCTCGGTAAATATCAACTGAAGTACGTGAGCCTGGATGCGTTTACTTCCACTTCTGCTGGGGTACCAGCCGACGATTTGGAGAAAACCATGATTATTCGTCCCTCGGCCATGAAGTCGGCCCCGCTGGATGCCTCTTCCACCGCCTCCCAGTCTTCGGCAAAGAGCAATCTGCAGAACACCACTACGATCCAAGAAGCCACGCAAGAAAGTGCTGCTTCTGCAGCAATGAAGGCACCCACTTCGACCGGTGGAACCATGCTGGGTCATATTCAAATATTGAACGGGCCAAACGCTGGACGTGAACTCGTGCTCAACAAGACGCTGACCACGCTCGGCAAGCCAGGGGTTCAAGTTGCAGTGATCACGCGTAGACCGCAAGGGTACTTCATTACGCATGTAGAAGGGGCCAACCACCCCATCGTCAATGGGCAATCAGTGGGCGCTCAGGCGCATGAACTGCATGACCACGACATCATCGAGATTGCCGGTGTCAAAATGGAATTTTTCATCACTCAAGGATGAGAGTTGGTTTCACTACCAACCTCTGACAACCGTCAAACACCATGTCTGACCATCTACGGGCGCTTTTGGACAATATCGAGCGACTCAACCGCATTGGCGTAGCACTCTCTGCCGAACGGGACAGTGCTCGATTGTTGGAAATGATTCTTTTGGGGGCCAAAGAGATTACCAATGCGGATGGCGGCACCATATACACCGTCACCGACGATCGTCGCCTCAAATTCGAGATCATGCGGACCGACTCGCTCGGCATCGCGATGGGCGGCACGACTGGCAAGGAAATCCCATTCCCACCATTACCGCTCTATCTCGAGGATGGTCGACCCAACAACAACATGGTGGCCGCTTATGCCGTGCTCAACGATAAAACCGTCAACATCGCCGACGCTTATGTAGAAGAGGGGTTTGATTTTTCGGGAACGCGCAAATTCGATCAAACCACGGGATATCGCTCCAAGTCTTTCCTCACCATTCCAATGAAAAATCATGAGAATGAAATCATTGGGGTGTTGCAATTACTCAACGCGCTCGATCCCCACACCGGCAAAATCACCGCTTTTTCATCGGAAAAGCAGCGACTGGCCGAATCACTCGCGTCCCAGGCTGCGGTAGCGCTCACCAACCACAATTTGATCGAAGGTCTGAAAAAACTCTTTGAATCTTTCATCGAGCTCATTGCCGACGCCATCGATGAGAAATCGCCTTATACCGGCGGCCATTGCAGACGTGTTCCAGAGCTCGCGATGATGATTGCCGAAGCCGCAGTCCATGCCAAAGAAGGGCCTTTCAAAGATTTTTACATGTCCGACAAAGAAATGTACGAGCTGCGTATCGCAGCTTGGCTGCATGATTGCGGCAAGGTCACGACGCCACAGGAAGTGGTCGACAAACCCACCAAACTTTCTACCATTTTCGACCGCATCGAGCTCATTGCCACCCGTTACGAGGTCTTGAAACGAGATGCCGAAATCGAGATGCTTCGCGCCAAGTTAGAGGCTATGGAACAAGGCAAGCGAAATGTGGCCTCAAAACTAGAAAAAGCATATCGCCAGAAAATCATGCAGTACGAAGAAGAGCTTGCGTTTCTTCGCCACGCCAATTTCGGCAGCGAATTCATGCGTCCGGAAGATCAACAGCGGGTGATCGAGATTTCCAAACGCACGTGGGTATTCAAAGGTGAAATCCAACCTTTCTTGAGCGAGAACGAGGTGGAGAACCTCAACATTACACGCGGCACCCTGACCCAGGCCGAGCGGCAAATCATCAACAACCACATCGTGGTCACCATCGACATGTTGGAAAAGCTCCCTTACCCCAAAGACCTACGCCGTGTTCCAGAGTATGCGGGGGGACATCATGAACGTATGGATGGCAAAGGTTACCCTCGTGGTCTGACACGCGAACAAATGTCGATTCCGGCTCGTATCATGGGCATCGCCGACATTTTCGAAGCGCTCACCGCCCGGGACCGCCCCTACAAGAAAGCCAAAACCCTCACCGAGTCCCTTCACATTTTGGGCAAGATGAAAGAGGACAATCATATCGATCCGGATATTTTCGACCTCTTCATCCGTGAAAAAATCTACCTCAAATATGCCCAACAATTCCTGGAGCCGGAACAGATAGACGAGGTTGACGAATCCAAGATTCCAGGTTATACCCCCTAACCAACCCTACCCGCCCAGCCGCTCTTCTTCGATCAGCCATTTGCCACCACTCTTGATCATGAGGAGGGTCTTGCGGGTCGTCGTCTGCAAGCCGTCTGAATGATAACGTTGCCGAAAAGTGACTGTTGCGTGCACCTCATCGCGCAACGTCACCCGGGGAGACTCCACTGTCACACGGATCCTTCTCGGTTTTTGCAGACGTTCGCGCCGCAGTTTCTCCCATTCCCCACGCGACTGTCCATTAGGAGTCCGAAATCCCTTGGCATAATGGGCCAGATAAGTCGATACGTCCTGACGCGACCAAGCAGCCGCCCAAGCACGCACCGCGGCAAGAATGGCTTGCTCCTGCTGCACCGTCTCAGACCGAGGCTCTTGCTGCATGGTAGGCTTGGAGGATGGTTCTATGGCTGACGTGGCAGACTCGTCTTGACGACCTGGATCGATGAAGGCGGGAGGCAGCCTTGGGGCTTCCGTCACCTCAATCGCCATTTCATCGATTTCTATCCGTCGTGGACGCCCGGAAGCACTGGTGCGACTCTTCGGAATGTCCGAAAGCATGCTGAGCCTGTCTCCTTCCACGTGCTGACGTCCCACGGACTGCTTGGCTACCCGACCATAGTTGTCGCACAGTTCTTTGATCAGAACGGCGGTGGGACGTCCTCCTTTGGAGGTCTGTAATACCTGATCATACGCCTGTGCTGCCAAACGCGCGTATATTTCACCGAGATTGCGGTGCGCCAGGGCATAAGCCGTATCGGTGCGTAGGGCGCGTTCCAACGTCTCACGCGCCTCCTCCAATCGCCCTTGCTCCGCATACAACACGGCCAGGTTGTTATACGGTTCTGGTAAGTCAGGATAATCTTGAATCAACTTGGTGAACACCTGGATTGCCTCGTCCATCCGCTTCAGCTCCGCCAACAACATTCCCTTCCGAAAACGCATCTGGGTAATATTGCGACCCCAAGCATCCTTGGGCTGGCTGCCCAGAAAGGCGTCGATTTTTTCCAATGCCTGCAATCGTTGACCTTTTTTCGCCAACTTGTCTATTTCATCCACAGGGTCAACGGCATTGGCCGTTACAGGCAGTAAGAGACACAGCAACAAAACGATGAAAGCTTTCATGGAGCTAACGTATAATTGACCCAGGATCGAGCCTGATTATAGGGCGAATTCCCGTTTTACGTTGATGATGTGCCACCCAGTGGCACGTTTGCCATATGGCACGGTCGAGATCATTCGTCCAGCTCATGAAATACCTCCCAATCCTAGCCTGGTTGGCCAGCATGGCAACGCTACAGGGGGCCATGGCGGCCGAACCGCCCGAAACCCCTCCAACGGAAGCCGCCGCCCCCTTGGCTAAAAAGACAGCCCCCTTGGCGGAACCGCAGAAAAAAACCGAATACGACAAATTACCTTTCACGCAGTTGCTGGCCAAAGCAAATGCCAACGACCCTACTGCGCAGTTCGAGCTTGCTTCCCGCCACAACTACGGCCGCGGCCTACCAAAAAACACCACCGAGGCCCTACGCTGGTTGCGCAAAGCCGCGATGGGAGGACATCAGGATGCTGCCCGCCTGCTGGCGATCAAATTTTACGAAGGCCACGATGTGACACCGGATCATGCCGAAGCCATGCAATGGACCCGTGTTTTGGCTGAATCCGGTGACGTGCCGGCACAGTTGATGCTGGCCAACATGTATGCCAATGGTGAAGGCACGCAACGTGATCTCGTGCGCGCCTACATGTGGTATGCCATTGCCGCCGTCGGCGGCAAGCCCGACGTCGGGTCGGAACAACCCAATCTAGAACGGGTTCAATTCGCTGCCATGGAGCGTGACAAACTGGCCAAGCTGCTCACCGAAGAACAGGAAGTCGAAGCGCAAAGACTAGCCAGCGAATGGTGGAGGCAAAAATACGCCATCCCGAAAAAACCAAAAAAGGCCAATCCAGGCAATGCGTCTAGATAGTCTCCCCTCCATCCATGGCTGGGTAGCCATGTTGATTCAAGGGAAATTTTTGTTTTACGATATGCCGACAGCACGTGTACGAGCTTGAAGCTTAATGTATTTTAGGAGGATATATGTCCAGCTCTAATACACAAGGCCCAGAGCCGGTCCCACCTCAGGCTTGGCATTTCGTCTTGATACTCATTGCAATACTTGCCGTGCTGGTCGCGGCCTGGATCATCAAAGAGCTCTGAGCTCGAGCCAGCCGGCCCTTCCTCCCGACGTAGGCCTCATGCCGGTAGCGGGGCTTAGGTTCAGCGGCTTTCTATAAATGGTGCGCCCAGTATGGCGGCATGGATGTCTCGATGATGGCCAGCATTAAGAAACAGAAGATCGAGGACGCCTAGTACGCGCTATGACAAAATTCGCGCAAAACAGGGGCAGTCTGTGACAAAACATGCGCTAAAGACCTGCGGGAGTGAGGACCTGTGCGCTGTACGCCCCGACAGATCGTAAAGGATAAACTGGCGGAGAGGGAGGGATTCGAACCCTCGACAGGGTTGCCCCTGTGCCACCTTTCCAGGGTGGTGACTTAAACCACTCATCCACCTCTCCGGTGGGACGCGATTATAGCCCATTTCTGGGAATCGCGTCATTCTACCGCGCTTTATTGAAAGAAATCCCTCACTTTATCCATCCAGGATTTCGCACGCGGACTATGCTTGTGCGCATCCTGCTGGTTGATTTCTTCTAGTTCACGCAATAGCTGCTTCTGGCGTTCGGTCAGGTTGACGGGTGTTTCCACCACTACATGACAAATCAAGTCACCACGCTCGTTACTGCGCAACGGCTTGATACCTTTGCCGCGCAACCGGAACTTGGCACCCGTCTGCGTTTCCGGTGGAATTTTCATCTTGGCATGTCCGTCCAGGGTGGGGATTTCGATTTCACCCCCCAACGCAGCCACCGTAAAGCTGATCGGCATCTCGCAGTGCAAGTCACCCCCCTCACGTTCGAAGATGCTATGTTTCTTGAGGTGAATGACGACATACAGGTCGCCCGGCGGTCCGCCGTTGACGCCTGCTTCGCCTTCACCCGCCAAACGGATGCGATCGCCTTCATCCACCCCCGCCGGGATCTTGACTACCAGCGTCTTCTGACGCCTGACACGGCCATCACCGTGACAAGTGCCACATGGAGAAGTGACTATCCTACCAATCCCATGACACTTGGGGCAGGTTTGCTGAATCGAAAAAAAGCCCTGCTGCAGGCGCACTTGACCATGCCCATGGCAAGTCGGACAAGTAGTGGGCTGCGTGCCTGGCCTGGCTCCGCTACCGTGGCAGGTTTCGCATTCGGCCATCACCGGAACACGAATCTTGGTTTCGGTACCGTGTGCCGCTTCTTCCAAGGTGATTTCCAAGTTGTAGCGCAAGTCGGCTCCACGATAGACATTGGTCCGTTGCCGTCCCCCCCCACCAAAAATGTCGCCAAAGATATCGCTGAACGCATCGGCGAAATTGCCAAAACCATACGCTCCCGCGCCCCCCATACCAGCCTGGGGATCGACACCGGCGTGTCCGTACTGATCATAAACCGCACGTTTTTGCGCATCCGACAGCACTTCATAGGCTTCTTTGGCTTCCTTGAAGTACTCCTCCGCTTTCGGATTGTCCGGATTACGGTCAGGATGGTACTTCATGGCCAACTTGCGGTAGGCCTTCTTGATCTCGTCTTCAGAAGCGTCGCGGTTGACGCCAAGTACTTCGTAATAATCGCGTTTTGCCATTTTCGGTTTTCAGCCACGCAGGGCACAGAGAACGAGGTGAACGCGCACGGCATTCCCTGTGTTCTCTGTGGTACTTGAGTATTACTTTTTGTCGTCCTTCACTTCCTCGAATTCGGCATCCACCACGTCGGCATCCTCCGTCTTCCCACCCTGCGGTTGTGCCTGCCCAGCGCTGCCTTGTGCTTGTTGCTGGGTGTAGATCTTTTCTGCCAGTTTGTGCGAGGCTTCCATCAGGGCATTGGTCTTGGCCTCGATGGCATCTTTATCCTCTCCCTTGATGACTTCCTCGACCTCCTTGATCGCGGCCTCGATTTTTTCCCTTTCGCTCGCGTCCAGCTTGTCCCCGTGATCCTTGAGCGACTTACGCACATTATGCACCATGGCATCGGCGGCATTGCGCGCATCCACCAAGGCACGAAGCTTCCTGTCCTCTTCAGCATGGGCAGCCGCGTCGGCTTCCATACGCCGGATCTCCTCTTCGCTCAAACCCGAGTTCGCCTTGATGGTGATCTTGTTTTCCTTGCCAGTCGCCTTGTCACGTGCAGAAACGTGCAAAATCCCGTTGGCATCGATATCGAAAGTCACCTCGATCTGGGGCACACCACGCGGCGCCGGTGGGATGTCGGTCAGGTTGAACTGCCCCAGGCTCTTGTTGCCGGAAGCCATCTCACGCTCGCCCTGCAGAACATGGATGGTCACCGCGCTCTGATTGTCCTCGGCGGTGGAAAACACTTGCGAGGCCTTGGTCGGGATGGTGGTGTTCTTCTGGATGAGCTTGGTCATCACGCCACCCAGGGTTTCGATGCCCAGGCTGAGCGGCGTCACGTCCAGCAGCAGCACGTCCTTCACCTCACCCTGCAGCACACCGCCCTGGATGGCCGCGCCGATGGCCACGGCCTCATCCGGATTGACGTCCTTGCGCGGTTCCTTGCCGAAAATTTCCTTCACTTTCTCCTGCACCTTGGGCATGCGGGTCTGGCCGCCGACCAGGATGACATCGGAGATGTCCGAAGGCTTGACCCCCGCATCCTTGAGGGCGATACGGCACGGTTCGGCAGTGCGCTCGATCAGATCCTCGACCAGGGATTCGAATTTCGCACGGGTAATCTTCACCACCAGGTGCTTGGGCCCGGTGGCGTCCGCCGTGATATAAGGCAGATTGACCTCGGTCTGCTGGCTGGAAGACAGCTCGATCTTGGCTTTTTCAGCCGCTTCCTTGAGGCGCTGCTTGGCCAACAGGTCGTTGCGCAGATCGATGCCGTGCTCCTTCTTGAACTCGTCGGCGAGATAATCGATCAAGCGATTGTCGAAATCTTCACCACCGAGGAAGGTATCACCATTGGTGGACAGCACTTCGAACTGGTGCTCGCCATCGACTTCGGCGATTTCGATGATGGAGATATCGAAAGTGCCGCCTCCCAGATCATACACTGCGATCTTGCGGTCGCCTTCCTGCTTGTCCAGGCCGAATGCGAGCGCAGCCGCGGTCGGCTCGTTGATGATGCGCTTGACTTCCAGGCCGGCGATGCGGCCGGCGTCCTTGGTGGCCTGGCGTTGCGAATCGTTGAAGTAGGCCGGCACGGTGATCACGGCTTCGGTCACTTCCTCGCCGAGATAGTCCTCGGCAGTCTTCTTCATCTTGCGCAGCACTTCGGCAGAAATCTGTGGTGGCGCCATCTTCTTGCCATTAACCTCCACCCAGGCATCGCCGTTGTCGGCCTTGACGATGGTGTAGGGCATCAAACCGATGTCTTTCTGCACTTCCTGCTCATCGTAGCGGCGGCCGATCAGCCGTTTGACGGCATACAGCGTATTCTTGGGATTGGTCACGGCCTGGCGCTTGGCCGGCGCTCCGACCAAGATTTCGCCATCCTCCAAGTAGGCCACGATGGAAGGGGTGGTACGCGCCCCTTCGGAATTTTCGATCACACGAGGCTTGCCATTCTCCATAACAGCCACACAGGAATTGGTAGTCCCCAAGTCAATCCCGATGATTTTTCCCATAATTTTTCCTTTGCAAAACCATTTTTACCCAAACGCCCCAATGCGCCAGGGCCCATATGCACTAAAATCGCCTGAAACATCGATTCAGGCGCCTTACGCCTGATTGTTCAAATGGGGTCAGCCCCATCGATTTCAAGCTTTGGGCTTGGATACCATGACCAGCGCTGGCCGCAACACACGCTCGTGCAAGGTGTAACCTTTTTGCAAGACTTGCACTACGGTATTAGGTTCAGCGTCCGATTCCACTGTACCAATCGCCTGGTGTTTATGCGGATCAAATTTTTCGCCTTGTGGGTAAACTTCGGCTAGGCTGAATTTCTCGAACACGGCCACCAGCTGCTTGAGTGTCAGTTCAACACCATTCCGATAATCTTCGACAGTCGCCGTTTTCACCGCCAATGCGGCCTCCAGGCTGTCCTTGACTGCTAGCAACTCAGAGGCAAATTTCTCGAGAGCGAACTTGCGCACCCTGTCGATTTCCTCGTGGGCGCGGCGGCGTACGTTCTCGGCTTCCGCTTTGGCGTACATCCAGGCATCGTAATGCTCCTGTGCTTTGCGTTCCGCATCTCGCAAGAGTTCTTCCAAGCTGGGCATCACCTCTACCTCATGTGGAGGCGCTCCCTCATGAGAGATCGCCCCCTCATCGGATGCCGTGGATTCCTGATGCATGACGTCCAACTGGGCGTCCGCTTGCGCGGAAGATGGGGCGGAATCGTCTGGTTGCGGTAAATCTTGTTGCTGCATGAACTACCCCTCCTAATCAAATGAATCAAAAATATGGGGATGCGAGATGAAATTACAAGCCCAGATGCAAAGGTGACACTACCTGTAAAAGCGCCTTTAGCACGGCATCGCAGGAGGGCAGCTGCCCGACTCCACCAAGATCTAGGCAGCGCCCGGGGCGTGGGGCCAGCACACCGGTGAGCGCTGGCTGGGTGTCGGTATGAATCGCCACGGTAGGGATATCCAGGGCGGCGGCAAGGTGCACTAGGCCGGTATCCACCCCCACTGCCGCCACTGCTCCACCCAGCACGGCAGACAATTGGGCCAGACGCAAGCGAGGCAGCACGACAGTTTGCGGCACTTTAGTGGCGATTGCTTGAGCACGACTTCGTTCTGCGGCATTGCCCCATGGTAACACGAGGCTCAGTCCTTGCCCTGACAATGCCTTGCCCAGCGCGATCCAATGCTCGGTCGGCCACAGTTTGGAGACACGGCTGGTCGCATGCAGGCCGACGACATAGCGCGACGGCAACCCCGGGACGGGGGTGGCGGCCGGCCGGATACCATAATCGGGTAAATCGTGGGGCATGGCATAACCGAGCGCCCGCGCCGCCAGTTGACGGTTGCGCGTCACGGCATGCTGGCCGCGTGCCACAGCGTGGCGCTGGTGGTAAAACAACGTAGCCAGCGGCTCACGCGCCGAATGCCAGTCATAGCCGTGCCGCTCACCAACGGCCCAGGCTGCGACCAGGGCGCTTTTGAGCAAACCCTGCGTATCCAGCACCCAGTCATAGCGACGGGCGCGCAGTTTTTGCCTGAGCCCGGTGATTTCCCGCCAGGTCGCGCGGGACAATGGACTTTTTTTCCAGCGCCGCGCCGCCAAGGGGATGACCTCCGCCACTCCGGGATGCAATGCAGGCACATCGGCAAACCCCTCCTCTACCAGCCAGTCGATGACCACCCCCGGCATCGCCGCATGGATATCGGCAACT
This sequence comes from Methylophilaceae bacterium, assembly GCA_026419515.1. GTDB lineage: Bacteria > Pseudomonadota > Gammaproteobacteria > Burkholderiales > Methylophilaceae > JANZZG01. Next base: position 32,341 of record JANZZG010000017.1, read on the forward strand.
ACCGGCAGGTTATGGACGACATCGCCGAGCGAGGAGGTTTTGACGATCAGCAAACGAGGCATGGGCAGCTGGCAATGGGCGGTACTGGCGTTATTTTCGCATACAATTCAGGCTTTACCGGCCCAGAATGGTCTGCATGAAGCTCGCCTTCGTCATTTTCAAATATTTCCCTTACGGTGGCGCACAGCGCGACATGATGCGCATCGCCCGGGCCTGTCTGGCGCGCGGACATGAAGTGCATGTCTACACCCAGCGCTGGGAGGCGCCTCCACCAGACGCCGGGCTCGCCCTCCACCTCCTGCCCGGTCGCGGCTGGTTCAACCATGCGCGTTATCGCGACTTCATCCGGCAGGTCCATGCCGACCTCCATGCCCGGGGCATCGACTTCGTGATCGGATTCAACCGCATGCCGGGACTGGACGCGTATTTTGCCGCCGACCCCTGCTTCATGGAACGGGCACGCCAGCGCCGCAACCCCTTCCATCGGCTATCCGGCCGTTTCCGATTCTTTGCCGAATGCGAGCGCGCCGTGTTCGATGCTTCTTCCGGCTGCGAAATCCTGCTCTTATCACCCCGGGAAAAGGCCTTTTTCCAGCGCTGGTACGCAACCCCAGACGCGCGCTTTCACCTAGTTCCGCCTCCCTTGTCGGCCGACCGCATGCCCGAGATAGACAGGAACGCGGCCAGAGTCGGCGTGCGTGCCGAATTCGGATTCAAACCAGATGACCGCCTGCTGCTGATGGTGGGTTCGGGTTTCCGCACCAAAGGGCTGGATCGCGCCATCCTGGGGCTGGCGGCCCTGCCACCGCAGCTGCAGGCGCACACCCGGCTGCTGGCTGTCGGCCAGGACAATCCGCGGCCGTTCATCCGGCTGGCAGCCAAACTGGGGCTGGCGGAACGCGTGCGGATCTGTGCCGGCCGCGACGACATCCCGCGTCTGATGCATGCCGCAGACCTGCTGGTGCATCCCGCCCGCTCCGAACTGGCGGGTCACGTGCTGATCGAGGCCATGGCCGCCGGACTGCCGGTGCTGGCCAGCGATGTCTGCGGCTATGCCTTCCACGTGGCGCAGGCTGGCGCTGGGGAACTGGTCGCGAGCCCTTTCGACCAGCACCGCTTCAACCAGCAGCTGGAGCACATGCTCACTTCCGATGCTTACCCAGACTGGCGTGCCTGTGGACAACGCTATGCGCGTACCTTGGCCGCCGCCAACGATGGTGATGCGGAAGCCGTGCTGCTGGAAAATCTCGCCCGCCGCAAACGGGGGAATGCCTGATGGCTTGGGGCTGTCACTGCCTGGTGATGCCGGAGTCTTTGGCCCGTGCGCTAGGAAACGGCGATCCCTTCGAGAACGTCATGCAGCTGCGCGGTGAAGTCTTCCGGGATGTGCCGGGACGGCGCACCCTGCGCGTCGAGCTGGCGGGACAGACCTATTTCGCCAAGTTGCACGATGGCGTCGGCTGGCGTGAAATCTTCAAAAACCTGCTCACCCTGCGCCTGCCGGTGATCAGCGCCCGGACCGAATGGCGCGCCATCCAGCGGCTGGAGGCGCTGGGAATACCGACCACCCCGGCCGTGGCCTATGGCTGCCGTGGCACCAATCCGGCGACCCTGCGCTCTTTCATCCTCACCCGGGACCTGGGCGACATCGTATCGCTGGAAGATTATTGCCGCGACTGGATCATCCATCCACCCGCGCTGCAGGTCAAGCGCCACATTCTGCGCCGCGTGGCCCACATTGCGCGCAGCTTGCACGAACACGGCCTCAATCATCGCGATTTCTATCTCTGCCATTTCTGTCTGGATCGCCGCCGACTGGCCGAGGGCGAGGTCCATCTCTACCTCATCGACCTGCACCGCATGCAGCTCCGGGCCATCACCCCTGCCACGGCACGCATGAAGGACATCGCCGCCCTTTATTTCTCGGCGCTGGACATCGGGCTCTCCGCGAGAGACTGCCTGCGTTTCCTGCGCCAGTACCGCGACATGCCCCTGCGCGACGTGCTCCGACGGGAGCCCGGTTTCTGGAAAGCCGTGGACCGGCGTGCCCGCAAGCTGTATTACAAATTCCATGGCCGCTGGCCGACTACACCATTCGATGGTACCGCCCGATGATGCTTGATCTGATGGCATTGAGCCGCACGGGCGGAACGGATTTCCGGCTACCACTGGCAAAAGGTGGGGAACTGGAATGCCTGGAAATCGTGCGCCGCATTCCAGGCCAGCGCATCGTCTGCCGCGGGCTCTGGAACGGGCAGGCCGTCTATGCCAAGCTGTTCATCGGCAATGGCGCGTCGCGTCACGCCGCACGCGACGCGCGCGGTGCCCGCGCACTGGCGTCGCAAGGCATTGCCACGCCCCTTTTATTGCATGCCGGCGCCATCGAAGGGCAGCCGGGGCAGGCCCTGATCTTCGCTGCAATCCCCGACAGCCGCAACGCCGAGCAGGCATGGGCCGTGGCGGATGATGCCCAGCGCCGGAGGCTCGCCGCCGCATTGGTCGACGTGGTGGCACAACATCATGCCGCCGGCCTGATCCAGACCGATCTCTACCTGCGTAACTTCCTGTGCACGGAAAATACGCTCTATACCCTGGACGGGGATGGCATCCGCGTCCATGCGACTGCCATCCCCTGGTCCCGGGCATTGCCCAATCTTGCCCTGTTGCTGTCCAAGTTCGCCATGGAGGACGATACAGAGATCCCCTCTTTGCTGAGAGTTTACGCCGCCCGGCGCGGCTGGGCAGTCACCGCCGGCATGCAGGCGGCGCTGATCGCCAAAACCGCGGCAATCCGCATTGCCAATGCCCGCCGCTATGCCAGAAAAGTGCTGCGCAACTGCACCGAGGTACAGGTGATCCAGGATTCCAGCCGCTTCATGGCAGTGCGGCGGGACCGGTGCGATGCCACGCTGAGCCAGATCCTCGACGACCCGGATGGCTGGCTGGAGCGCCCGGATTGCGTGCGGCTGAAAAACGGCAACACCTGCACCGTGGGGCTGGTCAGCAGCGGAGGCTGCAAAATCGTCATCAAACGCTACAACGTCAAAAGCCTGCGCCATGGGTTGAGCCGCCTGGCGCGACGGACACGGGCCAGCCTGTCCTGGTCGAATGCTCACCTGCTTGGTATGCTGGGTATCGCCACCGCCCCCCCATTGGCGCTGATCGAACGCCGCTGGGGTCCGCTGCGGCGGGAAAGCTATTATCTGTCGGAATATGTCGAGGGCCAGGATATCGGGCAGGTGCTGGCCGATCCGGCCACCCCGGAACACAGGAAACAGGAAATCGCCGCCCGGACCGCCACCCTGCTGCACAAGTTATACCGCCTGGGCATCTGCCACGGCGACCTGAAAACCGACAATCTGAAGCTTGCAGGCGACCAACTGCTGCTGCTCGATCTGGATGCCCTGCGCCTCCACCGTCACGGTCCCTGGTTCGAGCGCAGACACGCGCGCGACCTGAAACGTCTGCTTAAGAACTGGTCTCATGACCCGGCGATCCGGCATTTGTTATCGGCACACATCCGGCAGGCCTATGGCCCGCATCCGGTGCTCACACTGGCTGGCATTGCGAACCTATGATGTTTTGCCTGCTGCTGGCGACCAGCAGCTCGTTTGCATGTTATGGGAAAACCACCACGGTAACCATACGCCATCCCCAGCGCGGCGTCTGCTACATATTGCCGGGGTGTGGACGTTTTTCTGACTTCATCTAGAACGTAAAAGTGGCGCGTCTTTCCTGGCTAGGGTAAATTTCTGCCTCGGCCTGTTTAGACAGCCAAAATACAGAAATCTCTGGCCCGATATCGATTGGGTCGATGGAAAACAAATTGTGACCGAAATCCAACCTACATGATCATTCTAGGTTTATCCGGTGCCGTTGGGCATGACCCTTCCGCTGCCATCCTGGTGGATGGCAAACTCATCGCGGCTGCCGAGGAAGAGCGCTTCCTGCGCGACAAGCATGCCAAGAACAAATTTCCCTATGAGGCCGCCCGATATTGCATGAAAGAGGCCGGCATCCGGCCGGACCAGGTGGACGTGGTCGCTTTCCCCTATGCCGCAATCCCGCTCACCTCACCGGCACGCTGGCATTACGCCATGCGCCATTGGTATGCCCCCGACCGGGCACTGGACGCCATTTTCAACGGCAACCGCCGCTTCCGCCGCAACCGCGACAAAGCCCTGCGGTTGATGGCCGACCTCGGCATCACCCGTGCCCGCTTCGAGCCTGTGGAGCATCATCTGGCCCATGCCAGCAGCGCCTACCATCTAAGCGGATTCCAGGAAAAAACCGCCATCGTCGGCATCGACGGCAAGGGCGAGTACGCCACCACCTTCTTTGGCTATGGCGAAAACGGCAAGATCCACAAGATCAAGGAGTTTTACGACCCGGATTCGCTGGGCGGCCTCTACGGCGCGATCACCGAATACCTTGGCTTCGAGATGCTGGACGGCGAATTCAAGGTGATGGGCATGGCGCCCTATGGCGACCCCCGTAAATACGACCTGTCACGGCTGATCGAATTCGACGGCAAGGATTTCCGGGTCAACACCCGGCTGGTCAACGTCGTCGGCCTGCGCCGCTACAAGGAAAACGGCAAAGGCTATTATTTCAGCCCGGCTTTGGTGGAGTGGCTGGGGCCGATGCGTCATGGCGACGAGATCGACCATCCCTACATCCACTACGCCGCCGCCGTACAGCAGCTGCTGGAAGAAATCGCGATCAAACTGATTGACCACTACCTCGGCGACATCATCCGCGAAACGGGACGCATCGCCATGGCGGGCGGCGTGGCGCTCAACGTTAAGCTCAACCAGCGCATCATCGCTTTGCCTGGCGTCAAAGAACTGTTCGTGCAACCCGCGGCAGGCGATGCGGGTACATCGCTGGGAGCCGCGACCTATGTGGCTGCGCAACTGGGTGAACGCGTGGAGCCGATGCGGCATGCCTACCTCGGCCCCCGCTTCTCCACCGAAGCGTGCATCGCCGCCTGCAATGCGCATCCGGCAAACCCTCGCTGGGAACGCCTCGACGACGCCCCGTCGAAAGGTGCGGAAATCCTGGCCGCCGGCAACCCATTGGCCTGGTTCCAGGGGCGCATGGAATTCGGCCCGCG
>JANZZG010000068.1 GCA_026419515.1 Methylophilaceae bacterium
CGTACTTGGCGCGCCAGGCGTAGAAGCTCGCCGGGCTGAAGCCGTGCTGGCGGCTGAGCTCCGATACCGCCATGCCCGCGTCCGCCTGCTTGATGAAGCTGATGATCTGTTCGGTACTGAATCGACCTTTGCGCATATCCGCCCTCTCTCGGTGACGGACTCTACCTAGCTTCGATTGGTACGGCTCAGTGGGGGCAGGTCACGTTCACGGTGCGCACGCGTTCCAGCCGTACATCGGAAGGCGCTACGCCCGCCTTGAACTCGATGCGGTCGGTCTCGCCTTGCAGCCAAGAATCCTCGATGATGGTGTCGTGCCCGTCGCCCCGGCCGAAGCGGTAGGTATCGGAGCCCGTGCCGCCACGCAGTTCGTCATTGCCGGCCCCGCCGTCGAGGAGGTCGTTACCAGCGCCACCGATCAGGGTGTCGTTGCCGCCGCGCCCCAGCAGTCGGTCATTGCCGCCGCGGCCCGTCCAGGATGTCGTTGAACTCCGTGCCGCGCAGTACGTCATCGCCTTCCGTCGGGCCATCAGCGGGTATCCAGTCTTTGAGTGCCTTGTCCATGGTCAGCGCCACATCCGCGCCCAGTGGCAGCAGCGCAGCTTTGAAGCCCGCCACATCCAGCCGGTTCAAGAGGCCCATGCCCTTGAGCGAGTAGAGGAAGTCGCCCAAAGTTTCCAGACCAGTCTCTCGATTTGTTTGTAGGTGTGCTGTTAGTGTTTCGACCACATGAGAAAGATCGCTTACTGACTCTCCAATTTCACGATCCCAACGAAAACCGATTTGTAATACCAAGTCCTTGAGTTGTGTCTGTACCATAAGTTGGCCGTAGACAAACGCCTTAAAATCGTTCCACGCTTGGAGCAATACAGGCGCTGCGCGGCCATGCGGGTTGGGGTCGCGCGTGCCCCAGCACCAGATGCCGACCCATTCCTCGCCCATGAACTCTTCCAGGGCTTCGAGCTTGCGGGCGTCTCCGATGGCGTTGCCGTAGATCATCCTTGAGGCACGGCTCATGGGATCGACGTTGTACACCCCAGTCCAGCGGTAGATGATCTGCGTGACCAGCGCATCGCGCTCTGAGGGCGTTCTGGCCTGAGTGAAGGCCGTCACCAGTGCCTTGAGTTCGCCCGTGGCGTCCATGGCCATGGCCTGGTGCAGGTCGCGCACCTTGCCGTAGCCTTGGGCATCGGGCAGTTGGGCGATGTCTTCGGGGACATCGACCCACTCGGTGGGCAGGCTGTAGGTGGGATCGGTCTGCACCCACACGTCGGTGGCAACGCGGGTCTGACCCTCGGTGGTGGTGTAGCTGCCGATCTGCCGGTGGGCGTTGCCGTGGGCGTCGATGAAGCTGGAGTTCGTGTAGTTGAGGTTGATGCTGCGCACCCCGGCTTCTTCGAGGGTGAGCAGTTCGCCTTCTGTGTTGCGCCCGTCCGTGTTGCCATCGATCCAGACGCGCAGTTGCGCGTACACGGGGTCAGACGCATCGATGAGGCCATCGCCGTTGGCATCAAAGGCCTTCAGCGCCTCGAAGCCGTTGACCGCCTTGAGGCCATTGGGCAGCAAGGTCTCGGAGCCAAACAACTCGTGCCCCGAATCGATCACTCCGTTGGCGTTGCGGTCCCACACCAAGAGTCCATCGCCGGGCGCGACCCAACCCGTGCGCTCGGCAAAGCCATCGGCGGCGTGGTCGAAGTTCACGCCGGAGGACAGGCCTACGGTGCGGATGACGCCGTCGCCGTCCAGGTCAAGCACGATCGGCGATGCAAAATTGGAGGCGGTGCGGGTTTTCTCCTTGATGTCCTCAATGGAGCAGTCGCTGGGAGATGGGATTCCAGCCTTTCGACGAGCCTTCTACAATTGGCGGCGGATGTTCTGAGTGCCCGGATCAGTCTCTGGGTCTATTCCTCGTTCGCGCAACCGTTGCTCACGATTCCTGAGCGTTTCTTCGTAGAATTCAGGTTCAAGGGTGGGGTCGAAAAGGAATTCGCCGAGTGCTTCGCCTATTTCACTGCCAATGTACGAAACGGCACCAATGGCAATAATACCAACGGCGCCGATGCCTGAGCCGACAAAAGCTATGGCGATAGCTGCACCGACCAATCCTCCAAGTGCGCTTGATGCATTAACCAGTGCCGGCGTCCAGCCGCCATCGATAGCCGCCTTGCCGATTTGATAAATGTCATAAATATCACCAACCGGACCTCCCGTTTTCCCGATGATAGATGGGTCCAGTCCTTTTGCTTTTTGGTCCTTTATGAAGGCATCAAGCCCGTCGAGCGCAGCGCTTGAAACGTCCCCAAGCCCGCTCTTCGAGCCATTCTGAGAATTTTGACTGCAACCCATCCTTACACCTCCTTGTTTGAGAAGACCGAGAAAAGGATCATGTAAATTTGCATTACCCCTATCCCCAATGTGCCCGATAGCATTAGTGCAGATGGCGCAACGCCAGAAATCCAAATTGCGCGCTCACCGGCTCTGAGCGGATAATCAACAAGCCAGAACATTCCAAGGTATGCCAAACAGTAAAAGAATGCGGAAAGTATTAAATGAGGGAGCCACCCACCGAAGCGTTCATTTCTTTGATGCCAGTAAGAAGAATAAAATACACGACCGCCATTTCTCTTTATGATTAAGATGGGTAGCAGCGCGGGAAACAACCATGTCGCCAATACATGACAGTGAATGAAATATTGGGGATCGGCGGCAAAGGCAATCGAATATTCGGACAAGTATGGATTGATCTTGCTCGCAATGGCAAAAGCCATGGCACCAACGGCGGTGTCTAGCCAAGTTGTAGGTATTAGCCATACAGCAAGGAAGTAGCCAACGACCAGTGCGATCTCTGGAAGAGATATCGCCAACGGATTTAAACGCGGCTTCTGCTCGTCTTGCTTGGATGCTGGTTTTGTCATATTTCAATCCTTCACCAAACTCATGTGCATGGCATGCTGCCCCATATTCACCACCTCATCCACTTGCAAGCCCTTGGGCACTTGGTGCGTGATGAAGATCATCGTTACCTTGCCCTTGAGGCGGTTGATGGTCTGGGCGAAGTGCTCGGCGGTCTGCTGATCCAGATTGGAAATCGCCTCGTCGAAGATCAGCACCTTGGGGCGCTTGAGCAGCGCGCGGGCAATCGCAACGCGTTGGCGCTGTCCGCCGGATAGCCCCGTGCCACGCTCGCCGATTTCGGTCTGGTAGCCCTGCGGCAGTTTCTCGATCACCTCGTGGATTTCCGCCGCTTTGCACGCGGCGATCACGTCCTCGAAGCTGGCGTGCGGGTGGGCCATGGCCAGGTTGTCGTAGACGGTGCCGGAG
>JANZZG010000018.1 GCA_026419515.1 Methylophilaceae bacterium
GCTGGTCGCCCCGGAGCTGGTCGCGTTCTGATAGGGAATTTCCTCACCGAAATCGAAACTCGCCTGGGTACCATTGGCGGTGATCACCCGAGGACTCGAGATGATCTTGGTTTTACCATCGGCTTCTGCGGCGGACAATTCGAGGTTGAGCAGGAAACCCGCAGGCAGCTTGAATAGCGTCATCGCGATCGCAGAAATCGCTGCCCCGGTCGTGCTTTTGGCTGGCAGATTGACATTCAGTGTATCGTCGGAGTTCGCAGCCTTACCACTGAAGCCCAAATCGCCACCTGACATCACTCCGGTGCCTGACGAAGAGCCTAACTTGTACTTGCCGCTAACCGCCTGTGCATTCGAGGTTGTGCTACCTATGCCCGCAATGCCAGTTTTCTTTTGAACGCCAAACTTCGCGCCCAAACTTTTACTGAAGCTCTCATCAGCATTGACGATGCGGGCTTCGATCAGCACCTGTCGCGCTGGGATGTCGATCTGGTTGAGGATGTCCTGGATTTTCGCCAGCGAAGTATCGATGTCTTTCACGAACAAGGTGTTGGTTGCGGGATCGACCACCGACGTGCCACGCTTGGACAACAGCGGCTGTTTAGGGTCGCTGATCAGGGCGCGGATGTCCGCTGCTTTCTGATACTTGATCTGGAAGGCCTGGGTCAGTAAAGGCTTGACTTCGTCGAGTTGATTCTCTTGATCCTGATTCTCCTTCTGACGCGCGGCAATTTCCGCTTTGGGGGCAAATACCAAGGTGTTACCCAAATTTTCCATGCCCAAGCCTTTCTGTTTGAGAATGATGTCGAGCGCTTGGTCCCATGGAACGTCTTTCAGGCGCAACGTGATGGTACCCTGCACGGCGTCCGAAACGACGATGTTCTTGCCGGTGAAATCCCCGATGATACGCAGCAGGCTCTTTACATCGATGCCATTGAAATCGAGTGACAATTTCTCACCTCCAAAGCCACTGCGAGTCCCCTGCACAGCCTTGGTGGGATCGAACACGATGGGCTTGACTTCCACGATGAAGCGCTTGTCCGTCTGATAGGCCACATGTTCCCATTCGCCCTTGGGTTCGATCACCATACGTGCATTGGCGCCTTGTTTGAAAGTATCGACGGTGATCACGGGGGTGGCGAAATTGGTGACGTTGAGCCGTCGCTCCATGGCATCCGCCACCGAACTATTGAGAAAATCCACCACGAGATTCTTGCCTTGTCGGCGGATGTCGATGGCACTGCCGGCTTCCTCCAGATCCACGATCACCCGTCCTTCACCGTTCTTGCCACGCTGGAAATCAACGTTTTTGATGACGTTCTTGGAGGTACTGGCACCGGACTGGCTGAAATGCGTAACGACAGTATCGGCAGTACCGACAGAGGCGGCGCTTTGCAATGTGATGACCAGGCTGTTGCCTTCCATATGACTGCTATAGGTCGAAGGCGCGTTCAAGTTCAACACCAAGCGTGTCCGGTTGTCAGCCTGGGCCGCACTGATGCTGCGTAGTAGGCCACCACTACCGACATTGATGGAGCGCTTGGCCAGGTTATTGCCTACGTTCATGAAATCGAACGCGATCCGAGGCGGAACATTGGAAGCAAATGTCGCTGGTGGCTGGGCCAAAGCTTCCTTGAGCGTGACCCTCACGGCTACTTTGCCTCCGGCCAACAAGGAATAATCCACGCTCTCGATCGCGTTCGGCGGATTCGGTGGTGCTGGACCATCGGCAGCACCTACCCACGCGGGGCTGCCCAGCGCCAGAACCCATGCGACTATAAGTCTTCCGAACATTCCGTAATATCTACTCATGATAGCCACCTACTCTTGCGGATTGAGTGTCACGCGACGTTCCACGTAATTCCCCGTCCCGTCCAATACCATTTCTTTGATGGCCACTTCATCCTTGCTGATGGCGGTGACCACACCAAAATTTTGCCCCATGTAATTCCCCGGCCTGATTTGATAGACATTGTTGTCGGGTGCCGCGATCAAGGCGACACTTTTCTTGCCTTGCTCCAAATAGCCCACGAATTTCAGGCTTTCCAGCGGAAACGACTCCAACGCTTCACGCGGGCGGTTGAGATCCGGCTTCAGCTCACCCCTCTCCTGCACACCCGCGACGATCGCCATGCGTCCTTTGAACGGGTCACTCAACGCACCGTCGGCGTTGTAGACGAACGGGGTATATTTCTTCAGTTCCGGGAGTGGCTCTATAGTACCCTTGGTTTGAGCCTTACGTTGTTTCATCCAGAGGTCGAGGTCATCTTCCTTGGCGCCGGAACACCCCGTCGTCAACAAGATAGAAGCCAGCAGTGCGAAGCGTATCATTCTCATTGACTTTCCTTACTTATGGGCTGCCCCCGCTGGCCCTTTTTCCCCGCCTGCCGGTTTGGGCGGGGCTTTCTTCTTGCCCACGGGCTGTATCTCGCTTTTATCCAATGCACGATAAGTCCTGGCAACCGCATCCATGGCCAATTTGCCGGGGACAGCCTTGGCATCCTTGGTTGCGGCGCCGATCGCGATGTTTTCCAGGGTGACGATGCGCGGCATTTTCGCGACATCGGCGGCAAAAGCCCCCAGCTCGTGATAATTGCCCAACACGCGAATGGTGATCGGCAATTCTGCGTACAAGGCGGAGGGTTTTTCTTGGCCTGGCTTGAATAACTCGAATTCCAATCCGCGACCGATGCCCGCCTGATTGATGTCGGCCAGCAGCCCATCCATCTGTGACTTGTCCGGCAACTGCTGGAGCAGAATGTTCGATTTTTGTTCGGCTTCCTTGAGCTGCTGTTTATAGCCCTCCAAATTGGCAGCCAAGGCAAGCTTGGATTCGAAAGTGCCACGCAGGCCACTCTTTTTGTCGGGGCCCCATTCCTCGGTACGTACCTGCTCCAATTCATCGAGCATGGGTTTCCAAACCAAGGCGGCGCCCAAGAAAACGACGCCGAGCAAAATAGCAAGCAGCAGCACGGCCTTGATCGCCAGTGGCAACTCGCCCACGTTCTTGAAATCAATGTTACGGAGGTCATTCAAATCCACTGTTAGCCCCCTTTTTTGCCGGAGGGTTTTTTCTCCGCTTCCGGCGCCGTCTTTTTCGTTTTGACCGTCATGATGAAAGCACTCACCTTGGTCGGGCTGGCCAAACCTTTTTGACCAGAAGGCGAAGGCAGGATGACCGATTTGACCTCGACCAACTGGGGCGACTCCAGCAGCGTGGAGTTATTGAAGTTGCTGATCAGCGTGGCAACCCGTGCGTTGGTATCTGCAACCCCCTCTAGCGTGACTACGTTGTCTTTTTGCCGGATGCTTTTGAGGGTCACCGCTTCCGGCACTCGGCGCGCAATTTCATCGAGCATCATGACAGCGACGGAACGGTTGTGCTGCAGGGATTCGACGGCCTGGATGCGTTCCTTGAGTTCGCCGATCTTGCTTTTCAAGCCTTCGATTTCCTTGATCTGGCGGTCGAGCTGGGCGATGGCGTTTTTGAGCCGCATGTTGCGAGAATTCTGCGCATCGATCTGGGCACTGATGTAGGTATAACCGGAAAACACGATGGCCGCGCCCAAGACTACCATGGCGATGGCCATCAGGCTGAACTGGCGCTGCCTTTCTTTGCGGCGTTCTTGACGATATGGAAGTAGATTGATGCGTATTCTCATGCGTCGAACTTCCGCAAAGCCAAGCCACACGCGATCATCAACGAGGGCGCGTCAACGGCCAGTTGATCTGGGTGAATGTGCTTGGCCAGTTTCATGTCGATGAAAGGGTTGGCCGCGACGGTATTGATCTGTGTGCGTGCCTTAACGGCCTCTACCACGCCCGGGATGGAAGCGCATCCTCCTGCCAGCATGATGTGGTCGACTCCGTATGGGGTGGAATTTTTGAATAGCTGCACGGCGCGGGCAATTTCCATGGCGAGGGACTGAATGAATGGCTGCAACACTTCGGAGGCATAGTTTTCGGGCAACCCCCCCTTGCGTTTGGCGATTTCCGCTTCTTCATAAGACAGGCCGTAGCGATGCATGATCTCCTGGGTGAGCTGGTTGCCCCCAAAGGATTGCTCACGGGTATAGACGGACTGGTCGTCATGCAACACGTCGATGTGTATCATTTGTGCACCTACGTCCACGATCATCACCGTCTGTCCCTGGCCGGCATTGGGTAGCTGGCTGGCGGCCAGGCTGTAGGCGGCTTCCGTGGCATACGTTTCCACATCCACGATGACCGCTTTGAGCCCCCCTTGCTCGGCCACTGCGGTACGATCTTCGATACGCTCTTTCTTGGAAGCGGCAATCAGGACTTCGACCTCCTCCGTACTGTTGGCTACGGGGCCCAAAACCTGGAAATCGATATTGACCTCGTCCAGAGAAAACGGGATGTACTGGTTGGCCTCGGCTTCGACCCGAAGCTCCATTTCCAGCTCGTTCAATCCAGCGGGCAAATTGACCTTTTTGCTGATGACCGCCGCCGCTGGCACGGCCAAGGCAGCATTTCTTTCCCGTGTCCCAAGAATTTTCCAAGCTCGGCGTATGGTTTCCCCCACCTGTTCCAGGTTGGCGATATTGCCATCCACCACCGCATCACGCGGCAAGGGAACGATGGCATAACGCTCGAGGCGATAATGGCCTTTGTTTTCCTCGGCCAACTCCACCATCTTGACCGATGCCGTACTGATATCGACCCCAATGAGCGGTGGCGTGCGCGCCTTGAAGAAATCAAACAAGCTAAAACCCCTTCTGCGTCGACCCGTTACATGCAATGCAAACAATTTACGTTAAATCCTAGCAGCAACTATCGGCAGAGTAAAGAATTTTTTTAGTTTTTAATTTGTATCGTGGCAGCTTATAATTGACTTTGGAAAAATACAACGGGTTTTTCTTTCCATGTTCCCCAGCAAGTGGTGGCAATACCTGCTCCTGACGGCCCTGGTGATGAGTCTGTCGGTGATGGCGCTCATAGGTCTTGCTGCCATGATGATCTATTCCGAATTGCCTTCCCTCGAAGCATTGACCGATTACCGACCCAAGATTCCGTTGCGGATATATTCCGAAGATGGGTATCTGATTGGTGAGTTCGGTGAGGAACGCCGTGCGTTGGTCAAGATCAAGGATGTCCCTACCCGCATGAAGCAGGCGATTTTGGCTGCGGAGGACGAGCGGTTCTACCAGCATGGCGGGGTGGATAGCCTGGGCGTATTGCGCGCCGCACTCGCCAATCTCAGTGCTGGCAGCGCCAAAGAAGGCGCGAGCACCATCACCATGCAAGTGGCGCGCAATTTCTTTCTTTCCAGCGAAAAAACCTTAAAGCGCAAGATCAGCGAAGCCCTCTTGGCGATCAAGATCGAACATAGCCTCACCAAAGACCAGATTCTCGAGCTCTACATCAACCAGATTTATCTGGGTCAGCGCGCTTACGGATTTGCCGCAGCCGCCCAAGTATATTTCGGCAAACCCCTCGATGCGCTGACCACCGCAGAATACGCCATGCTGGCAGGACTGCCCAAGGCGCCTTCGCGCTACAATCCGTTCACCAACCTCACCCGAGCCCAGGCACGCCAGCGTTATGTCCTGCATCGCATGCGGGAATTGAACTACTTGGACGAACAGGAATACCAAAAAAGCCTTAAACAGGAACTACGCTTCAGGACCAGGCGTCAATCGCACGAACTGGCCGCCGACTACGTGGCGGAAATCGTTCGGCAAGAATTGTACGGGCGCTTTCAAGAGCGCATATACAGCAGCGGCCTCCGGGTGATCACCACGTTACTCAAAAAAAATCAGGAAGCCGCCAACGAAGCGGTTTGGCGTGGCATCATGGACTATGACCGTCGGCATGGCTATCGGGGGCCGGAGGGGTACGTGCCACTGGAAAAAGCCGGAGCAAAGGTCGAGCAGCTGATGGAGGAAACCCTCGACGGCATCGAAGCTTATGGAGACCTGCAACCCGCCGTGGTGCTGGAAGTTTCGCCCAAGCATCTAAAAGTGTTCCGGGCGAATGGCCATATCGAGGAAATCACAGGAGAAGGCTTGAAGCTGGTGGCCAAAGCACTGAGTGAAAAAGCTCCAGAGAAACAGAAAATTCGTCCTGGCGCGATCATTCGCATCCATCAAGCCGACAATGGACAATGGAGTGTAATGCAGCTCCCCGAAGTCGAGGCTGCGTTGGTGGCGCTCGACCCCAACACCGGCGCGGTACGGGCTTTGGTCGGTGGATTTGATTTTGCCCGTAACAAATTCAACCACGTGACCCAAGCCTGGCGTCAGCCGGGATCCAGTTTCAAGCCTTTCATTTATTCAGCCGCGCTGGAAAAAGGCCTCACCCCCGCGACGGTCATCAACGATGCGCCCATCGTCATCAGTGCGGAAGAAACCGGCAGCGGCAGCGAATGGGCACCGCAAAACTTCGATGGTAAATTCGAAGGACCGATGCGATTGCGCACCGCGCTGACCAAGTCGAAAAACATGGTCTCGATCCGCATCCTGCAGCATATTGGGATCAATTATGCGCGCGATTACATTCAGCGCTTCGGTTTTTCCGCCAAGGATCATCCCCCCTATCTGGCAATGGCACTCGGGGCGGGGTCCGTGACGCCATGGCAGATGGCTGGCGCCTATGCCGTGTTTGCCAATGGTGGATATCGCGTCAAACCTTATTTGATCTCCAAGGTCATAGACAGCAAAGGCAACATCATCGAGCAGACCAGACCACTGCGTGCAGGCGGAGAGGCACCGCGTGTCATCGATCCCCGTAACGCTTTTCTGATGACGAACATGATGCAAGACGTCACCCGCATCGGTACGGCAGCCAAGGCGCGCGAATTGGGGCGCTATGACCTGGCGGGCAAGACCGGTACCACCAACAACATGGTGGATGCCTGGTTCGCCGGCTACAACCGATCTCAAGTCGCAGTCGTCTGGATTGGCCATGACCAACCCCGCTCACTAGGAAGCCAGGAAACCGGTGGGCATGCCGCGCTGCCCATGTGGATCAATTACATGGGACGAGTACTGCGTGGCGTTCCGGACGAACCCTATCCGGTGCCACCAGGCGTGGTGCAGGCGAAAATCGATCCCCATTCCGGACTGCGCATGGGTGAAGGAGAGAGCGGCTTCTATGAATACTTTTACCAGGAATTCCTCCCACCCATGGCAGACACGGGTGAAAGCAACATTCTCGGCGATGAAGAACCAGCGGAACACGCAGAACCAACCTCTGCAGCCCAGGAGGCTTCATATTGAGATGGCCAAGGAGCTCTCAGTACGTCAGCATCACTTGCGTCAGTTGGTGGCCCAGCAAGCTGCCCGCATAATGGCGGAAGAAGGTATTACCGATTTTGCTTTTGCCAAGCGCAAAGCCGCCCGTCAGCTGGGGATGGAGGATGCGCACTGCTTGCCTGGAAATGCAGAAATCGAATCGGAGCTACGTCTGTATCACGAAATCTATCGAGGTGAACACCATGCCGCATTCTTGCGTCAGCTGCGCCAGAACGCATTGGCTACCATGCGCTTGTTGGCGCGTTTCGATCCCCAGCTCACAGGGGCTGTGCTGGAAGGCACGGCAGGCCGATACGCTGAAACCGAAATTCATCTGTTCGCCGATAGTGACAAGGAAGTGGAACTCTTCCTACTCAACCATAAGATCCCTTACCAGGTAAAGGAACGCATTCATCAATCTGGGAATGGGCGGCGTCGCATTCCGGTGTATACCATCGAAAGTCCGGGAGGGCCGGTGCGATTGAGTATATTCACGCCCGAGGATGCGCGGATTTCACTTCGAAATGCGAGTGGTGGCCCCGCGCGGGCACGGGCGGCGTATGTCGAAGCTCTGCTTGCAGGAGAACATGACGGAGCATAATTTCATCAAACGCGAAATCGATTCGAGCCAGGATAACGCACGGTTCTTGGTACATGACCCCTTAGAGATCGTGCGCATCATGCGGGGGTTGGTGAGCCGCAATGCCTTGGTCAGCGCGTTTTTCAATGCGGGCAATGATTTGCTTTTGACCTCGGTGCTAGAAGTCGTTCCCGACGCGCATGCCTTGATCCTCGATTGCGGAGGCAATGCCGTCATGAATCGCCGTTTTCTGGAAAGCGAAAAAGTCATTTTCGTCACCGCGCTGGATAACGTCAAAATCCAATGGGTCAGCAACAAAGTCGAACCGGCCCATTTCGAAGGACGGGATGCGTTCAGGATCGCCATTCCCGGCGAGGTGTTGCGTCTCCAGCGACGGGAGTACTACCGGCTGGCAACACCGCTCGTCAATCCCCTGAAATGCCGTATTCCAGTTCCAGATGGTGGAACAGAGGAAGTCACACTTGCCGATATCAGCGCTGGCGGAGTGGGCATCATCATTCCCGCGCATACCAGCATAGAATTTTCCATCGGCGCGGTATTCCCCGGTTGCAGCCTAGAGTTGCCCGGCGTGGGGACCGCAGAGTTCACGCTCTCTGTCCAAAATATGTGGGAAACGACTCTGAAAAACGGCAGCAAAAGCCGGCGTGCAGGCTGCAAGTTTGTGGACATCCGCCCCGGCATGCAGTCTCTGATCCAGCGCTACATCATCAAGCTGGAGCGGGAGCGCATCGCCCACACCGGACAGGAACGCTAACGGTCGTTCAACCAGCGCGCCACGTCCAGCGCGTAGTAGGTCAGGATGGCGTCGGCACCGGCCCGCTTGAAGCACAACATGGCTTCGAGCACGCAGGCTTTTTCGTCCAGCCAGCCGTGTTGCGCCGCCGCTTTGAGCATGGCGTATTCACCGCTCACATGGTAGGCCAGAGTGGGTACGCCGAACTCCTGCTTCACCCGACGTACGATGTCGAGATAAGGCATGCCGGGCTTCACCATCACCATGTCGGCGCCTTCTTCCAGATCCAGTGCGACTTCCCGGATGGCTTCATCGGAATTGGCCGGATCCATCTGGTAAGTGATCTTGTCGCCCTTGCCCAGGTTGGCCGCCGATCCCACCGCGTCGCGGAACGGCCCGTAATAACTGGAAGCGTATTTGGCGGAATAGGCGAGGATGCGGGTATGGACATGGCCGTCGAATTCCAGTGCCTGGCGGATGGCGCCGACTCTGCCGTCCATCATGTCCGAGGGGGCGACCACGTCTGCGCCTGCATCGGCGTGGCACAGCGCCTGTTTGACCAGCACCGCCACCGTGGCGTCATTCATCACATAACCGCTGTCATCAATCAGGCCGTCCTGTCCATGGACGGTATACGGATCCAGCGCCACGTCCGTGATGATGCCCAGTTCCGGGAAGGCTGCCTTCAGTGCCCTGATGGCGCGCGGGACCAGGCCGTCCGGATTATGGGCTTCTGCAGCATCCAGGGATTTTAGCCCTGGGTCGATCACCGGAAACAATGCCAGCGCCGGGATGCCGTTTTTGACACATTCTTCCGCCGTCTTGAGCAGCCGATCGATGCTCTGGCGGTGGACACCGGGCATGGAGGGGACTGCCTCGATACGTGCAGTGCCATCCAGCACGAACACCGGATAGATCAGGTCATCGGGCGTCAAAACGTGCTCCCGCATCAGGCGGCGCGAAAAATCGTCGCGCCGCATGCGGCGCGGGCGGGTCGCGGGATATTTACCGTAAGTCATGAGTGTTCCTTATGCGAATACGCGGGCCAATTCTACGCCGGGATCCGGCTGGCGCATGAGGGCTTCGCCGACCAGAAAGGCATGCACCCCATGGCTGCGCATCAGCGCCACATCCTGCGGCGTGAAGATGCCGCTTTCCGTGACCACGATGCGATCCCGTGGAATCCGGTCAAGCAGCTCCAGCGTGGTTTCCAGCTTCACCTCGAATGTGCGCAGGTTACGGTTGTTGATGCCGATGAGCGGCGTTTCCAGCTGCAATGCCAGCGCCAGCTCCTCACCGTTGTGGACTTCGACCAGCACCGCCATGCCGAGATCGTGCGCGATGCTCTCGAGTTCCAGCATGCGTGGCAGATGCAGTGCGGCGGCGATCAGCAGGATGCAGTCGGCACCCATGGCGCGCGCTTCATAGACCTGGTAGGGCGAGATCATGAAATCCTTGCGCAATACCGGCAGCCCGCACACCGCCCGCGCCTGCTTCAGGTACTCCGCGCAGCCCTGGAAATAGCGCGCATCGGTCAGCACCGACAGGCAGGCCGCACCATGCGCAGCGTAGCTGGCGGCGATCTCGGCCGGGCGGAAATCCTCACGGATGACGCCTTTGGACGGGCTGGCCTTCTTGATTTCGGCGATCACGGCGGGCCTGCCGGCGGCGAGCTTCGCGCGTAGGGCACCGACGAAGTCGCGCGGCGGTTCGGCATCGAGCGCCTGGTTGCGCAGCAGGATCAGCGGCGTGCGCTCCATCGCCTCGATCACTTCGGCATGCTTGGTTTCGAGGATCTGGTCGAGGATGTCGGACATGGTTTCAGTTTGCAGCCGGAAAGAAATCACGGATATCGGCCATCACGGGCGATTTCCCGCCCAGCAAGGCGTAAGCCTGCATCAGCGGGCCGATGTCGGGGCGCGGGATGGCCGCGTCCGGGTGGTTCCAGTTCTCGTGCAGACACCAATGGGCATCCACGTCGAAGTTGAGGTGCATGCGGCAGGTCAGCGGACGGAACGGATAAATCGAGCACTCACCGTCGCGCAAAAAAGTGCACGGCGTCTTGCTGGAATAGTCCATACGGTCGTGTGGAATGCTGTGGCGGATTAATCTGGCAGCACGTCCGGTGTGGTGCGCAATGTAATGTGCCTCGAAATCGGCGATCGGCACATGGACATGGCAGCAATGACCACAGCCGCGCGTGCACGCGGCAAATTGTGCGGCGTGGGCGAAGATGCGGTCGGCGGTACGCAGCACCTCCTTCAGTTTGACCTGCGTCCCGGCGTTCATACGCGCAATGCGTTCGGGCAGGCCCATCACTTCTGCCCGCAGGGCCGCTGGCATCCCGGCAAAAAAAGCATCCAGCTTGGCCTCTGCCAAGGCGCGACGCTGTGCGGGGGTGTAGAGGGGAAGCGGCGTGGTACTCATACCGCCGTGGTGAATGCCATGAGTTGTTGCAACTTGCGCGCTGCACTGCCATCGTCGATGGCTCGTGCGGCCCGCAGGATGGCATCCGGCAGGGTCGCCGCCAGATTTGCCGCATAAATCGCCGCACCAGCATTGAGCAGCACGATGTCGCGCGCCGGCCCGGGTTTGCCGGCCAGCACGTCGAGAATGATGGTTTTGGATTCTTCGGCATCACGCACACGAATGTCCTCGGTGCGATGCAGCGGCAAACCGAACTGGGTCGGATTGAGCACGTATTCGCGGATCTCCCCATCATTCAGTTCCGCCACGTAAGTATCTCCAGAACAAGAGATTTCATCCATCCCATCGGCCCCATGCACCACCAGCACATGAGAGCTGCCCAGCCGTTCGAGCACCTGCGCTAGTTTGGCGGTGAGTGCACGATCGAACACTCCCAGTACCTGGTTGCGGGCCCCGGCCGGGTTGGTGAGCGGGCCCAACAGATTGAACAGGGTGCGCACCCCCAGTTCGCGCCGCACCGGCGCCGCATGCTTCATCGCACTATGGTGGTTGGGGGCGAACATGAAACCGATGCCAAGCGCATCCACGCAACGGGCCACCTGTTGCGGCGTCAGGTTGACGTTGACCCCCAGCGCCTCCAGCACGTCCGCGCTGCCGCAGGTGGAAGACACCGAACGGCCGCCGTGCTTGGCCACTTTTGCACCGGCCGCGGCCGCCACGAAGGCGGACGCGGTGGAAACGTTGAAGGTCTGGATGCCGTCGCCTCCCGTTCCGCACGTGTCCACCAGATGGGTGTCGGCCTGCACCGCCACCTTGGTGGAGAAATCACGCATCACCTGGGCCGCGGCAGCGATTTCCTCCACGGTTTCCCCTTTCATGCGCAGGGCCACCAGCACGCCGGCCATCTGCGCCGGGGTATATTCGCCGCGCATGATCTGCGACATCACCTCCAGCATCTCATCCCGTGTCAGGTCGATGCGGGCGATCAGCTTGTGCAGTGCGTCCTTGGCTGCCAGCATTCAGTAAGCCTCGAGAAAATTGCGCAAAAGTTCGTGACCGTATTCCGTCAGGATGGATTCCGGGTGAAACTGCACTCCTTCCACCGGCAGCGTCTTGTGGCGTATTCCCATGATCTCCTGATCCTCCGTCCAGGCGGTTATCTCCAGGCAATTCGGGCAGGTTTCCCGCTCGATCACCAGCGAGTGGTAACGCGTGGCCGTGAACGGGCTGGGCAGGCCTTTGAACACCCCGACATCCTTGTGGAACACGGGAGAGGTCTTGCCATGCATCAGCTGTTTGGCATGCACGATCCTGCCACCGAAAGCCTGACCGATGCTCTGGTGGCCCAGACACACGCCCAGGATCGGCACCTTGCCGGAAAACGCCCGGATCAGCGGCACCGAAATGCCCGCTTCGGCGGGTGTGCAAGGGCCGGGAGAGATCACGATGTAGCGCGGCTTGAGTTCCGCCACCTTGTCCAGATCGATTTCGTCGTTGCGATACACCACCACTTCCTGGCCGAGTTCACACACATATTGCACCCGGTTATGGGGGAGAGAATCATGGTTGTCGATCATCAACATCATGTTCTGCTCCTAGCGGTGCAACTGTGTATCGAGGCCCGCGAGCGCCAATTCGGCGGCGCGCAACACGGCCTTGGCCTTGTTCTGGGTTTCCATCCACTCGCTGTCGGGTACCGAGTCGGCCACGATGCCAGCCCCGGCCTGTACATATAGCGTACCATCCTTGATCACCGCAGTACGTATGGCAATAGCCACGTCCATGTCACCATTGAAGCCGAGATAGCCGACGGCACCGGCATAGATGCCGCGCTTGCTGGGCTCCAGCTCATCGATGATCTCCATGGCCCTGACCTTGGGCGCACCGGAGACCGTGCCGGCCGGAAACGTGGCCTTGAGCACGTCGATGGCATCCATGCCAGGCTTGAGCCTGCCTTCGACGTTGGACACAATGTGCATGACATGAGAATACCGTTCGATCACCATGTTTTCGGTGACCTTGACCGACCCAACCTCGGCAATGCGTCCCACGTCATTGCGTCCAAGATCGATCAGCATGACATGTTCGGCACGTTCCTTGGGGTCGGCCAGCAGTTCGGTAGCCAGCGCCAGATCCTGCGCCCGCGTCCCGCCACGCGGACGAGTACCGGCGATGGGGCGCACGGTGACGGTGTCGCCTTCCAGTCGCGCCAGGATTTCCGGCGAGGAACCGACAATGTGGTGATCCCCCATGTCATAGTAAAACAGGTAAGGCGAAGGATTGAGACTACGCAGTGCACGATAGAGGGACAGTGGCGAGGCGTGGAACGGTTGTGACATGCGCTGCGACAGCACCACCTGCATGATATCGCCGTCGAAGATGTAGCGTTTGGCCTGTTCCACCGCAGCCTTGAAGCGGGCCTCGCCGAATTCCGACCGCGCGGTTGCTGCCTGCATCGGCGGCGAGGACGGGATGGGGACGGGCTGGCGCAAGCCCTCTACCAGTGCATGCAGGCGGTAGCGCGCCTGTTCATAAGCGTCCGGCTGCGCCGGGTCGGCATACACGATGAGACTCAGCTTGCCCGTCAGATTGTCCACCACGGCAAGCTCCTCGGTCAGCAGCAGCAGGATGTCGGGGGTGCCCAGCACATCCGGCTTCTCGGTACGGGCCAGCTTGCGCTCGATGTAACGGACGGTGTCATAGCCGAAATAGCCGGCCAGCCCGCCGGTAAAACGCGGTAATCCGGAAACGGGTGCCACCTTGAACTGTGTCTGGTAGTGCTGGATGAAATCCAGCGGGTCGACGTCGGCGGCGGCTTCGGTCACTTCATCCATCCACCTTACCTCGACATTGCGCCCACGAACGACGATACGGCGGCGCGCCGGCAGACCGATGAAGGAATAGCGGCCGAAGCGCTCACCGCCTTGTACCGACTCCAGCAGGTAAGAGTAGGGCCGGTTGGCCAACTTGAGATAGATCGACAGCGGGGTGTCGAGATCGGCAAAGGTCTCGGCGACCAGCGGAATGCGGTTGTATCCTTGACCGGCGAGCGTATCGAATTCCTGTTTGTCCATGATCAAAATTCCCGAAAAGTTGGCGAATCGGCAGTTCAGCGCACTGCCAGGCGCGACGGACGACTCAATGCCACCATCGCCAGCTTGTTCCGGGGAAGAAGAAGGACTTCATGATGCCTTGCGGATGAGACGAGTGGCCACCAGCAGGTTGTCGACCACGGCGTCCAGGTCCAGTTCGTTGACATGCCGCCCGCGGTTGTAGCCGTAGGGCACGCAGAATACATGGCAGCCCGCCGCACGTGCGGCCTGGGTGTCGTTGAGGGAGTCTCCGATCAGCAGCATCCTGTCGGGCGTGATGCCGAAGTGTTCGCAGGCGTGCAGCAAAGGCATGGGGTCGGGCTTGCGTTTGGGCAGCGAGTCGCCGGACAGAATCAGCTCGAAATAGTCATACAGGCCGGTATCCTTGAGCAGAGGCACGGTGAATTTCGCCGCCTTGTTGGTGATGCAGGCCAGGCGGTAGCCCGACCGTTTCAGCGCCTGCAGGCCTTCCACCACCTCGGGGAAAGGCCGGCTGTGCAGACTCACCACCTCGGCATAATGCTTTTCGTAGATAGGCTTGGCGCGGTCAAACAGTGCCGCATCCGGTTCACCCTCCAAGGTGCCGGTCAGGATACGCTTGATCAGACGCGAGACACCATTGCCGATAAAGGTCTTGATGGTTTGCTCGGGGGCCGGCGGCAATCCCAGTTCCAGCATCATGCGCCGGCCGGCTTCGGCCAGATCGGGTGCGGTGTCGAGTAAAGTGCCGTCGAGGTCGATCACCACGGCCTCGATCGCCAGCGGAAATCTCGCCATGTCCATCAATGCGCCGCCTTGTCCTTGTCGTCGGCCGCCTTGGCGTCTTTGGGCGCCCCGACCTTGGCGGCTTTGTCATCCTTGCCTGCTTCAGGCTTTGTGGAATCCTTCGGGCTTTCTTCGGGCTTTTCTTCTTTTTTGTCGGTTTCACCCTCGGTCGGTTTTTGCGTTTCACCCGAGGCTGGGTCTTCTTTCTTGACTGCTATATTGCTCATGGCGGGATCCAGCTTGCCTTCCTTGATTTCTTCATCTGCCGTTTTCCAGCCATCCAAAATGGCAGAAGGTGGGTGCGCCTCGTTTTCCTTCATACAGTCTTCCGGCGACTTCTGTGAGACGCGACAAGCAAAACCGATGGCCTCAGCATCGGCGATCTTCTGGTCGGCCGCGCCGGTGAGTTTGTCGCAACCCGCAAGCAGCAAAGTGGCCAGCAACAAGAAAACCGCTTTCACGGCATCAAACCTTGGCCAGTTCGGCACGCAATGCACCCATGATGGTGTCATAACGGTGCGGGTCGCTGTCCTTGCCGGCGCCATACACGGCCGACCCGGCGACGAAAGTATCCGCCCCGGCACGGGCGATCTCGGCGATGTTGGAAACATTCACCCCACCATCGATTTCCAGCCAGATTTCACGACCGGTCTTGGCCGTATAGGCATCGATCCTGGCGCGCGCCTCGCGCAGTTTGTCCAGTGTAGTCGGGATGAACTTCTGCCCGCCAAACCCCGGGTTCACCGACATCAACAGTATCATGTCGATCTTGTCCATCACGTAATCCAGGTGATGCAAGGCGGTGGCCGGATTGAACACCAAGCCTGCCTTACAGCCACCCTCCTTGATCAGGGCCAGCGAACGGTCGATGTGCTCGGAGGCTTCCGGGTGGAAAGTGATGATGTTGGCGCCGGCCTTGATGAAATCCGGAATGATGCGGTCCACCGGTTTGACCATCAGGTGCACGTCGATGATGGCGTCGGTCACCTTGCGCAGTGATTCGCACACTAGCGGGCCAAAGGTCAAGTTGGGCACATAATGGTTGTCCATCACGTCGAAATGGATCATGTCGGCACCGGAGGCAATGACGTCGGTCACTTCCTGTCCCAGCTTGGCAAAATCTGCCGACAGTATGCTAGGGGCGATACGGTACTGCTTACTCATGATGGCTCCACGCAAAATCCCAAAGATGGCATTTTAACCGCAATCGGCAAGTGCTAACAGTCTGAAATTGTTGCTTAAGGCCCCGCTATCCTGGAAAATTGTGGCATGCATCTGTTTGCCCTCGGCGTCAACCACGTCACCGCTCCGCTTGCCATCCGCGAAAACGTCGCCTTCCAGAACGAAACCCTGGCAGAGGCGCTGCGCGATCTGACGCGTCACCATGAGGTAAAGGAAGCCGCCATTCTTTCCACCTGCAACCGCACCGAACTGTACTGCCACACCGACGCGCCGCAAATGGCCCTGCAATGGCTGGCACGGTATCACCATATCGAACCGCAGGTCATCCAGCCTTATACCTACAGCCTGCCACAACAGGAAGCGGTCAGACATGCTTTTCGTGTCGCTTGCGGTCTGGATTCCATGGTGCTGGGCGAGCCGCAGATTCTTGGCCAGATGAAGCAGGCGGTGAAGATCGCCGAACATGCCGGTACCTTGGGAACGTTGCTGCACAAACTGTTCGAAAAAACCTTTGCAGTCGCCAAGGAAGTGCGTACCACCACCCACATCGGAGCGAGCTCGGTGTCCATGGCGGCCGCGGCGGTACGGCTGGCTCAACGCATCTTCGGTGAACTACACGACCAAAGAGTATTGTTCGTCGGTGCAGGGGAGATGATAGCGCTGTGTGCCGAGCACTTCGCCGCCCAGCATCCTGCCAGCCTTACCATAGCCAACCGTACTCTGGCCCGCGGCGCACAGCTGGCACAACGCCTTGGGGGCAGGACCATGTTGCTGGGCGAGCTACCGGAGCGCCTGGCCGAATTCGACATCGTCGTCACTTCCACCGCCAGTCAGCTGCCCATCATCGGGCTAGGCATGGTGGAACGTGCCATCAAGGCTCGACGGCATCGCCCCATGTGCATGGTCGATCTCGCCGTACCACGCGACATTGAGGCCGAGGTCGCCGATCTGGACGACGTTTTTCTCTACACCGTGGATGACCTCGCCGAAATCGTTCAAGAAGGGATAGGCAACCGCCGCCAAGCCGCCGAGCAAGCCGAGGCCATCATCAATGTGCGGGTCGACCATTTCATGCGTTGGCTGGAGGCGCGCGAGGCGGTTCCCACTATACGCGCGCTGCGTGACCACGCCGAAAGGTTACGCCGCCATGAGGTAGAAAAAGCGCAGAAAGCCTTGCGCCAAGGCGAAGATCCACATGCGGTGCTGGAGGCGATGAGCCAGGCACTCACCAACAAGCTGTTGCATGGTCCCAGCCACGCATTGAACCAGAGTAGGGCTGAGGAGCGTGAACGTCTCGAAGCATTGTTGCGACAGATGTTTCAGATACGTGGATAACTTTTCCGACAGCCGTTATGATGTCGCGCGGCGCCTGCGGGCGTTTTATTTCTTCCACGATATCAACAAAGAGGTGAAAATGAGCAAAAAATCGTTTGGGCTTCTCGCGTTACTGTTAATGGCCTCCGCTGCCCAGGCCGCACTCGATGAAACCCTTCGCGTCAAGGAGAGCATCGAAATCAATGCCCCCGCGGATAAAGTGTGGGCCATCGTAGGGAATTTTGGTGACATGGGGGCATGGCATCCAGCCATCGCCAAAACGGAAATCACCAGTGGCAAGAGCACCGAAGCCGGCGCCACCCGCGTGTTGACGCTGAAAGATGGTGGCACCGTACACGAAACCCTGACCGCATATGATGCGGCGGCGATGACCATGAAGTACGACATTACGGAAAGCGTGCTACCCGTGCGTGAATACAGTGCCACGCTCAAAGTCGATGCAGCGGGTGACAAATCCATCGTGACCTGGCGCAGCATGTTCAAACGCAAAGACCCCAACAATCCTGCCCAAAAAGGGCAAGACGATGAGGCCGCCAAAAATACGATTACCGAAATATTCAAATCGGGACTCGAACACCTGAAGAAAACGCTGGAAAAATAGTCTGCTCGTTCCTTGAGCCGGTACGCGGTCGCGTACCGGCATGCCGTGATTTTTCGATGAAACCCTCCCTGGAAAAAAAGCTTGCCACCCTAAGCGAACGGCTCGAAGAACTCAATCGCCTGTTGTCCAGTGCAGATGCAACTGCGGACTTGGACACCTACCGTAAGTTGTCGCGCGAGCACGCCGACATCACGCCGGTGGTCGAGCAATTCCGCCGTTATCGTCAGATCGAGGCGGACATCGCCGCAGCTCGGGAAATGTTGTCCGATCCCGAGATGAAAGCATTTGCAGAAGAGGAAATCGCCGCAGGCAAAGCCCGGCTGGAAGCCGCCGAGACCGAACTGCAAAAACTGCTACTGCCCAAGGACCCCAACGATGAACGTAGCATTTTCCTGGAAATCCGTGCCGGGACGGGGGGCGATGAATCTGCCCTGTTCGCGGGAGATTTGTTCCGTATGTATACGCGTTATGCCGAACGAAAAGGCTGGAGGGTCGAGGTGATTTCGGCCAATGAATCCGATCTGGGGGGCTACCGTGAAATCATCGCCCGTATCGAGGGACAGGGTGCTTACTCAAAATTGAAATTCGAATCCGGCGGACATCGAGTCCAGCGCGTGCCGGAAACCGAATCCCAAGGCCGTATCCACACTTCGGCTTGTACCGTGGCGGTGATGCCGGAAGCGGACGAAATCGCCGAGATAGCGCTCAACCCCGCCGATCTGCGCATCGAGACTTTTCGTGCCAGCGGTGCAGGCGGGCAGCACGTCAACAAGACCGACTCCGCCGTACGCATCACCCATCTGCCGACGGGGATCGTCGCAGAATGCCAGGATGGACGCTCCCAGCATGCCAACAAGGCTTCGGCCATGCGGGTGCTGGCAGCGCGCATTCGGGATGCCCAGCTGCGCGAGCAACAGGCCAAGGAAGCCGCTATCCGCAAAAGCTTGATCGGCAGCGGTGACAGAAGCGAGCGTATCCGCACCTACAATTTCCCACAAGGGCGCGTCACTGACCACCGCATCAACCTCACCTTGTACAAAATCGATGCCATCATGGATGGCGACTTGGATGAACTGGTCAGCGCTTTGGCCAGCGAGTATCAAGCAGAGCAGCTGGCTGCTCTGAGTGAAGAAACGTGACCTTCCCCAGGGGGCTGCCAGTTAGCCGTCGACTTATAAGCCGAGTAGCTTGTTCAGTTTTTTCCTGATTTTTTCTTCTGGGGTAGGTTTGGGGGGGTGCTCCGGCTGAGCCGGTGGAGCAGCAGCAGGTGCCGCATCGGGAGTAGCGCCTCCGGTGGCTTGGGCCGGTGCAGCGTCTGGCGCAGAGGTGGGCGCTGGCGCAGCAGGCGTGGCTGCGCTCTCATGCTTGCCGCCCATCAAGCTTTCCAATGCTCCGGTTTTGTCCCCTGACAACAGCTTTTGCACCGCATCGCCTTTGCTGCCCGCCATGTTGCCGAGCAGATTTTTTTGTGCCAACGCCGCGCCGATGGCAGCGAAATCGAGCGCATATTTCGGGTCGGAGAAACTGCCGGTCACTTTCACCGGGATGGTCATACCATTCAGCGCTTCCAGTTCTGGCCCGCCCTGGCCCTTGAGGGTGGCCACCACGGTGGGTTTGGCGAGATAGTCGAGCCTTTCGTTGCCAATGTCGATGTCACCACTTCCAGTGATGCGAAACAACGGCGCCTTGATGACAAGATCGTCGTTGTGTGCCACACCATTCTTGATGACGAAACTCGCCTTCATCTCGCTGAAATCGGTTTTTTTACGTCGATCCACGCCCACATTCCCCTGCGCTTTGAAAGCGTTGAGCTTGGTCTTGATTTCACGGATGGTACCGGCGAGATCGAATCCCTTGATGGCGCCATCGGCCAGCTGGACCACGGCACTGCCATTGAGCGCCCGCTTCAGTGCACCAGTGGTAGCACCCTGGGTTTTGACGTCCAACGACAGCGTACCTCGACCATCCAGCATATCGTTGTTGATCGCATCCACCAACAGCGGGCCGATGGTGATGTTCTTCATCTCCTGCTTGAAGGCGATCGTCGGGGTGGTACGGGCATCCACGTGGAGCGTGCCGGCCATGGCACCCTGATAGAGGTTGGCAGAAAAGGGCGCCAATGCGACCTGCCCATCGGCAGCCTTGAAGGCGAGCTTGACGTTGCTGGTCTTGACGTTGGCCAGCTTGAGCCAACCGATTCTGGCGTCACCACTGGCATTGAGCGTTTTCAGCGGCGTCAGGTCGATGGGCGTGTCACCGGACGATTTGGCGGTGGGCTGGCTTGGGGTGAGGTAGCGGTCAGCGTCCAGCCGGTCGATGTCCATGTCGAAACTGAACACCGGTTGTTCGAAACGGCTCACACCCAAAGTCGCATTGACGGTACTGTCATCGACCTTGGCGACCAGCGGCGACAGCGATAGCCTTTGGCCATCGGCACGGAGCCCGGTGCGCAGTCCAGTGATCTGGTAACGATCATATTTCAGCTCGGCTATGCGCAGGTTACCATGGGCTTTGATCTGCTTGAGGATGCCAAGATCAAGTGGCTTTTTTTCGGCAGCGGCCGGGCTGCCTCCCGCAGCCAGATAGCGGTTGGCGTCCAGCCGATCGATGTCGAGATCGAAACCGAACACCGGGCTGGCGAACTGGCTGACGCTGACATTGCCGCGGATTTGACTGTTGTCGATTTTGAGCGACAGAGGATCGATCTCGAGCTTGTCACCATTGGCCTTGACATCGATACGGATATTGGAGGCGGTGAATTGGCCCGTTTTCAGACTGCCGATGCGCAACACGCCGGCGGCATTCAGCGCCTTGAGTGCGGACAGGTCGAGCGGCTGGTCGGTTTTGGATTTGCCGTCGCCCTTGGGTAGATAACGGTCCGCATCCAGCCGGTCGATGTCGAGGTCGAAGGTGTAGAGCGGCTGGTCGAAATGGCGGACGCCGATCTGCCCCCTGATCTGGCTGTCGTCGAGCTTGAGGCTGAGCGGGCTCACCGTCAGCGCCTGCCCGTCGGCCTTGAGGGTGGCGGCGAAATGAGCGATACGGTATTGCGCGTAGACGATGCTACCAATGGCGATATTGCCTTGCGCCAGCACATTCTTCAATGCCGACAGGTTGGCCGGCTTGTGCGTGGCAGGCGTGGCCGCCTGCGATTTGCCGAGCAATTTGTTGAAGTCCAACTGATCCGCCGTCAGATCGAACCTGACGTTGGGCCGGTCGAACCCGACCACGTCCAACCGGCCCTTGACCTGGCTGCCATCGATGTCGGCGGCGAGGGTAGCAGCAGCTCGTTGCTGTTTCAGATCGGCACGCGCGTTAAGGTCGAGGGCAATCTTGGCGACACCTCGTGGGAGCGCTGGATCCTTGACATCGATCCGGCCAACCAGCCGGGGCAACTCGAACACCCGGGTTTCCAAGTTACCGTTGATGGGCGAAGCAAACTGGCCCGCTAACGTTCTCGTCCCCTGCCGGCCCGAGATTTCCCCGGAGATGCCGGAGCTCTGGAACCCCCTGGGTGAGCCCTCGAGGTCGGCGACGGTGAGCCGGGCAGTCATTACGTCGTCGCCACGCCCGTGGGTGACAGCCAAACGCACGTCCTTGCCGCTCACCTCGTCTTTACGTACGGAGAGACCTGGCGTCGCCAAATTCACTGCCAATGTCTTGCCATCGAGGCTGGCCTTGGCGACGAGCTTGAGATCATCCAGTAGCAATTCGCCCATTTGCGGCTTGATCTCGAGGTCGCCGGTAATCTTGACCTCCAGCCCATGGGCGCGGTCGATATCGCCTTGCAGAGTCGCATCGAGTCCTTGGGCGGTGAACAGCTTGTGCCCAGCATCAACCAACAAGCGGCCTTTGATTTCCGCCTGCGCATTCATTTTCGGGTTATCCGCCATCACATGGAATTGGGTCTCCAGATCGATCGGTTGATCTTTGGTGATATGGCCAGTTTTGAGCGACATGCCATCGATGCGGACATGGCGGTTGTCCATCTCGTCGGTCAGGTCGAGCGCCGCGTTGCGTACCACCACGCCATCGATGTCGAATTGGATCTCCTCCGACTCCTCCTTCGACAACAGGTCATCGAAATTGGTGGTGCCATCCCTGAAACGCACGAGATGGGCTCTGACCCCGTCCAGGTGGACGGTATCGACCACCAACCGTCTCTCCAGCAATGGCATCACGGCGACGAATACCCTGGCGCTTTGCACGGCGGCGAATTCCCGACCACCATTGCGCTCCGACAGCGCCACCCTGCCCAGATCAGCGCCAATTTTGGGCCAGAACGCCAACTTGATGTCACCTTCGATGGTGAGTGTACGCTGCTTCTTTTCCTTGACCATCTTCACGATCAAGGGCTTGTAGTCGTTGGGATCGAACGTCAGCGCGAACACCACCAGCGCCGCAGCCACCAGACCGATCAAAACGCCGACGCCGATCAGGGTGTATTTCAAAATCTTCATGGTTTATCCGCCGAAATAGGTGAGCGCCTCTTTTCCGAACAGCCACAGCATAATGAAAAACACGCTGAAATAGACGACCGTGACGACCAGCCAGAAAAACGCCACGAAAATCATGAGGCCGTCTTCCTCGAGCTCACCGATGCCATAAAACAGGATGGCCAACCCCGGCAGCACATTGTTGAGTGGCAACACACCAAACGGAATGGCCATCAGGGCTCCGCCGGCCAGCAGCACGAAACCACCCACCTTCTGACCCTGGCGCCCACTGACCAGAAAAGTATAACGAGGTCGGGTGAACTTACGGCAAAAACCAACGATTTTCAGGCAAACATTGACGATGATGTGCCAGGTGTGTTCACTGAATTCCACTCGCCGGACTTTTTCCGGCAATACGGGCGATTCATGGCCGCGCATCAGTTGCCAGCCCAGGGTGGCGAACGTCAAACCCCCGATCACGGTCAAGGGACCCAGCGGGAGTGGTTGCAGGAAAGGCAATACCAGAATGATGGCGATGAAGGCATAAGCCGCTTCATCCAGCGTATCCATGGCCTCCCCCAGGGTCAGATGCCCCCCCTTGGCGCGCTCGGCGAAGCCATGCAGCGTATTGATGAGCGTGTGATAGTCGCACATGATCAGGGCCTATTCCAAAAATATGCCAGCACGATGGCACCGAATGAGATACGGTACCAGGCAAAGACGCGAAAATCGTGGTGTGCCACGTAGCGCAGCAGGCCACGAATCACCAAAAGCGCGCTAACGAAAGCCGTCACGAAGCCAGTAGCGAACATCGGTAGATCCGCGGCATAGAGGTTGCCATGATTTTTGTAAACATCCAATGTGGTCGCAGCAAACATGGTGGGAATGGCAAGAAAAAATGAAAATTCCGTCGCAGCCTTGCGCGACAGCCGGAACATCACGCCGCCCAGGATGGTCGCGCCGGCACGCGACACTCCTGGAATCAGTGCCACACACTGCGCGAACCCCACTTTGAGTGCGTGCTTCCAGTCCATTTCGTCCACGACATGGGTATCCGGTGGCGGCGCATACTTTTCGATGGCCAAGATGGCGACTCCTCCCAGAATCAGGGCCCAGGCCACGGTGAGGGGAGAAAATAGATATTCCTTGATCGCATGGTGAAAAAAGAACCCCAATACCGCTGCCGGCAGGAAGGCGACGAGCAGGTTGACGGCGAAGCGCTGCGAGGCTGCCTCCGTTTTCATGCTGGCCAGCACATGGCCGAGCTTGGCGCGGTATTCCCAGCACACTGCCAGAATCGCGCCCAGCTGGATCACAATCTCGAACACCTTACCACGCGTGTCGTTGAAGGCAAGCAAATCGCCGACGATGATCAGGTGGCCGGTGCTGGAGATGGGAAGGAATTCGGTCGCACCCTCGACGAGTCCGAGCAGGAAGGCTTTGGCAATGAGGTTGAGGTCCATACAGGACGGATTATATGCCAGAGTGAAATTCTCGGTTCGGATCGAGACAGTGCCCCACAGTCAAAAGTATGGAGATAAGCGCCCCATACAAAGGAATGGATCCTGGACATTGATATAATCTTTGGGTTTTCCGTCGATCCCTTGATTCATGCAACACCAACGCCCCATACGCAGTTTTGTCTTGCGTCAGGGAAGATTCACACCCGCCCAGCGGCGTGCCATCGAGACCCTCATGCCGCGATATGGGATTCCTTATCTGCCCACACCGCTAAACCTGGACAAAGTGTTTGGTCGAGTAGCCCCCAAAATCCTCGAAATCGGTTTCGGCATGGGGACGGCGACGGCACAAATCGCAAAGGCTCGCCCTGACCAAGACTATCTCGGCATTGAAGTACATGGACCCGGAGTGGGGAATTTACTCAAACTGATCGAGGCCCTTGGCTTGACCAACCTGCGTGTCATACAACATGACGCGGTGGAAGTGCTGCGCGACATGATTGCAGACGGCACACTGGATGGCGTGCACATTTTTTTCCCTGATCCATGGCCCAAAAAACGCCATCACAAACGCAGGCTAATCCAGCCGGCCTTCGTTGCCTTGCTTGCGCAAAAGCTCAAACCTGGAGGGTACCTCCATTTGGCGACCGACTGGCGGGAATATGCGGAGTGGATGCTACAAGTGCTGCAGAAAGAACCTCGGCTGGAAAATACCGTACAGGACTATGCGACACCAGGCGATCGTCCCGAAACCAAATTCGAGCAACGTGGATTGCGTCTAGGGCATGGGGTCTGGGATATCGTGTTTCGCCGAATATAGCCAGGGCCCGACGATTTTTTCCACCTCCTCGACCCCTTGTTTCTTCAGGCTGGAGAAAAGCTGCACGGTATGGTTGCCCCAGCCTTCCTGCAATGCCTTCCTGACCCCAGCCAGCGTTCTCAGCGCTGCGCTTTTCGACAGTTTGTCGGACTTGGTGAGCAACACGTGTACCGGCTTGCCGGTAGGACAGAACCAGTCCAGCATCTGACGATCCAACGGCGTGAGTGGATGACGGACATCCATCACCAGCACCAAACCGCGCAAGCTAGGACGTGTCAATAGATATGTGGAAAGCAAACGCTGCCAATGTAGGCGCATGGCCTCAGGAACCTTGGCATAACCGTAGCCTGGCAAATCCACTAGATAGACACCTTCCCCGAGCGAAAAAAAATTGATCTGTTGCGTGCGGCCAGGCTGTTTACTGACGAAAGCAAGCCGCGTGTGGTTGGCCAGTGTATTGATGACACTGGATTTACCTGCATTGGAACGTCCGGCGAAGGCAACCTCGACGCAATCATCGGCCGGCGGCAATTCGTTCAGCTGATGGGCGGAAATGTAGTAGGTGGCGTTCTGGAAGAGTGGCATGTCGGAACGTATTGCAATCACACCCGCATGGTACCATGCAAGCCCATCGGGAATCGGATAAAATCGTGCCAGTTTTTGAATCCAAATATTGAGGAGCATATCATGAAGTTTCCTGCGATTGCGCTCATGCTGGCCGGCCTGCTCAGTATGAATGCCGCAACCGCCGCCGAAGCCGCCAAGGCCCCTGCCGCGAAGCCCGAGCCCACCAAATCGGAAGCCCCCAAAGATGCCGCCACCCTTGTCAACACGGTATGTGCCGCTTGCCACAATGCCGACGGTAACAGCGTCATCACGGCCAATCCCCGCCTGGCGGGTCAGCATGCCGCCTATCTCGCCAAACAACTGCGCGATTTCCAGTCTGGCAAACGTGCCAGCCCGGTGATGGCACCCCTGGCGGCCACGCTCACGCCACAAGACATCACCCAGCTAGCGGCCTACTTCGCGGCGCAGAAGCCCAAGGGGGGGACTGCCAAAGAAAACGGTCCCGGCTCGCTCGGCGAAAGAATCTATCGCGGC
The DNA here is from genome assembly GCA_026419515.1 of Methylophilaceae bacterium. Taxonomy (GTDB): domain Bacteria; phylum Pseudomonadota; class Gammaproteobacteria; order Burkholderiales; family Methylophilaceae; genus JANZZG01. The sequence continues at coordinate 25,807 of JANZZG010000018.1, forward strand.
GGTTTAGCGGCTAAAGGCGTGCCGGCGTGCGCGGCTTGTCATGGCCCGAATGGCGCCGGTATTCCGATCCAGTTTCCGCGTCTGAGTGGCCAGCATGCGGAATATACGGTCAACCAGCTCAAGGCGTTCCGCTCTGGCGAACGTGCCAATGCACCCATGATGAAAGTCATTGCCAGCAAAATGACCGACGAGGAAATCGTGGCCGTTTCCGACTACATCCAGGGGCTGCACTGATTTACGCCCCGATGCGCCTCGTCATGCGCCAAAGACCACCCGTGGGCGTTTCCGTGTTTTGAAGAGCCCGTCTCACAAGTTTGCGCGCGAACTCTATGAACTGTTGAGTTCCATGCGCTTTGCCGTCACGCTGCTGACGGCCTTGGGCATCGCCTCCATCATCGGCACCGTGCTCAAGCAGAACGAGCCTTATCCGAACTACATGGTGCAGTTCGGGCAGTTCTGGTTCACCCTGTTCGAGCACATCGGTCTTTACGATGTCTACCACAGCGGCTGGTTCATCGCCATCTTGGCGTTTCTGGTGGCTTCGACCAGCTTGTGCCTCTACCGCCATACACCGCAGATGTTGCGCGAAATCCGTACCTGGCGCGAGTACGTCACGGAATCTTCCTTGCGCCTATTCAGCCACAAGGCGGAATACCGTAGTGTGCATCCGACAGAAGAGAGTTTACGCCGGATGTGCGCATTACTGACCGCCCGCGGCTTCCGCTTCCGCATCGTGGAGAATGCCGATGGCCGACTGATCACTGCCAAGGCCGGCAGCGCCCACCGCCTGGGCTACATCCTGACCCATACAGCGATCGTCGTCATCTGTATCGGTGGCTTAATCGACGGAAACCTGTCGTTCAAGTTCCAGGAACTGATGGGCTGGAAAAAAATAGAGACACGGGATCTTCCGGAAAGCAAAGTACCGCCGGAGAGCCGCATGCCCGCCTCCAACTTGTCGTTTCGAGGCAATTTGACCCTGCCCGAAGGAACGCGTGCCAATGTCGCTTTCCTGCGCGTACGTGATGGTTATCTGGTGCAGGAACTGCCGTTTTCGATCGCGCTCAAGCAGTTTCGCGTCGAACATTATGCCAATGGCATGCCCAAATCGTTCGAAAGCGACGTGGTGATCATCGATCCTGAGCGCCAGACACCGTTGGAAGCGACCATTCGCGTCAACCATCCACTCATCCATCGCGGGATCGCCATTTATCAATCCGATTTCCAGGATGGCGGCTCCAGTCTATCTTTCAAAGGCTGGCCTTTGACTGCGAATGCGGCCGTGCCATTCCAGCTGAACGGTAAAGTCGGCGAAAACGCCACCCTGACTACCCCGGACGGCCCCTTATCGGTCGAACTCGACGATTTCCGCTTGTTCAATGTACTGGACTTGAGCGAAGACGGTAAAGGCAAGCCACACAACGTGGGCCCCAGTGTGACTTTCAAGGTGCGCAATGCCGAAGGTCAGGCACGGGAATATCTCAACTACATGCAGCCCATGATGCTGAATGGTCGCGCCTATCTGGTGTCCGGTATGCGCACTGCGCAGAACGAGGATTTCCGCTATCTGCGCCTGCCGGTGGATGCCGATGGCACCCTCGATAGTTTCATGCAGTGGCGTGCCCTGATGATGGATGCGGGCCAGGCACCGGTCATTGCCCAACGCCTTGCCGACAAGGCGCTGCAAGGAGAGTCGGTCAGCGAGACCCTGCGTGGCAAGTTCAAAGACAGCGTAGTGCGGCTATTAGGACTGTTCGCAAAAGGTGGGCTGACCGAGGTGGCAAACTTCATCGAAAAGTCGGTCCCCGAAGCCGAGCGCGAGAAAGCCGCCGAGACCTATCTCAAGATTCTGGAAAACGCGGCTTTCGAGGCTTACGCTTTGAGCCGCCAGGCCGCAGGCAAACCGCTACCGACCGCTGATGCGACAGTGACGGCGTTTCTGCGCGACAGTCTCAATGCTGCCAGTGACGTTTTTTTCTACGGCACCCCGTTTTACCTGCAGTTGACGGATTTCCAGCAGCGCCAGGCCAGTGGCTTCCAGCTGACTCGGGCGCCCGGCAAGAACCTGGTGTATGGCGGCTCGCTGCTGCTGGTGCTGGGCATTTTCGCCATGTTCTACATCCGGGAACGTCGTGTCTGGCTGCTGGTCAAACCTGGCCAGAGCCAAGTGCTCTTTGCCATGTCCGGCACGCGCAGAAACCGTGATTTCGAAGCCGAGTTCGAGCATCTCAAAAGCCAGCTGCAGCAACTATTGGAGGAATAAATGGAGTTGATTCGCGAATCTGTTGCCCCCTCGCCATTGCTCAAGAAGCTCAATTGGGTGGACTGGGCGTATGCTCTGCTGTTGTTGACAGGCGGTGTGTTTGCACTGCACCAGTATGGTGCCTATATGGATGCCTACGAGAAATGGTTTCTGATGGGTGCGGTCGCTGGCTTCAGTTGGTTGGGCTGGTTCTGGAAACCCATCCGCATGCTGATCATTGGCATTGCTGCACTCAGCCTGTTCGGAATTGACCAGTATCACGCCGACCTGGGGCGCGGCGAGCAGGCTTTCTTCCTCAAGTTTTTCCTCGCCAGCCAGACCGCCATCATGTGGATGAACGTGCTGTTCGTGCTGGCCATGGCGGCCTACTGGCTGGCCCTGTTCGCACGTTCGGAATTCCCCGGCAAGGTGGCCAGCGGGCTGACCTGGTCGGCCGTGCTGATGGGATTCACCGGCCTCATGGTGCGCTGGTATGAGTCCTATCTGATCGCGCCGGATGTCGGCCACATCCCCATCAGCAATCTGTATGAGGTGTTCGTGCTATTCTGTCTGATCACGGCGCTGATGTACCTGTATTACGAGGCCAGATACCAGACCCGCCAGCTGGGCGGTTTCGTGTTATTGATCATCAATGCAGCGGTCGGGTTCATCCTGTGGTACACCTTCGATCGTCAGGCTCACGGCATCCAGCCACTGGTGCCCGCGCTGCAGAGCTACTGGATGAAAATCCACGTGCCGGCCAACTTCATCGGTTACGGCGCGTTCTCGCTGGCAGCCATGGTGGCATCGGCCTACCTGCTGTCCATACGCGGGATTCTGGCCTCGCGGCTACCCTCGCTGGAGGTGCTGGACGACCTCATGTACAAGGCCATCGCCGTGGGGTTCGCTTTCTTCACCATCGCCACCATCCTCGGTGCGATGTGGGCGGCGGAGGCCTGGGGCGGCTACTGGTCATGGGATCCCAAGGAAACCTGGGCGCTGATCGTCTGGCTCAACTATGCCGCCTGGCTGCACCTGCGGCTGGTCAAGGGGTTGCGCGGCCCGTTGCTGGCATGGTGGGCGCTGATCGGGTTGCTGGTGACGACGTTTGCTTTCCTCGGCGTCAATATGTTTCTGTCCGGCCTGCATTCCTACGGCCAGCTGTAACCTTGTTTGCAAGGGTTACTCTTCGGAAAAATAATCCGAGTCGATTTTCTTGACTTCGTAGGTGGCGGCGACAGAGACGCCCACATTGTTTTCGATCATCAGGCGCGCAAGGGCCATGCCATCGATGAGGACCACCTTGTAACTGATGTTCTTGACGTATTCTTGCGCCTCGTTGCTGAAACGTGGTGATGAACATACCCTTGTGCGCACGCTGGCCTTGCAGGGCGCCTACGAATTTCTGGACTTCAGGCCGGATTGAAAAACCCGCTGGCCAGCAATTCCTCTGCCAATGCGTTGTAATCCCTGGCGCCTTGGCTGTGGGGCGCGAACGTGAATACATCGCGCCCATGGACGGGACTTTCCGCCAAACTCACGGTTTCGGCAATGCGCGTTTCGCACAAGTCCTTCCCATAGTGCTCACGCAATTTATCGTAAATGTCATAGGACAGCCGTCTACGTGAATCGAAACGCGTCAACACCACGCGCCGCTCTATTCTTTTTCCCAGCGGTTTTTCCAGGACACGCAATGCGGCATCGAGTCGGTTGACTCCCTGCAACGACAAGTAATCAGCCGATACCGGGATCAGTAGGCGCTGCGCGGCGAATACCGCGTTGAGGGACAGCACGCCCAACATGGGGGAACAATCGATCAATACCGGGATCATCTCGTCCGGCAGCAGTTCCTGAGTCAATCCTTTCTTCAAATGGCTGGTGATATTGGGATTGCGCCCATACAACGCATCGATCTTGAACAGTTCCATGTGGGCTGGAATCAGATGCGCGCCATTCGGCAGTTCGCGCATCAGTTGAGAAAGTGGCTTGTTTTCACTGTAGAAGGCGTAGATGGTCTCGCTGCTGGGCAGCCCTCTGATCCCACTAGCGAGCGTCAGATGGGCCTGTGGATCGAGGTCGATGCCCAAGGGAAAACGTCCACGTTGGGCCAAAGCCGCCAACAAATTGAGGCTAGTGGTGGTCTTGCCTACGCCCCCCTTCTGATTGAACACCGCGACCACAGACATGGCTGCGCCCCTATTCCACCGTGACGGATTTCGCCAAATTACGCGGCTTGTCCACGTCCGTACCGCGCTTTAGGGCCGTATTGTAGGCCAGCAGCTGCACCGGAATGGCATGCACCACGGGCGACAATAAGCCGACGTGCCGTGGCGTGCGAATCACATGAACGCCTTCTTGTTCCCCGAAATGGCTATCGAGGTCGGCAAACACGAACAGTTCACCGCCGCGTGCGCGTACTTCCTGCATGTTGGATTTGACCTTTTCCAGCAAGGCATCGTTGGGGGCGATCACCACCACTGGCATGTCAGCGTCCACCAGCGCGAGCGGCCCATGTTTCAGTTCTCCGGCCGGGTAGCCCTCGGCATGAATATAGGTAATTTCTTTCAGCTTGAGCGCGCCTTCCAGTGCTATGGGATAGTGTACACCGCGCCCCAGGAACAGCGCATGCGATTTCTGGGCGAAATGCTCCGCCCAAACACAAATTTGTGGCTCGAGGTTCAGTGCATGCTGGACGCTCCCTGGCAGATGCCGCAGGGTGTCTAGATATGCAGCTTCCTTCGACGCATCGATGCGACCGCGTAGTTTGGCGATCACCACGCACAGCATGAACAACGCCACCAACTGGGTAGTAAATGCCTTGGTCGAAGCCACACCGATTTCAGCACCTGCGCGGGTATAGAACACCATACGGCTGGCACGCGGGATGGCACTTTCACGCACGTTACAGATCGACAGCGTAGCCTGATGTCCCAATGCAATCGCGTACTTCAACGCTTCCAGCGTATCCAGCGTTTCTCCTGATTGCGACAGGGTGACGACCAGATGCCGAGGATTGGCTGCCACCTCGCGATAACGATACTCGCTGGCGATCTCGACATTGGTCGGGATACCAGCGATGGATTCCAGCCAGTACCGTGCCACCATGCCTGCATAGTAGCTGGTGCCACAGGCTAGAATCTGCACACCCTCGATGTCGCGCAGTATGGTTTCCGCTTCTGGGCCGAACAGTGTCGAGGTCAGTCCATCTTCCAATGCCTGGTCGATGGTATCTGACAACGCCTTGGGCTGTTCGTGGATTTCCTTTTGCATGTAATGCCGAAACTGCCCAAGTTCCAGCGAAGAGAGCGAAACATCCGAGACATGCAGAGGACGGCGGGTATGCCGGCCATGCTGATCTTCAATGTGCAAATGGTCTCGCGTCAATTCAGCTATGTCGCCTTCTTCTAAGTAGACGACACGACGTGTGGCTGATAAAAGGGCAGAAACATCGGATGCCACGTAATGTGCACCTTCTCCCAAGCCGATCAGCAACGGGCAACCCATGCGCGCGCAAACCATCCGGTCCGGCTGGTCGACTGCGATCACGGCAATCGCGTAGGCACCTCGCAGCTGAATCAACGATAGGCGCACGGCTTTGAAAAGGTTGCCCGATGTCTGGTAATGGTGGTGTACTAGGTGAGCGATTACTTCGGTATCGGTCTGGGATTCGAAAACGTAGCCCAGCGCCTTAAGCTTTTCACGCTCCTCATCGTGGTTCTCGATGATGCCATTATGCACCACGGCGATCTGTCCATTGGAAACATGAGGATGTGCATTCGGCTCGGTGACGCCACCGTGGGTGGCCCAGCGGGTGTGGCCAATGCCCAGCGTCCCGGCCAGCCCGGCTTCCTTGACGGCCTGCTCCATTTCGGCAACGCGGCCGATCTTGCGCACTCGGCGGATTTCGCCTTGCATCAGCACGGCTACGCCGGCTGAATCGTAGCCGCGGTACTCCAGCCGCTTCAACCCATCCAACAAGACAGGGACGACATCCGCACCCGCAACCGCTCCCACGATCCCACACATGGCGCTAATGGTCCTTTTTTCGTGGCCGCTTCCAACCCAGGATGGTGAGCTGCTTGCAACGCGACAAAGTAAGCTCGCCAGCAGGAGCATCACGTGTGATGGTGGAACCTGCCCCTATGGTAGCCCCTTCGCCCACCGTCACGGGCGCCACCAGCTGCGTGTCGGATCCAATGAAAGCATAGTCTTCAATCACCGTACGATGTTTTTGGGCGCCATCGTAATTACAGGTGATGGTACCTGCTCCGATATTGACCTGACTGCCTACCGTGGCATCGCCGATATAGCTCAAATGATTGATCTTGCTCCCGACACCAACGGTACTGTTTTTTATTTCGACGAAATTCCCGATGTGTACCTGACTGTCGAGCACGGTGCCGGGACGTAATCGTGCGTATGGACCAATCACGGCCCCTTGCCCGATCTGCACACCATCGAGGTGGCTATGGGGCTGGATTATGGTACCAGGTCCAATACGGGTATTGCGTATGACGCAATGTGCACCCACTTGCACACCATCTTCCAGTTCAACCTCGCCCTCGAACAGGCAATTGATGTCGATCATGACATCGCGTCCACACCTGAGTGTGCCGCGCACGTCCAGGCGGGCGGGATCGGCCAGCGTGACACCTTGACGTAACAGGGATTCCGCCACGCGTTTTTGATAGAGACGTTCCACGCGAGCAAGATCAGCCTTGCTGTTGACCCCCAGCACTTCGGACGCATGTTGCGTTTGCACAGCCATCACGCGTACACCATCGGCTTTCGCCATCGCCACGACATCCGTGAGGTAATATTCACCTTGCGCATTGTTAGGCTGCAAGCGATCCAGCCAGCCAGCCAGCCGGGCTGTGGGCAATGCCATGATGCCCGTATTGACTTCGCGGATCGTGCGTTGCTCTGGCGTGGCATCACGTTCTTCCACGATACCACACACTTCTCCTCCGAACGCACGGAGGATACGGCCATATCCCGTTGGGTCATCCAATTCCACGGTCAATATCGCCACATGACCATTCGAAGCATGGTGAATCACGTTGTGACATGTCCGCGCCGAGACCAATGGCACATCGCCCAACAACACCAGTGTCACCGGTGCTGTTGTGAGATGGGGCTGTGCTTGCATCAGGGCATGCCCAGTGCCTTTCTGCTCGCCTTGCCTGACCCAGATGACACGTCCATCCCCGATGGCCTGAGGCACTTTTTCACCACCAAAACCATACACCACGCAGCAGCATGATGGTTCGAGTGCCCAGGCCGTTTCGAGCACATGTAAAAGCAGAGGCCGGCCAGCCAGCGGATGCAATACTTTGGGAAGGTCGGAATGCATGCGTGTACCCTTGCCGGCGGCAAGAATCACGACATTAGGAGCATGGACAGACATACTGATAAGTATAAAACAAAAAAATAGGCAGCCAGCGGCTGCCTATACTTTATCGATGCTATGCATCAATGATCTTTTTTGCGCAGCTTGCGTATCGTCTGCAACTGTGCCATGGCTTCTGCCAGCTCGACTTGGGCTCGTGCATAATCAAGCTTGGAAGATTTGTCTTTCATGGCCTCTTCGGCCGCCTGCTTGGCTTCCAACGCTTTGGCTTCGTCGATATCGTGGCCGCGTATGGCCGTATCCGCCAATACAGTCACCACACTGGGCTGCACCTCGAGAATACCGCCCGAGACGAAGATGACCTCTTCCTCTTCCTGGTTCGGCACCTTGACACGTACTGCACCCGGTCTAAGTAGACTGATGAATGGTGCGTGACGGGGATAGATCCCCACCTCACCCCTAACGGCTGGTGCTGCCACGAATTCCGCCAATCCAGAATAAATGGACTGCTCAGCGCTCACGATGTCCACATGGATGGTCATTGCCATGGTCTTGGGTTCTCGCGTGTGAAGTTAATTACTGCAGAGTCTTGGCCTTTTCCACGGCTTCCTCGATGCCACCCACCATGTAGAACGCCTGCTCCGGCAAGTGGTCATATTCGCCATTGACGATGGCCTTGAAGCCCTTGATGGTCTCCTTGAGCGGCACATACTTGCCCGGAGTCCCCGTGAACACTTCGGCCACATGGAACGGCTGTGACAGAAAACGCTGGATCTTGCGGGCACGCGCCACCACCAGCTTGTCTTCCGGAGACAGTTCGTCCATACCCAGAATGGCGATGATGTCACGCAGCTCCTTATAGCGCTGCAGGGTAGCCTGCACAGAACGGGCCACGCTGTAATGCTCTTCGCCCACCACCAGCGGGTCAAGCTGCCGGGAGGTGGAGTCGAGCGGATCGACCGCCGGATAGATACCGAGCGCTGCAATGTCACGCGACAGCACTACGGTGGAGTCCAGGTGCAGGAAGGTGGTGGCGGGAGAGGGGTCGGTCAGGTCGTCTGCCGGCACGTAAACGGCCTGGATGGAGGTAATCGAGCCTACTTTGGTGGAAGTGATGCGCTCTTGCAGGCGGCCCATTTCCTCGGCCAGAGTTGGCTGATAGCCCACGGCCGATGGCATGCGACCAAGCAGGGCGGACACTTCGGTACCCGCCAGAGTGTAGCGGTAGATATTGTCGACGAAGAATAGAATGTCACGGCCTTCGTCGCGGAATTTCTCGGCCATGGTAAGGCCGGTCAGCGCCACGCGCAGCCGGTTGCCCGGCGGCTCATTCATTTGACCGAACACCATCGCCACTTTGGACTCAGGCAGGTTGTCCAGCTTGACCACGCCGGCTTCCAACATTTCATGATAGAAGTCGTTGCCTTCGCGGGTACGTTCACCTACACCCGCGAACACGGATAAGCCGGAATGCTGTTTGGCGATGTTGTTAATCAGCTCCAGCATGTTCACCGTCTTGCCCACGCCAGCACCGCCAAACAGACCCACTTTGCCCCCCTTGGCAAACGGGCAAATCAGATCAATCACCTTGATGCCGGTTTCCAGCAGCTCCACAGAAGGCGACAGCTCCTCAAATTTGGGCGCTTTTTGATGAATGGGACGTCTTTCCTCCGCTTGAATCGGACCCTGTTCGTCGATTGGCCGGCCCAGCACATCCATGATGCGACCCAGTGTGCCATGGCCCACGGGCACTGAAATCGGGTTACCCGTGTTGATCACCTTCATGCCACGACGCAGTCCATCGGACGAACCCATGGCGATGGTACGCACCACGCCATCCCCCAGTTGCTGTTGCACCTCGAAGGTGAGGCCGGTTTCATATAGTTCGCTAGGCGGCTCATCCAGAACCAACGCATCGAATACTTTAGGCATCGCATCACGCGGAAACTCGATATCCACGACCGCTCCGATGCATTGAACAATTTTTCCAGAACTCATGTTGATTCCCCGTCTAAAAATTCGTCATTGCGCCATCATCAAACCGCAGCGGCACCGCTGACGATTTCGGATATTTCTTTGGTAATCGCGGCTTGACGCTCTTTGTTGTACATCAGCTTGAGTTCGCTGATCACGTTCTTGGCATTGTCAGAGGCGGCCTTCATCGCCACCATGCGTGCACTTTGTTCTGAGGCCATGTTCTCCGCTACGGCATGGAACACCAGTGATTCCACATAACGGATCAGCAGATCGTCGATCACTTCTTTGGCATTCGGCTCATAAATGTAGTCCCAATGCCCTTCCGCACTCCCTAGTTTCTCTCCGGACAGCGGCAACAGCTGCTCCAGGACCGGTTCCTGTTTCATGGTATTGATGAATCGGGTGTAGCACATATAAAGGGCATCGATCTCACCGGACACAAAAGCATCCAACATCACCTTGACTGGCCCGATCAGCTTTTCCATGTGTGGCGCATCGCCCAATCCATGCACCTGCGACTTCACATTACCGCCGATGCGACTCATGAAACCGAGGCCTTTGTTGCCGATGGCACAGATGGAAATGGCTTTGCCTTCGCCTTCCCACTCTTTCATTCGGCTCAACGCCATGCGTAGTACATTGGTGTTGAGACCGCCACACAATCCTTTGTCGGAAGTGATGATGATCAGACCGACGTTTTTCACGCTGTCACGCTTGATCAGAAACGGATGCTTGTATTCCGGATGCGCATGGGACAAGTGAGCAGCGACGTTACGGATTTTTTCGGCATAGGGACGAGCGGCACGCATCCGGTCCTGAGCCTTGCGCATTTTGGATGCCGCCACCATTTCCATGGCTTTGGTGATCTTGCGCGTATTCTCGATACTTTTGATCTTGTTGCGTATTTCCTTGCTGCCGGGCATGTCGCGCTCCGTTTAGTAGGCGTTGGTTGCCTTGAAATCCTGAATCGCTGCGGCCAGCGCTTGTTCGTCCTCCTTACTCAGGTCCTTGGTGGTCTCGATGTTGTCCATTAGTGCCTTGTATTTTGACTTCATAAAGGAATGCAGTGCAGACTCGAACGCCAGCACCTTGTTCACCGGGACATCGTCCAGATAACCCCCATTGACGGCAAAGAGCGACACCGCCATTTCCGAAACGCTCATCGGAGCATACTGTACCTGCTTCATCAACTCGGTCACGCGGCGTCCGCGCTCCAGTTGTTTGCGGGTAGCTTCATCGAGGTCGGAGGCGAACTGGGCGAATGCCGCCAGCTCACGATACTGCGCGAGCGCGAGACGCACACCCCCGCCCAGTTTCTTGATGACTTTGGTCTGCGCAGCACCACCCACGCGGGATACCGAAATACCCGCATTCATGGCAGGACGTATCCCAGCGTTGAACAGGTCGGTTTCCAGAAAGATCTGGCCGTCGGTAATGGAAATCACATTGGTGGGAACGAAAGCCGAAACGTCACCTGCCTGGGTTTCGATCACCGGGAGCGCAGTCAATGAACCCGTTTTACCCTTGACTTCACCGTTGGTGAATTTCTCAACGTATTCAGCGTTGACGCGCGCGGCCCGCTCCAGCAAGCGGGAATGCAAATAAAACACATCCCCTGGATAGGCTTCCCGACCTGGTGGACGACGCAGCAGCAGCGATACTTGACGGTAGGCCCAGGCTTGCTTGGTCAAGTCGTCATAAATGATGAGCGCATCCATGCCTCGGTCACGGAAATACTCACCCATGGTGCAACCCGCATAGGGTGCAATGAACTGCATCGCAGCAGATTCAGAAGCCGTGGCGGCGACCACGATGGTATATTCCATCGCACCATGTTCTTCCAGCTTGCGCACTACGTTGGCCACGGTGGAAGCCTTTTGACCCACCGCCACGTAGATGCAGAACATGTTCTGACCCTTTTGGTTGATGATAGTGTCTACGGCGACGGCCGTCTTGCCGGTCTGGCGGTCACCAATGATCAACTCACGCTGACCTCGCCCGATCGGCACCATGGAGTCGATCGCCTTGAGCCCGGTTTGTACCGGCTGTGATACCGATTGGCGAGCGATGACGCCGGGCGCGACCTTTTCGATCTTGTCGGTCAGCTTGGCGTTGATCGGCCCTTTGCCATCGATGGGCTGACCAAGCGCGTTCACCACCCGCCCCAATAATTCCGGACCAACGGGCACTTCCAAGATACGTCCCGTGCACTTGACGGTCGCGCCTTCGGAAATATGCTCGTATTCACCCAAAATCACCGCGCCCACGGAATCACGCTCCAAGTTGAGCGCCATGCCATAAGTATTGCCCGGGAATTCCAGCATTTCGCCCTGCATGACATCGGACAATCCGTGAATGCGCACGATACCGTCGGTCACGGAAACCACCGTCCCTTGAGTGCGCGCTTCAGCGCTGGCATCGAAATTTTCCAAGCGACTTTTGATCAGTTCACTGATTTCAGATGTGCTCAATTGCATTTGTCTCTCCTAACCTTTCAGCGTATACGCCATTTCCTGGAGGCGGCCACGCACTGAAGCATCGATCACGGTGTCGCCCACGATGACTTTCACGCCACCAATGATCTCGGGATCCACATCGACCTTTGCTACGATTTTTTGCTTGAAGCGGGACTCCAGCCGGGCAACGATCATTTTGATTTGATCATCGGTCAACGCGGTAGCGGCTATGATCTGCGCCTCTGCTACGCCTTCGTCCTGCGCTCTCATTTCCTCGAAAAGCCGCGCGATCTCTGGCACCAGACACAATCGCCTGTTTTCCAGCAACAACCTGACCAAGTTGACGCCCGCTGCATCCAACCGATCGCCAGCGACATCCAGAAATACCTTTTCTACCTGGGCGCGAGTTACCCTAGGATCATCGTCGAGTGCGCACATCTGGGCATCCTCGGCAATCGCTTTGATCAAGGCCAGCATCTCAGACCAGTGTGCCAACGCCCCTTTTACCTTCGCCAGCCGGTAGATTGCAGCTGCGTAGGGCCTTGCTATGGTGACCGGTTCAGCCATGATGGGTTACAGCTCCTTGGCGATGGCCGTCAGCATTTCAGCATGCGCCTTGGCATCGATTTCCCTACGTAGGATCTTTTCGGCCCCCGCGATAGAGAGCTCGACGACCTGTTGGCGCAAACTTTCCTTGGCACGGTTCACTTCCTGCTCGATTTCGGCCTTGGCACCCGCAATGATACGTTCACCTTCAGCCCTCGCATTCGCTTTGGCCTCATCGATGATCTCAGCGGCGCGTTTTTCGGCTTGCGCAATGATCTCGGATGCCTTTTCCTTGGCCGCATGCAGCTCTTGAGTGGCACGCTTGGCCGCCAACTCCAGCTCGTGTTTGCCGCGCTCCGCTGCAGCCAGCCCATCGGCGATCTGTTTTTGGCGAGTCGTCAACGCCCCCATGATGGGTGGCCAAACGAACTTCATGCAGAACCAGACGAACAGAACGAACATGATGGTCTGCGCGAGAAGGGTTGCATTGATGTTCATGCAAAAACCTTTCCTAAGAATTCGCAGGATACGAAATCATTCAGGGGTTAGCCTGCAACCGCGAACATGACATACATCGTCAGACCGACCGCGATCATCGGAACGGCGTCAACCAAGCCCATGACCACGAAAAACTGGGTACGCAGCATCGGAATCAGCTCCGGTTGGCGTGCAGCACCATCCAAGAAACGCCCACCCAAGATGGCGATGCCGATGGCAGCACCCAGAGCGCCCATCCCCATCATCAGGGCCGCCGCAATAAACATGAGGGGTTTCACCAGTTCCATTTAATATCTCCTTTTTAAGTCAAAAAGTGAAAGATTGATAAAACTCAATGATGTTCTTGATGCGCCATGTCCAAATAAACGATGGTCAGCGTCATGAAAATGAAGGCCTGTAGCGTGACGATCAAAATATGAAAAATCGCCCACCCCAGTGATAACAGAACCTGCGATCCAAACAGCGTGATATTGCCCAGCGTCGCGCCTGCCCATGCTCCCCCCATGAGCGCGATCAAAATGAAAATCATTTCACCGGCATACATGTTACCGAACAGACGCAACGCCAAAGACACCGGCTTGGAAACCAAGTTGACCCCTTCCAATACCAGGTTGACTGGCACGAAAGCAGCCTGGACCAATGGATTCCGGTTTTGGAAAGGCGCCAAGGCCAATTCACCCAGAAATCCCCCCGCCCCTTTGATCTTGATGCTGTAGTAAACGACCAAAAAGAACACTGCGATGGACATACCAAAAGTCGCGTTGGGATCCGTGGTTGGCACCACCTTGAAATGGCTCAGCCCCAGCGCACCCATCAACATAGGCACATAGTCGATGGGCAGCAGGTCCATGAAATTCATCAGGAATATCCAGAAAAAAATGGTCAACGCCAGCGGTGCCACCAATGCATTACGACCACTACTGAAAGAACCGCGCACACTGGTATCGACGAACTCGACTACCCATTCGACGAAATTCTGTAACCCACCCGGCACACCGGCAGTTGCATTCTTGGCAGCCTTACGGAAAAAGAACAAAAAAAGCACCCCCATCACGAGCGAGATCCCCAAAGTATCGAGGTTGAACGCCCAAAAGCCCATTTCCTTCGCCTCTTCGGCGCTATGGGCGCAATGAAACCGACCGTCGTGCAAGGTACAGGTCAGATTTTGCAGGTGATGCTTGATGTACTCAGGAGCCGTGATGTTTTCAGTCATTCTAATCTTCAAACTTTACCCATAGGGGGGCAACCATCCATGCCATCTGCCCCACGACAAACCCCATCAGCATTGCCAACGGCGCAAGCTTCAGTAGCTCAATGCCCACCGCCAACAACGCGACCGTGACCGCCATTCGTTCCACCAAAGAAAAAATGGCTTGCCGGAAGTGCCAACGCGCTTCCATCCCTGGATACCTTGCCCCTCTATGCATTCTCCAGTTTAGAAGCAAAACGTTGACCACGGCGGCACCCCCGCCGAATGCAACCGCTTTGGCCGCTAACGGATCAACAACGAAATAGGTCAGAACCGCGCCGGTGGTAATGAGTATCAGCTGCAGCCTCGCGACGCCCCCAAGCGTTACCGACTGCATCGCGCACGTCCAGCAAGATTTCTAATCCTATCAATACCTATCGAGAGTGTCAAATCCACACCTCAGCCGGAGACTTCGGCCAAGCCCATACGAGCCAAAATCCCTTCTAGTTCATCGAGCGAATTGAATTCCACGACCAATTTACCAGCACCTTTATGTGTATGGCGTATTGTCACTTTGGCAGCCAAGTGGTCGGCGATTTCTTCCTGTAATCTGAGTATATCGCGATCAGGTTCGATCACGGCTTTTTTGCGAGGACGTAGCATGGCGTGCACCAGGCGCTCTGCCTCCCGTACCGATAGCTTTTTTTGTGCGATTTGCTGGGCTATCGCAATCTGCTTGGCACCCTCCAGGGACAACAGGGCACGCGCATGCCCCATGTCGATATGTCCCTGCATCAGCAACTCTTGCACCGGCATGGCCAGATTGAGAAGCCGCAACAAATTGGTTACCGCGGTCCTAGAGCGCCCTATCGAATCCGCCGCCATTTGATGGGTCATGTTGAATTCGTCGATCAAACGCTTAATACCCGCAGCCTCTTCCAATGGGTTGAGATTCTCCCGCTGGATGTTTTCGATCAACGACATTGCCAAAGCGGCTTCATCTGCTATCTCACGTACCAAGGCGGGTATCGTGTCCATGCCGGCCAGCTGTGCGGCACGCCAACGGCGCTCGCCAGCGACGATTTCATATTGGTCTTGGTCTATTGGGCGCACCAGAATGGGGGACATGACACCCCGCGCCTTGATGGACTCAGCCAGCTGCTGTAAGGATTCTTGATCCATTTGGGTGCGAGGCTGGTATTTGCCTGGTTGGAGCTGACCCACTTTCAAAGTACGCAGCACGTCATTGCGCGCAACCGCATCCAGGTCACCACCCAGCAAAGCATCCAAGCCGCGTCCAAGCCCTTTTTGCGTCGCCATCATTTCGTCCCTCGATTAATCATTTCTCCCGCCAACGCCAAATAGGCCTGCGCACCTTTGGAAGATTTGTCGTGATACAGGACGGGGACCCCATAACTGGGTGCCTCCGCCAGACGAATGTTGCGCGGGATCACGGTACGGTACACCTTATCACCAAAATGCCGTTCCAACTGGGCTGACACTTGTTGGGCCAGCATGTTGCGCGGATCGAACATGGTGCGCAACAGCCCCTCGATTTCCAGCACCGGGTTGAGATAAGCACGTACTTTCTTGATCGTTTTGACTAGGTCAGAAAGTCCTTCCAAAGCATAGTACTCGCACTGCATCGGGATCAGTACGGCCTGTGATGCAGTCAATGCATTGACTGTGATGAGATTGAGTGCGGGCGGACAATCAATAAGGACATAATCATATGGCTCTTTGAGCTCGCCAAAGGCATTTTTGAGACGGGCTTCACGCGCGAGCTCATTGACCAGCTCGACTTCCGCTCCAGCCAACTCCCGATTGGCCGGGATGACGTCGTATCCTCCTTTCGCTGCTTGCATTTTCACAGCGGACAACGGCTTTTCCCCCAGCAATACGTGGTAGACAGTCGCGCCCAGTGCATCCTTGTCGATGCCACTTCCCATGGTCGCATTGCCTTGTGGGTCGAGGTCCACCATGAGCACACGCCGTTTGGTCGCGGCCAGACTGGCGGCCAAATTGACGCAGGTGGTCGTTTTGCCCACACCGCCCTTTTGATTGGTAATGGCAAGTATCTTCATCTGGATTGCCTGACCAAAACCAAATGTCGCTGGGCTTCGAGTCCGGGAATGCGTAGCGGGATGACCTCGACTTCACAGGCTTTGAGCTGGGCGATTTCATCATAGGGATACACGCCCTTCATCGCCATCCATACCCCATTCTTGGCAAGCACGTGATGCGTAAGTCGGGTGAACTCCTCCAAATCGGAAAATGCTCGTGAAATCACTACTTCGAACGTTTGGTCCGGCCGATATCGCTCCACCCGCGTGCACACCACTTCGAAATTGGTAAGCCCCAACTCGGCTTTGACCTGACGCTGAAAAACGATTTTTTTGTGGCTGGAATCCAAGGAGACGACCTGCATGCACGGTCGAACGATGGCCAATGGGATACCAGGCAATCCTCCACCACTGCCTACGTCCAGCAACCTTGCTGTAGACAAATGGGGCAGTACCGACAGACTGTCCATGACGTGCATGGTCACCATCGCATCGATATCTCGGACCGCCGTCAGATTATGCACTTTGTTCCATTTGGCAAGCAATTCCAGATACTCAAGTAGCTGCTGCTGCTGCTCAGACGATACCTCCAATCCCATCGCGCGCAGTCCTTCCGCGAGTTTCTGCTGGGGTGTCATGCCACCGCCTTGTGCTTTTTCTTCAGATAAACCAACAACAAGGAGATGGCCGCGGGAGTAACACCGGAGATACGACTGGCCTGACCCAATGTCTGTGGCCGGTGAGCATTGAGCTTTTGCTGTACCTCGATCGAGAGCCCGCGCACCTCGCTGTAGTCGAGATCGGCGGGCAGTGGCATTTCTTCATAAAAACGCGTCCGCGCGATTTCCTGCCGTTGGCGGTCGATGTAGCCTTGATATTTCGCAGCGATCTCCACCTGCTGGCTTACCTGTGCATCCGACTCACCAGGACCGACGCCAGGCAAGGTCATCAACATCGAGTAACTCACTTCGGGACGTCGCAACAATTCGAACAACGTATATTCTTTCTCGATACTTTTCCCCAATATCCGCTCGGCCTCGGTCGCGGACGGCTGTTCCGGTCGCACGAAAGTCCGTCTGAGTCGTTCCAGCTCGCGTGCCACGGCCTCCTGTTTGCGGCAAAACGCTTCCCAGCGCACGTCATCGACCAAGCCCAGCTTACGGCCGATTTCCGTCAGACGCGCATCCGCGTTATCCTCACGCAACTGCAAACGATACTCCGCACGACTGGTGAACATGCGATAAGGCTCACTCACCCCGCGTGTAATGAGGTCATCCACCAATACCCCCAGATAGGCTTGATCCCGTCTGGGACACCATGGCTCCCGTTCAGTCGCTTGCAGCGCGGCATTGATCCCAGCCAGTAGCCCCTGGGCTGCTGCCTCCTCATAACCCGTCGTGCCATTGATCTGTCCGGCGAAAAACAGGCCGGATATTGTTTTTGTTTCCAGCGAACTTTTCAGATTGCGCGGGTCGTAATAGTCGTATTCGATGGCATAGCCTGGACGCACGAGATGCGCTTTTTCCAACCCACGTATGCTATGCACGAGTTCGAGCTGAACATCGAAAGGTAGACTCGTCGATATGCCATTCGGGTAAACCTCATGTGTATCGAGTCCCTCCGGCTCCAAAAATATCTGGTGTGAGTCTTTCTCGGAGAAGCGTACCACCTTGTCTTCTATGGAGGGACAATAACGTGGTCCCACGCCCTCGATCACACCGGTGTACATCGGTGAGCGGTCCAGCCCGTTTCTAATGATCTCATGAGTACGTTGGTTGGTATGGGTAATCCAGCAAGGCAACTGTCTTGGATGCTGGTCGGCACTCCCCAGAAAAGAAAACACCGGCACCGGCTCATCTCCGGGCTGAGGCTCCAACACGGTATAGTCGATGGTACGACCATCGATGCGTGGCGGCGTACCCGTTTTGAGCCGCCCTGCAGGCAAACCGATTTCACGTAGCCGAGCTGCCAAGGAAATAGCGGGGGGATCCCCTGCACGACCGGCACGATAGTTTTTCAGGCCGACATGAACCAACCCGTTCAAGAAAGTTCCCGTAGTCAACACCACTGTTTTCGATGCAAAGCGTATCCCGAGCTGTGTCACCACGCCGACGGCGCGGTTGCCTTGCAGTATGATGTCATCCACCGCTTGCTGAAACAGCCAAAGATTGGGCTGGTTTTCCAGTCGCTTCCGAATCGCCGCTTTATACAGGACACGGTCCGCCTGCGCACGCGTGGCGCGCACCGCTGGGCCCTTGGAGGAATTCAGGATGCGAAACTGAATGCCACTCTCGTCGGTGGCCGCGGCCATCGCACCTCCCAATGCATCGATTTCCTTGACCAGATGCCCTTTGCCTATGCCTCCGATGGAGGGGTTGCATGACATCTGGCCAAGCGTTTCGATGTTGTGAGTAAGCAACAAGGTCTTGCATCCCATGCGGGCAGCCGCCAGCGCGGCTTCGGTACCAGCATGACCGCCGCCTACGACGATGACATCGAAAACATCAGGAAATTGCATGTGTTGGCGCCACCATCACATATTTCAAAAGCTGAAGAGACCGCTCATGATACTGTAATGGACCCAGCTTGTCAGGCCAGGCATGTTTCACGTGAAACACCTATTTCCCGATACAGAATCGGCCAAAGATTTCTCCTAATAGATCGTCCGTCGTAAATTCCCCGGTGATCGTATTGAGCGCCTCCTGAGCCAAACGCAACTCTTCTGCCAACAATTCGAGCTGACCAAGATTCTCGGCAGCGCGCTGCAAACACGTCCTGACCTGATTCAATGCGTTCACATGACGTTCGCGTGCCATGTAAACGCCCTCACCAGCAGCCTGCCAACCAGCGAGTCGCAGCAGATGTGAACGCAACAAATTCACGCCTGCGCCAGTCTTGGCAGAAAGATAGATATGAGTACCGTCCTCTTCATTACGGAGTTCGGGCTTAAGTCCGATGAGATCGATCTTGTTGTGGATCCATATCCGGTGGGGAACCGTGTGCAAACGCTCTATTATCCGGCTTTCCGTATCAGTAATGCCATGCGCCACATCGACCAAGATCAATGCGATTTGTGCGCTTTCCGCAGCTTTCCACGTGCGCGCAATCCCAGCGCGCTCGACCTCATCTCCAGTCTCACGTAAACCAGCCGTATCTATGATATGTACCGGCACGCCTTCGATCTGGATTTCATTTTTGAGCGTGTCGCGTGTCGTTCCAGCAATTGCGGTGACGATGGCGATTTCTTCGCCGGACAATTGGTTCATCAGACTGGATTTGCCAACATTCGGCTGCCCGACCAACACGACATGGATGCCCTCACGCAACAGGCTGCCTTGACGGGCACTGGCCAATAGCCGATTTAGCCGATCCGACACCAGGGAGAGTCTTTGCACCACATGGCCGGCGTGAATCTGGTCGATATCCTCCTCCGGAAAATCCAGGCATGCTTCGACATAAAGGCGCAAATCGACCAACTCGTCGCGTAACGCATGGATATGGGCGGAAAACTCGCCCGACAACGAACGCATGGCACTCTGCGCCGCTTGTAATGTGGAAGCTTCGATCAAATCGGCCAC
Source organism: Methylophilaceae bacterium (assembly GCA_026419515.1). Lineage (GTDB taxonomy): Bacteria > Pseudomonadota > Gammaproteobacteria > Burkholderiales > Methylophilaceae > JANZZG01. The sequence continues at coordinate 45,706 of JANZZG010000018.1, forward strand.
GGCTTCGGCTTGGGCCAAATCCAGCTTGTCATTGAGATAAGCCCGTCGTGTGAACTCGCCTGGTTCCGCGAGCCGTGCACCGAGTGCTAGACAGCGCTTCAACACACACTGCATTACCACCGTACCACCGTGGCCTTGCAATTCCAAAACGTCTTCACCTGTGTAGGAATGCGGCCCAGGGAAAAACAGGGCGATCCCTCGGTCGATCGTGTGGCCTTGTTCATCGTAAAAATCGAGGTAGGCAGCGTAGCGCGGCGCAGGCACTCGACCCAAGACCCCATACGCGATCTTCTTTGCCAGAGGGCCAGAAACCCGCACCACGCCAATACTGCCACGCCCCGGTGGCGTAGCGATGGCCACTATCGTAGTGTCATCGGGATTTGTGGCCACCTTCGATGGTACGGTTGATAAACCACTGCTGAACGATGGAGAGAATGTTGTTGACCAGCCAATACAGCACCAAGCCCGACGGGAAAAAGAAGAAGAAGATACTGAACACCACTGGCATGATCTTCATGACCTTGGCCTGCACGGGGTCGGGCGGCAGTGGGTTGAGATAAGTCTGGATGATCATGGTAGCCCCCATCAACAGGGGAAGTACATAGTAAGGGTCGGGTGCCGAAAGATCGGTGATCCACAACACGAACGGAGCATGGCGCATTTCCACGCTCCCCAGCAACACCCAATAGAGCGCGATGAATACGGGGATCTGAACCAGGATCGGCAAACAGCCTCCCATGGGATTGATTTTTTCGGTCTTGTACAACTCCATCACGGCCTGATGCAGTTTTTCGCGGTCATTGCCATACCGCTCCTTGATTTGCTGCAGTCTTGGCGCCAATTTTCGCATTTGTGCCATGGATCTGTAGCTGGCGGCCGAAAGCGGATAAAACGCGGCCTTGATCAGCACCGTCAGCAAGATGATGGCCACCCCCCAGTTATGCACGAGCTTCTGGATAAAAGACAACATCCAAAACAAAGGAGCGGCCAGCACCGTAAGCCAGCCATAATCCACGGTATATTCGAGGCCGGGCGCGACTTGCTTGAGATGTTTCTGCTCCTGAGGTCCCGCGAAAAGTCGAGCACTCATGCTGCCCGTAGCACCTGGAGCAACGCTGCCGACGGGCATAACCACGCCTGCGGAAAAAAGACGGTTGCCTAAATCTTGGGTGTAATATTCTCGCGCAATGCCCTCTTTGGGAATCCAAGCGCCCGCGAAGTAATGCTGCACCATGCCTATCCAGCCATCGGTGGCACTTTTCGACAGATTGGATTTCTTCATGTCATCGAAGCTCACCTTTTTATATTTATCGGCGTCGGTGTAATAGGCGGCTCCCGTATAAGTCGGCATCATGACGGAGCCTCGATCCGACTCACTGTCATGAACCAGCTGAAAATAGGCCGACGGCTCTATGGTCGTTTCACTGCCGTTTCTGATCTCGTAATGTAGCTCGACCACATAGCTGCCTCTGCGGAAAACAAAGACTTTGTCAACTTGAACACCCTTGCCGTCATTCCAGGTCAGACGGACTTCCAGACTATCGGTTCCCTGGGCTAGAACGTATTCATTCGCCTGAGCCTTGAAAACCTCTTTATGACTCGGCAGGCCAGCACCGATCAGACCAGATTGGGCGACATACACACGGTTGGGATTATCGTCTTGAAATAGGACGTAGTTTTTGCTTTTGTCTTCATCCGCCTTGTGCTGGAGCAATTCGAGACGGCGTATGTCTCCACCCAAGGTGTCGATCTCGGCCATGACCAAGTCGGTCTTGATGCGAATTCTGTCCTTTCTTGGCAAGAGGGCCGCCTCTGTTTTCGTCGGTGCAAGACCGCTTCTTGCCACTTGAGCAGGAGCTTCCGGGATGTCTTGCCGTCGTGTCTCGGAATGCTTGGTCTCGGGTTGTCGTAAAGCATGATCGCGCTCCCACGCATCCCATAACATCAGGATGGAAAAAGAAAAAATCAAAAACAATATAAGACGTCGGTTTTCCATCATATATCTTTAATCGAAGCGTTTTATGGCACGGGATCGTGACCCCCTTTGCACCATGGGTGGCAGCGCAATATTCGCTTTATGATCAGCCAACTTGCCTGGGCTATACCATATTTTTCCAGCGCATCCAAAGCATAACGTGAGCATGACGGAATGAAGCGACAATGATGACCCATCAGCGGGCTTATCATATAGCGGTAGGCTTCAATCAGTCGGATCAATAGCCGCGTCATGCCTCAACCCTGATCCATGACGTGTTGCAAACGGATCCTGATGGCCTCCAGTTCGCGCAGCAAGTCGTAAAAATCGCCTCTACCGAATGGCTTGCTCAAGCGTACCACCAAGTCTATGCTGCCCAATTGGTCACGGTAAGTACGAAACCACTCGCGCACAACGCGCTTGACGTAATTCCGGTCTACTGCGCGGCGAGCGAGTTTCTTTCCAACGACTATACCAAGACGTGGGTGGCCCAGACCATTCGGCTTGTAGTGCACGATCAAGCCATTCCCTTGAATGCGCCGCTGGAAATTAAAAACGGATGAAAACTCATCCGTTCTTAATAGCTTGTAACGGCTAGAAAAGCCGTATGTAGCCAATCCTGCGCTTACACGGCGAGGCGAGCACGACCTTTGGCGCGGCGCGCGTTGATCACAGCGCGACCCCCTTTGGTCTTCATGCGCGCCCGAAAGCCATGCGTGCGAGCACGACGAATTTTGGAAGGCTGGTAAGTACGTTTCATTACTGACCTCGTTTTTGAATTACTCAAAAGTCTGTAATTACATCCCGTAACCCTATCTTTTGTCAACCAGAATTTCTTGCTGTGGATAACCTCGACCAAAAAGACTAAAATCAACCCCAAAATACGCCCGCCTTGTGCTCTGACATGGAAAATTTCTGGTTTGCCTGCTTGGGTTACTTCGAGCGTGAGCTCTCCGCCATGCAATTCAACACCCTGATCAAGCCGCTGCGTTTCGACGGTAAAGACGATCTCTTGCGTATCGTGGCACCCAATCGCTATGTTCAGCAGTCCATCAAGGAAAAATTCTTGGAACGCATTCGGCAAATGGGTTCAGACTTCTTTGCCCGTCCCATCCGGGTCGAAGTCGTTTTGGAAGAGCAAGCAAAAGCCCAAGAACCATCAGACCAGCCAAAGCCTTCCAAACCTTCGCCCGTCAAAACCAATGCGAAACCCGTGAGTGGTTCGAATGGATTGAACCCCTCACTGAGCTTCGAGAATTTCGTGGCCGGCAAAGCGAATCAAATGGCGCGCGCGGCTGCGCTTCAAGTAGCAGAAAACCCGGGAAAAGCCTACAACCCCCTTTTCATCTATGGTGGAGTCGGATTGGGCAAAACCCATCTGATTCATGCGATCGGAAATTATCTAAGCGAGCAGGCGACCAACTCCAAGATTAGTTATTTGCATGCCGAAAAATATATTACCGACGTCGTGAAGGCGTATCGTCATAAATCATTCGACGAGTTCAAACGTTATTACCATTCGCTCGATTTACTGCTTCTCGACGACATACAGTTTTTCAAGGACAAGGATCGTACGCAGGAAGAGTTTTTTTACGCTTTCGAGTCCTTGATGGCAGCGAACAAGCAAATCGTCATCACGTGCGATACGCTACCCCGCGAAATATCAGGGATAGAAGAAAGATTAAAGACGCGTTTGGGTTGGGGCTTGACTGTGGTCATTGAACCTCCCGAGCTGGAAATGCGTGTTGCCATTCTGCTCAAGAAGGCACAAAGTGCAGGAGTGTGTCTTGACGAACATGTAGCATTCTTGATTGCCAAGCATATCCGATCCAGCGTGCGCGATCTGGAAGGCGCGCTCAATCGCGTGATTGCCATGGCCAAATTCACCAGCAAGCCCATCGACGCGGGTCTGGTCAAGGAAGCGCTCAAGGACATCATCGGCCGCACACATTCCATAACCATAGAAAGCATTCAGAAAACCGTTGCCGATTACTACAAAATCAAAGTGGCCGACATGTACTCACAGAAGCGCTCACGCAATGTCGCACGACCGCGTCAAATCGCGATGGCGCTCGCCCGCGATTTGACGAACAACAGTTTTCCGGAAATCGGTGAGGCCTTCGGTGGCCGTGACCACACTACCGTATTGCACGCATGCCGAAAAATCGACAACTTGAGAAACACGGATCCTATCTTGGCCAAAGATTTCAACTTCTTGATCCAAGTGATCCGAGGCGATTGAGCAAGCAGTGAATCATCATGTGGACGCATTGTGGATAAGCTTTGTTTCAACGACGAGACGAACAAATGACTCAGAATCCATACACAGCTTATCAAACCCTTCTCAAGGATATCGTTTAAACATAACATGCTGATTAAGCTTATAAATCTATGATGGTTCAGTAACCCACTGTTGCTCTATTACTCTTTAACCAAGGTATAAAGCATATGAACATCAATCGAGACACATTGCTCAAACCGCTTTCCGCGATCAACAGCATCGTTGAACGCAGACATACACTGCCCATCCTCTCTAACCTACTTTTAGAAGCGGAAGCTGGTTTCGTGACCATGACGGCGACGGACCTGGAAATGCAGATTTCCTTGTCGATAGAAGGGCAAGTCGAGGACGTGATCAAAACAACCGTATCTGCTCGCAAATTGCTCGATATTTGCCGTTCTCTGCCTGAAGGCTGCACACTCAAGATCACTCATCAAGACCCGCGATTGCTGGTGAGTGCCAAGCGCAGCCGGTTCAGCCTACAGACGCTACCCGCTGCCGATTATCCGATCATGTCTCGTTCGTCGGGCAGCGAGCTTACTTTGCGCTTGACCCAAAGAGAGTTCCGTCGGCTACTGCGGGAAACCGAGTTTGCCATGGCACAGCAAGACATTCGTTACTATCTCAATGGACTGCTGTTGGATGTGCATGGAAACCGCTTACACGTGGTAGGCACGGACGGACACCGCTTGAGTCATACCTATCTGGAACTCGGCCAGAATTTCGATAAACAGGAAATAATCCTTCCACGTAAGACAGTACTGGAACTCACCAAATTATTGGAGGATGTCGAAAACGAGATCGTCATCGAGTTGGGCGCCAGCCAAGCCCATTTCACATTCTCCAATGTCAAGCTCATTTCCAAAGTGATCGACGGCAAGTTTCCCGACTATAACCGAGTAATCCCAACGGGGCATCAGAACCGTCTCGTCATCGATCGGACAGAGGTCCTACAGGCGATGCAACGTGCTTCCATCCTATCCAATGAAAAATATCACGGGATTCGTCTGGTCTTGGGTCCTAATATCTTGCGCTTGATCAGTAGCAACAGTGAGCAAGAAGAAGCCGAGGAAGAACTCGAAATAGACTACAGCGGAGAAGCTTTGGACATCGGCTTCAATGTGACTTATTTGATCGATGTACTTACCAACATCCAAAGTCAGACAGTGGAATTTTCCTTTGCAGACGCGAACAGCAGCTGCCTGGTAACCGTTCCCGACTATCCCAACTACAAGTATGTCGTGATGCCGATGCGCATCTGAGATACTTTACACATCTAATGTTTCACGTGAAACGACAACATGACTGACACATCCTACGATTCATCCAGCATCCAAATCCTAGAAGGCCTGGAGGCAGTACGCAAACGCCCGGGTATGTACATCGGAGATACCTCCGATGGAAGTGGCTTGCACCACATGGTGTTCGAAGTACTGGACAACGCCATCGACGAGGCACTGGCGGGTTATTGCGATGATATCAAGGTCGTGATCCATCCCGATAATTCGGTCAGTGTGTCAGATAATGGGCGAGGTATTCCAACCGACATCAAAGAAGACGACAAACATGACCCCAAGCGCTCGGCAGCCGAGATCGTGATGACGGAGCTACACGCGGGAGGCAAGTTCGATCAAAACTCATACAAAGTGTCAGGTGGCTTGCATGGCGTGGGGGTATCGGTGGTCAATGCGTTGTCAGACTGGTTGAAACTGAAAATATGGCGTGATGGCAAAGTGCACCAGATGGAGTTCAGACGCGGAGTGCCGGTTGCGCCACTGGCGGTGACAGGAACGACGGATCGACGCGGAACCGAAGTACATTTCATGCCGTCTGCCGATATATTCACAACTGTCGAATTTCACTACGAAATTCTCGCCAAACGCATCCGCGAACTCTCTTTTCTCAACAATGGCGTCAAAATCGAGCTCGTAGACCAGCGGACCGGTAAATCGGAAAGCTTCGCGCATTCCGGCGGAGTTCGAGGTTTCGTCGAATACATGAATCGTTCCAAGACGGTACTTCACCCCAAAGTGTTTCACGCTGTCGGCGAAAAAGATGGAATCACGGTAGAAGTCGCCATGCAGTGGAACGATTCTTACATCGAGTCGGTGCAATGTTTCACCAACAACATCCCACAACGGGATGGCGGGACGCACCTTACGGGATTGCGCACCGCGATGACGCGCACACTCAACAATTACATTGAGGAAAACGAGTTAGCCAAAAAAGCCAAAGTCGTCACCACAGGGGACGATATGCGCGAGGGCTTGACGTGTGTTTTGTCAGTCAAAGTCCCAGAGCCAAAGTTTTCGTCTCAGACGAAAGACAAGCTGGTCTCGAGCGAAGTGCAACCCGTGGTGCAAGAAATCGTCGCGAGCAAGCTCGCCGAATATTTACTGGAGCATCCCCAGGATGCCAGAATCATATGCGGTAAGATCGTTGAAGCAGCACGGGCACGCGAAGCCGCTCGCAGAGCACGCGAAATGACCCGCCGCAAGGGCGCACTGGATGGCATCGGATTATCCGCCAAATTGGCGGATTGCCAAGAACGAGACCCGGCGTTATGCGAACTCTACCTCGTCGAAGGGGATTCGGCGGGTGGATCCGCCAAGCAGGGGAGAGATCGTAAGTTCCAGGCAATCTTGCCATTGAAGGGCAAGATTCTGAATGTGGAAAAGGCACGCTTCGACAAGCTGATATCCTCACAGGAGATCGTGACATTGATCCAGACGTTGGGGACGGGTATCGGTAAGGACGATTTCGACATCACCAAACTACGATATCACCGCATCATCATCATGACTGACGCCGATGTCGATGGCGCACATATCCGCACTTTGTTGTTAACCTTTTTTTACCGGCAGATGCCCGAGCTCATCGAACGTGGCCATGTTTACATTGCTCAGCCTCCGCTGTACAAAGTCAAGCACGGTAAAGAGGAGCGTTATCTCAAAGACGAGCACGAACTCAACGAGTTTTTACTGCAATCTGCGTTGCAAGGGGCGGCGTTGTACACCGGTGAGGGCGGAAGCATCATCTCGGGTGAAGCATTAAAGCAGATGGCCAAGGAAATGGTGCTGACGGAGGCCGTGATCAAACGGCTTGCCCCACTTTACGACGAAACCGTATTGCGTGCGTTGTTGTATCTGGAAGCACTCGATTTGAGCAACCAAGCCGCAGCCGATACGACCGCGCAAGCGCTGCGTGACCGGATCGCGGATGACTGTGAAGTACGGATCGTGTTCGATACCGAAATCGCGTGCTACCGTTTGGAGGTCGACAGATACCTGCATGGCAACTTGCAGTGTAGCGTGATCGATCAAGAGTTTTTGACCAGTGGAGACTATCGCCAAATCCGAAAGACGGCCGACATGTTGCGTGGATTGCTGAACAAAGGTGCTCATGTCAGACGGGGAGAAAAACAACACGGTATCACCAGTTTCAAGCAAGCGCTTGACTGGTTGCTTGAGGAAGCGCAGCAGGGAATCAGCATTCAACGCTACAAGGGGCTGGGTGAAATGAACCCCGAGCAACTGTGGGACACGACCATGAATCCGCAAGCACGACGTCTGCTGAGAGTACAGATCGAGGATGCGATCAGCGCTGATGAAATTTTCACGACCTTGATGGGTGATCAAGTAGAGCCGCGGCGCGCTTTCATCGAAGCAAATGCACTGGGCGTAAGTAACTTGGATGTGTGATTGGACGTGTCGGTTACCACGGAAGCGCAAAATCATCTGAAAGTTCTGGTGGTCGATGACGATCGCAGCACCCGTATGCTGCTCAAAGCCTTTTTGATGAGGGCGGGCCATCACATCCTAGAAGCACACAACGGCCGTGAAGCCATAGAAGCCTTCGTCCAATACTCGCCAGACCTCGTCCTGATGGATGTCAACATGCCCGTCATGACAGGATACGAGGCAGCGCATGCCATCAAGCAGCAAAGCGCTGACCGGTTCGTCCCCATCATTTTCTTGACTGGCTTGCATGACGATGAATCCTTGGCGCGTTGTGTGGAGAGTGGGGGAGACGACTTTCTGGTTAAACCATTCAACAGCATACTGCTGGGTGCCAAGATCACCGCCATGCAGCGCATACGTAAGCTTTACCAAGAACTGGCGCATTATCGCCAGCAGACCGAGCAGGAAATCGCGCTCACCCACCATGTGTTCGATTCGTTAACCAAACGGGCCGGGCACCAGAAGATAGACGGGTTGAGTCATTGGATGCGGTCAGCGGGTCACTTCAGCGGCGATTTGCTGATTCACACCGTCTCGCCCAGTGGCAAACTGTATCTCGTACTTGCCGATTTCACGGGTCATGGGTTTTCCGCTGCCATCGGTGCCGTACCAGTGACAGACGTTTGTTTTGCCATGGCGCGCCAAGATTTCGATATGCGCCAGATATTGAAAGAATTGAACCGTAAACTTCATGAATTGATGCCGACAGGGCATTTTTGTGCCATGGCGTTCGTGTGTGCAGACCCGCATCGCCGTTGTGCACAAGTTTTCAACGGGGGCCTCCCTCCCTTGCTGCTTCTCGGGCCAGATAGCAAGATCAAGCAAAGGATAGCCTCGGACAACCTTGCCTTGGGCATCCTTGACGAGCGCGACTTCGAGCCCAACATTCAGACCATCCAAGACATCCAGGAGCATACTTTGGTGCTCCATAGTGATGGCTTGACGGAAGCGCGTAACGCGTCGGGCGAGATTTTTGGCGGTCAGCGTCTAGAGCAGGCGCTCGAAACCTCCCATGCTTCCAAGCCACTGGATGGCATCAGAGCCGCCGTAGAGGAATTCATGGGTGCGTGTGATCCAGAGGATGATATTTCGTTGGTGACGCTCAAGTTCTAGGCCGGAATGGAGTCCAACCGCGTTTATCCCGTTTTTTTCTTGGCCCGCGGATGGGCTTTATCATAGACTTGAGCCAAGTGCTGAAAATCGAGATGGGTATAAATCTGCGTGGTAGAGATGTTGGCATGGCCCAGCATTTCCTGTACTGCCCGTAAGTCCCCGCTCGATTGGAGTATATGTGAGGCAAAGCTGTGGCGTAAGGTATGGGGGTGGATGTCGAACGGGATTCCCTGCCTCGCCGCCCATAATTTCAGCCGGTACTCTACGGCACGCGGTGTGATGCGGCTTCCACGCCGGCTGATGAACAGGGCGTTTTCGGCAGGTTTGGCACATGTGTCTCGCACTTCTAGCCAAGCTTTGATGGCTGTGATGGCATGTCGGCCGACCGGCACGATGCGTGTCTTGTCGCCTTTGCCAGTCACCGTGACGGTGGCATCCGTCAGGTCTACACCACCTAGATCGAGTCCTACCAGTTCCGCAAGACGTAGGCCGGAAGAATAGAACAATTCCCACATGGCGCGGTCGCGTATCGCCAACACGTCATCTTGCTCGATTTCGACCAGGCGTGCCGCCTGTTCTGGTGTGAGGGTTTGTGGCAGTAATTTGGGCGTTTTGGGGGTTCGGACACCTACACAGGGGTTGGCTTCCAAACCATGTCGCTGCCCCAAAAATTTGTAAAAGCCACGCCAGGCAGAAAGCATGCGGGCCAGGCTTTTACCGGACAAGCCTTGTGCATGTAGTTGCGCAATGTAACGCCGGATATGGGTAGGCTGGAGGTGTTCCACCGGCAGGCCTTGGCTCAGCTCGAACAAAACGGAAATGTCACGCTGGTAATTGAGGCGCGTCAATGGTCTCAGGAGACGCTCATGAGTGAGATAAGCCAAATATTGGTCGAGTAAATGCAAGGCGGCTTCAATCCAAATGCCGCAACAATGCGACGCTGACGAGTTCGCCGATGCGCTTGAGATAAAGTGTGCCCATTTCCGGATAGAAGCGTCGTTCATCCTCACTGCCCATCACCAGCAGGCCGAACGTTTTCTCGCCACGTAGGGCTACCAGGGCGAATGATTTGAGGGGGACCACGGTGTCGCCAAACCAGGCTGTGACATCCAGGCCGGGGCGATGGCCACAGTAAGGGGTCAACAATCCTTCCGCCCAGTGCCGTAATTCCTCGCTTACGGGTTGGAATTCTTCGGCATGGTTGGCGTCTTCTTCCTGCGGTTTCGGTTTCGCCCATAAGCGCAAGGCCACATGGGGCACTTGGAAATCTTCACTCAGGTTGTACTTTACGGTTGCGATCAAGGCATCGAAATTGCGGGCCGCTAACAAGCCCAGACTCAGGCGATGCACGCGTTCGCTAATGGCATCGTTTTCCTCGCCGAATGCAATCAGCTCGGACATTTTGGATTCCAGCACACGAATTTTGTCGCGTTGAGCGAGCTGCTGACGTTCCACCAAGGAAATCGCGACGCCACCATGTTGGCTGGGTAGCATGATTTCGGTGAGCAAGGCGGGGTTGCGCTCGAAAAATTGCGGGTCATTGCGTAGAAACTGCACCACTTGCTGGTCGTTCAATTCCATGTTGGCTCCTAGAGTTCGATCTCACCCGTGAATACTACCACTGCTGGACCTGTCATCAATACAGGCTCAGTCTCGCCATTCCATTCGATGCGAAGTGCGCCACCCTGCATGGCCACGCAGACACGATGATCGAGCAATCCCCGACTGATGCCAGCCACCACGGCCGCGCATGCACCGCTACCACAGGCGAGCGTTTCTCCTACTCCACGTTCATGAACCCGCAGCCGGATATGCTGACGGTCGACGATTTGCATGAAGCCCGCGTTGACGCGTCGTGGAAAGCGGGCATGATGCTCGATCAAGGGGCCTAACTGCGCCACAGGAGCCTGCTCGACGTCGGGCACGACTTGAACGGCATGCGGGTTGCCCATGGAAAGCGCGCTGATTTCGATCCGTGTTTCCCCCACATCGAGCCAGTAAGTTGGTGCGCGACGTTCAGCCAAGAAGGGAATGGCTTCGGGCTCGAAGCACGGGATTCCCATATTGACAGTCACCAAGCCATCGTCTTCCAGGCGCGGCACGATGAGGCCGCCCGCTGTCTGCACACGGATCTCACGTTTATCGGTGAGTCCCTGGTCGTGCACGAATCGAACGAAACAGCGTGCCCCATTGCCACACTGTTCGACCTCGCTGCCGTCCGCGTTGAAGATGCGATAACGAAAGTCGGCTTCGGCGCTGTCGGGAGGCTCGACCAGCAACACTTGATCGCAGCCGATACCAAAGTGACGGTCGGCCATTTTGCGTATCGATGCGGCATCCAGCTTTACATGTTGGCGAACGCCATCGATGACGACGAAATCGTTGCCCAGCCCCTGCATTTTGGTAAAAGCGATCTTCATTTCAAAATTTCATTCATTTGGCCTAGGAGGTGCCCCACGCGGTTTCTTGTATCGAGCGTAACACCAGAAATACTGTGCTGGAAAGCGTCGTACCCACCGCTCGATGGCCCGATTGAGCTCAATGGGGCTTGCGACATCGGGCATTGGTTCGATGTGGATGACATAACCCTTGCCACCGGCCAGGCGCTCGCCAGCTGCCATCAGTACGGTCGCTCCCGTCGATTGGGCCAATCGGCCGACCAGGGTCATGGTGTAGGCCGGTTGGCCAAAAAACTGTACCCATTCTCCCTCACCAGCACTGGGGACCTGATCGGGCAGGATGCCAATGGCCTCACCGCGCCTTAAGCTTTCCAACAGCCGACGCACCCCTTGCAGGCTGGTGGGTGCTAGCTCGATTCGGCTACGCGTGCGCCCGGCATCGAGTAGGGGGGCCAGCCAACTCTTACGCGGAGGACGGTACAATACACTGATGGGGTGATGGGCCGCATAATAAAGTGCGGTGATTTCGAAACAGCCTAAATGTGGTGTCAGAAAAATGATGCCGCGGCCATCATGGAGCGCGCGCTCGACCCATTCCCAGCCATGACAAGCGCGGACCCAGCGTAGAACTTCGTCTGGTGGGCGAAACCAGATGGCAAGGGCTTCCAGCATGGCCTTACCCGTTTCGTGGATGTTGCGGATCAGCATGCTGCGTAATGTCTGCGGGGTGGGACATAAACCACTTTTACGCAGGTTATCGATCATCCTGCGGGCCGTGCGCCGTGATCCCACAAACATCAACCATCCCGCAATACAGCCGAAGAAATGGAGCAGAGGTAGCGGCAGCCGTGCCAGCAGCCGCAACCACCAAATCAAGCACGGTTTCATTTTGTATGAAAAGAGGGATTTTGCTATTCTAACAGGCTTTTGAGGTCTCCAATTATTGTATTGATGCCCACCCCATGAGCGAATATCTTTTTACATCCGAATCCGTATCCGAAGGACATCCCGACAAGGTTGCCGACCAAATTTCCGATGCCGTGCTGGATGCCATACTGGCACAAGACCCGACGGCGCGCGTGGCTGCCGAGACCTTGGTGAGCACGGGGTTGGTGGTCATGGCTGGCGAGATCACCACTCAGGCCCAGGTCAATTATGCTCAAGTTGCGCGTGATACCATACGCCGCATCGGTTACAACGATCCCTCACTGCGGTTCGATGCCGATGGCTGCTCGGTTCATGTGTGTTACGGCCAACAAAGCCCGAACATTGCTCAGGGGGTCGACCATGCCTCGGATGATTACCTGAACCAGGGTGCTGGTGACCAAGGCTTGATGTTCGGCTATGCCTGCAATGAGACGCCCTGTTTCATGCCGATGCCGATTTATTTGGCACACCGGCTGGTGGAGCGTCAAGCCATGTTACGCAAGGATGGTCGCCTGCCTTGGCTGAGACCAGATGCCAAATCGCAAGTCACCCTGCGTTATGCACATGGTAAACCGGTGGCTATCGACACGGTCGTGTTGTCCACTCAACACAGTGCCGAGTTCAGTCCGCCGGAAAAACAAAAAATCTTGCATGAGGCGGTCATTGAGGACATCATTAAGCCGGTGTTGCCCCCAGAACTGATCAAAGGCCAGATTCGCTATTTCGTCAATCCGACTGGCTGTTTCGAAATCGGAGGGCCGCATGGCGATGCCGGGTTGACTGGTCGCAAAATCATTGTCGATACTTACGGTGGGGCTGCGCCACATGGAGGAGGGGCTTTTTCTGGTAAGGATCCCTCCAAGGTCGACCGTTCCGCTGCCTACGCCGCGCGTTATGTGGCCAAGAACATCGTGGCCGCTGGTCTTGCCAGCAAATGTTTGGTCCAGTTAAGTTATGCGATCGGCGTTGCTCAACCCACTTCCATCATGGTCGAAACCTATGGGACGGGCAAAATAAGCAATGAACGTCTGACCGAGCTGGTGCGGACGCATTTCGACTTACGTCCTAAGGGTATCGTGCAAATGTTGGATCTGCTGCGGCCAATTTATCTCAAGACGGCGGCCTATGGTCATTTCGGTCGCGACGAGCCAGAATTCACGTGGGAAAACACGGATAAAGCAGAAATCTTGAAGGCGGCGGCAGGGATAGGATGATTCGACCCCCACATGCCGAGGGGCGTTGCGACCGGCATAGGACCGGCCAGGCTCGGCGTGTAGGCATTGCAACAACGGCGCCCGTGAGTTTCAAAAGGAGCATGACAATATGAATACGGTAGCCGATTTCACTGACTACAAGATTGCGGATATCGGGCTGGCCGACTGGGGCCGCAAGGAAATCAAGATCGCCGAAACCGAAATGCCAGGCCTCATGGCCATCCGCGAGGAATACGCGGCTTCACGACCCCTCAAGGGAGCGCGTATTTCCGGCTCATTGCACATGACCATCCAGACTGCCGTGCTGATCGAAACCTTGACGGCGCTGGGTGCCGAGGTGCGCTGGGCTTCGTGCAACATCTTTTCGACCCAGGACCATGCAGCTGCGGCCATTGCTGCCCAGGGAATCCCAGTGTTCGCGGTGAAAGGAGAAACGCTGGAAGAGTACTGGGATTACACCCACCGCATTTTTGAATGGCCGGATGGAGGCTATTCCAACATGATCCTGGACGATGGAGGAGATGCCACACTGCTGCTGCATCTTGGTTCCAAGGCGGAACAGGATGCCTCGGTGTTGTCCAATCCCAAGTCGGAAGAAGAAGCTATTCTGTTTGCCGCGATCAAACGCAAGCTGTCACAGGACCCGACGTGGTATTCCAGGCGCTTGGCGCGGATCAAGGGCGTGACCGAGGAGACCACCACGGGCGTACATCGTCTGTACCAGATGTACGAGCGTGGAGAACTCAAAATCCCTGCCATCAACGTCAATGATTCGGTCACCAAGTCCAAGTTCGACAATCTCTATGGCTGTCGTGAATCGCTGGTAGACGGCATCAAGCGCGCCACTGACGTCATGATTGCTGGCAAGATCGCCGTGGTGTGCGGTTACGGCGACGTAGGCAAGGGCTCCGCTCAAGCATTGCGCGCGCTGTCCGCCCAGGTGTGGGTGACGGAGATCGACCCCATTTGCGCCCTACAGGCCGCGATGGAAGGCTACCGCGTGGTGACCATGGACTATGCCTGCGACAAGGCGGACATTTTCGTCACTGCCACTGGCAACTATCACGTCATCACTCATGACCACATGGTAAAGATGAAGGATCAGGCCATCGTCTGCAACATCGGCCACTTCGACAACGAGATCGACGTCGCCAGCCTCGAGAAATATCCATGGGAGGAAATCAAGCCACAGGTCGATCATGTCATTTTCCCGGACGGCAAGCGCATCATTTTGCTTGCGAAAGGCCGGTTGGTGAATCTGGGTTGTGCGACGGGGCATCCGTCCTATGTGATGAGCTCCTCGTTTTCCAATCAGGTGATCGCACAGATTGAGCTTTTTACCCGTACTGATCAGTACCCGGTCGGTGTGTATAGGCTGCCCAAGCA
>JANZZG010000014.1 GCA_026419515.1 Methylophilaceae bacterium
AGCGTGCATCGCCGCCTGCAATGCGCATCCGGCAAACCCTCGCTGGGAACGCCTCGACGACGCCCCGTCGAAAGGTGCGGAAATCCTGGCCGCCGGCAACCCATTGGCCTGGTTCCAGGGGCGCATGGAATTCGGCCCGCGCGCGCTCGGCTGTCGCAGCATCCTGGGGGATCCCAGCCACCCTGGCATCGCCGACCGCATCAATGCCCAAATCAAATACCGCGAACGCTGGCGGCCATTTTGCCCAAGCATATTGGACCGGGCCGCAGCCGACATTCTCGGTACTACCCATCCTGCACCTTACATGACTTTTACCTTCGACGTGGCGGAGCATTGGAAATCACGCATCCCGGAAGTCGTACATAAAGACGGTACGGCCCGTGCACAGGTGGTCACCCTGGATACCAATCCCCGCTATTACCGCTTGATCGAGGAGCTGGAAAAGCGCCGCGGTATCCCGGTGGTACTGAATACGTCACTGAATCGCAGGGGAGAACCCATGGTCTGCAGCCCCACCGATGCTCTCAACATGTTTTATGGTTCCGATCTGCAGTATTTGATCATGGAAGACATCCTGGTGACCAAACCATCATGATCGTCTGCTTCACCAAGCAATACCAGGCAGTGCCCGCCATGGCCCCCATTTGCCGCAGCGTGGGGGCTCCCCTCATCAGTACCCGCCGGAGCACGTTGCACACCATCCACAAAGCCTATCCCGACATTACTACGGCCAGGTTGCGCACTTTATGGCCGCGGGGATCAGCAGGGGGAAAATGGCTCGAACAAGCGAATCTCATCGTGACCGGATCACCCAACCGCCAACTCCTTGCTGCCTATCGCGCTCAAAGATGCATGGTATTTCATGGCACCTATGCATTCATGGCACAAAAGGAAATCGATGCACTTCGACATTTCGATATCGTTTGTATCATTGGCCCCCGGATGCAACAAGCGCTTCAGCATGCCGACCTTCGGGCAGAACAAGTGGACACGGGATACCTGCCTTTTCTGGATTTCCCGGCGAGAGGAAAAAACCATCGCAACCAGTTTCTGCAGTCCCAAAACCTCGACCCGAACAATCCAACGATCCTCTATCTGCCCCGAGGCAAACCCTATGGCTCATGGGACATGATGGCCGAAAAGCTCATCCGTGAGGTGCCCAACCGCTACAATCTGGTCCTCAGGCCCCATCCCAGCCAATCGGTGACCGCCCGCCTACACGACAGTCTTGGTTTTCTGCGATTGTCCATTCTGAGTCGCAAGCGTGGGAATTGCCTGATCGACCTGGCCTCGTGCAGGCTGTCCACATTGTTTTCCGTGGCCGACCTCGTCATGTCGGATGGCGCCTCTTCCCCAGAAGAGGCTCTGTACTACGACATCCCCCAAATCCTCATCGAAAGTCCGAGGTCTTCGCCTGCGGCCATTGCCGCCATGATGCGCGAGAAAAAAATTTCCGAAGACTATATTGCGCAGCTACTTGGCATCTACGAATGTGGCAGACGAACCACTGTCAACGACCGCGACCTCACCGCGACGATAGAATCCGCCCTCGCGGACGCAGACGCGTACCGCCCGCAGCGTGAGTCCTATTTCAAGTGGGTATTCGGGGAAAGAAGCCTAGAACGACAGCAGCGCTTCATTCAAAGCATCAATCAGCGCTACCAATCAAACATGCAATAATAAAATGTGCTATCCCTCAGCCCGCAGCGTTTAAGCTCAAGGTAAAAACAGTCTAACCCAGCCCCCGCTGCAAACAAAAGTCCATCAATATCCGCTCGCGATGCCACTCCCCCGCCATGGGAGCATCAGAAAATTCATGAAAGGAAGGTGTCCCCAACGTCCAGTGCAGCAGTTTAGCGTCGGGGTTGGCGCCAAACTCGTCTGGCAGCCAGTTCCACACCTTGGGCAACTCACCGATCAGGCTATCGTCCAGCCAAGTAAAGCGATGCAACTGGGCACCGGTCGCGTTCTGCACAAATTCTGCTGTCAGAGTTTTATTAGCCTCATGGCCGCAGTTCCACAGAATGACGCTGGACCAGTTTTTCCGTGGATAATCCTCATTTTTTGCACCGAGGTATTTCTGAGTCATGCGTGTCTTGTAATCATGCTTGACTACCAAGACAGCCTTACTCGGGTCGCGCAATTCCCATAGTTTGACAATATCATCACGTACCAGCATATCCCCATCCATGTAAATGGCCCACCCCTGGAAATCCATTAACATTGGCGTGAGAAAGCGACTGTAAATGAACTGATTGCTCCCATCCGTATGCTTTTCCACGTAAAAACGCAAATTGTTCAAGGCTAATGGATGAAATGCTACAGGAGCCGATGAATGACGGATGATGCTGTTGGCACAGACATGATAAGCCACCGCCTCTCTAGGATCATAACCAATGAAAATAGGAATCATAAAAGGGTACTCGAACGGCTGGTTTTTGTACTCTATCACAACAAAGGCCTAATTGGGCACTTATGAAACCTTTGATTGTAGAGAGCAAATAAACTGTCCGGAGTTGTAGCACGAGGTTTGTCCGGTTTAACTGGTGCCGAGGAGGTGCCGGATGAGACGGACGCGGTTGCTACAGGAGTTACGGCAGATGAGGTTTGAAGAAGCGTATGAAGGTTGGCAAAAAGGGCGGCTGACGCAA
>JANZZG010000023.1 GCA_026419515.1 Methylophilaceae bacterium
GCTGGCCGGTGGGGTCGCCGTGATCAAGGTCGGTGCCGCCACCGAAGTCGAGATGAAGGAAAAGAAGGCGCGTGTGGAAGACGCGCTGCACGCCACTCGTGCCGCGGTGGAAGAAGGCATCGTGCCGGGCGGTGGGGTCGCTCTGCTGCGCACCCGCGCTGCGATTGCCGCGACCAAGGGTGAAAATCACGACCAGGATGCTGGCATCGCCATCGTGCTGCGCGCCATTGAAGAGCCTTTGCGTCAAATTGTCGCCAACGCTGGGGTCGAACCTTCCGTGGTGGTCAACAAGGTGCTGGAAGGGTCTGGCAATTTTGGTTACAACGCCGCAACCGACACTTATGGCGACATGGTGGACATGGGCGTGCTAGACCCGACCAAAGTCACGCGTTATGCCCTGCAGAATGCGGCTTCGGTGGCCGGTTTGATGCTCACCACCGACTGCATGGTGGCGGAGTTGCCGAAAGACGAGGCGGCAACGCCTGCCAATAATATGGGCGGGATGGACATGATGTAACCCCACCCAGGGTTTTCGATGTGCTTCAAAAATGCCCCGCGTAAGCGGGGCATTTTTTCTTTACGAAGCGGGGACGTTCAACATATACTTGCTTATCGTCCGGCTCGACTTTAGCGTAGCGGGGAGATGGATAAAAAAATCCCCGGCCAAAGGGGAGTAAAGCCGGGGAAGGAAGTAGCCTTAACTGGCGTTAAGGCGCCCGCTCAGGGAGGAAAAGCGGGAGACGAGCAAATCGTCCGAGGTTAAGACAAGACCGAAGCAAAAATAGTTCCCGCTTGCATGAAAAATTTTCGAATGCGTGACATCGAGGGGATGCACGCATTTTTTGTTTCTCGGATGAGCTCATGACTGAGCATCTGTTGGTAGCACTAAACGATCGCCAGCGTGAAGCCGTCACGCTAGGGCCGGTCTCGGCGCTCATTCTAGCGGGGGCCGGCAGTGGCAAAACCCGGGTGTTGACCACGCGCATCGCCTGGCTGATCCATAATGGGCTGGTCTCCCCCCAAGGTATCCTGGCCGTCACGTTCACCAACAAGGCCGCACGCGAAATGCTCACCCGGCTATCGGCCATGCTGCCGATCAACACGCGCGGCATGTGGATCGGCACCTTCCACGGCTTGTGCAACCGTTTTCTCAAGACGCACCACCGCGAGGCCAATCTGCCGGCGATGTTCCAGATTCTCGATGCGGCCGACCAGCTGGCTGTCATCAAGCGGTTGTTGAAGCAAATGAACGTCGATGAACAAAAATATCCCGCCCGCCAGGTGCAGGCGTACATCAATGGCGCCAAGGAGGAGGGGTTGCGCGCCGACCGCATGGAGGCCTATGACCGGCATTCCGAGAAACTGCGCGAAATTTTTGCCGAATACGATGCGCAGTGCCAGCGTGAAGGGGTGGTGGATTTCGCCGAATTGCTGTTGCGCTGTCATGAGATGCTCGGGCGCGACAGTGTCTTGCGCCGGCACTATCAGGAACGTTTCCGGTACATCCTGGTGGACGAATTCCAAGACACCAGCCGGCTGCAGTATTCATGGCTCAAGCTGTTGGCTGGCCCCACCAATGCCGTGTTCGCGGTGGGAGACGACGACCAGTCGATTTATGCTTTTCGTGGCGCGCGCGCAGACAACATGCAGGATTTTCAGCGCGATTTCAATGTGCAGCACGTCATCAAGCTGGAACAGAATTATCGCTCGCACAGCAATATCCTGGAGGCGGCCAACGCCATCATCGCGCACAACAAAAACCGCCTGGGCAAGAACCTTTGGACAGCAGAGGGGCAGGGTGAACCGATCCGGCTATTCGATGCCTACAATGACCAGGACGAGGCTGCTTTCATCGTGGATGAAGTGAAGGCCTTGGCCGCCGAAGGCGTGGCGTTGTCCCAGATTGCCGTACTGTATCGTTCCAATGCCCAGTCGCGTGTACTGGAACACGCACTGTTTTCTGCTGGCATTTCATATCGTGTTTACGGTGGGCTGCGGTTTTTCGAACGAGCCGAAATCAAACATGCGTTGGCTTACTTGAGACTGGTCGCAAACCCGGATGACGATACGGCACTGCTGCGCGTCATCAATTTCCCGGCGCGCGGCATCGGAGCCCGCAGTCTGGAGCAGCTCCAAGAGGCAGCACGGGGACAGGAGGGCAGCCTGTGGCAGGCGGCACAAACGGCAGGGGGGAAGGTGGCGGCTTTTACCACGCTGATCAAGTCCATGCAGGAAAGTTGCAATGGGCTACCGTTGCCGGAGATGGTCGCGGCCGTCATCCAGATGAGCGGCCTCAAGCAACACTACCTGACCGAGAAGGAAGGTGCGGACCGCATTGCCAACCTGGATGAACTGGTCAACGCCGCCATCACGTTCGTGAACGAAAACGATGCTGACAGCCTGGTCGATTTTCTTACCTTTGCCAGCCTGGAAGCCGGCGAGCACCAGGCCGATCCGGGGCACGATGCCTTGCAGCTGATGACGGTGCATGCGGCCAAAGGGCTGGAGTTTCATACCGTATTCATCAGTGGACTGGAAGAAGGCTTGTTTCCTCATGAGCAGAGCATGATCGAGCACGAAGGGCTGGAAGAGGAACGCCGTTTGATGTATGTGGCGGTGACGCGGGCGCGGCGGCGGCTGTATTTGAGTCATGCGCAAAGCCGTATGCTGCATGGCCAGGTGCGCTACAACATCCCGTCACGCTTTCTGGATGAAATCCCGCAGGCCCTGCTGAAACGGCTCAATGCCCGAGTACCCTCCCAAGCCATGCAGACTGGAGGTGGCATGCCATCCATTTCCATGCCTTGGCGTATTGGCGAAGGAGTTCGGCACCCCAAGTTCGGGCAAGGGGTGATTCTGGCTTACGAAGGCGGCTCGGATGCGCGTGTGCAAGTCAATTTCCGGGACGCCGGCACCAAGTGGCTGGCGCTGGAATATGCCAAGCTGGAGAAACTCTAGTTTGACTGTGTCGCAAACCAAGATTGATTGTTCCGCAGCAAGGACATCGCAAGAGTTGTCTTGCGATGTGTGTTGCGATGAGCAAGAAGGAATTGGCGCGACTGGAGGTGGTGCAGCGCGTGGCCGACGGAGGGCTGCGCATGGCTACGGCTGCCTGCCAGCTCAAGCTGTCCGGGCGGCATGTAAAACGCCTGGTGCGTGCTTTCCGCAGTAACGGGGCTGCCGGGCTGGTCAGCAAACGGCGCGGGAAGCCGTCCAACAATCGCATCGACCCTGCCCGCAAGGCC
>JANZZG010000032.1 GCA_026419515.1 Methylophilaceae bacterium
TTCAGGTCCTCAAAACCTTCCATCACCCATTCCAGATGTGAGCGCCTCAAGCCATAACCTTAAAGTACCTAACTCCTCGTCAGATACCTTGGCTCACCCACAAACACCCACATCCGTCAGTTGCCAAATTGTTAAAGAACGACGTCGCCGTTGCGACGAAAGCCGCGCATTATACAGATGACTCACGGCTTGTCAAAACTTTCCTTGACTCACGCTTCCAGGCCGCGACGTGCCTGGATTTGGGCGCACCCGACGACGAGGCGCGCATTATACCGTTCATCATCCTGCAGTCAAGAGTATCGGGCTCGAAAACCATTTGAATTAAATGGTGCCATCTCCACTGAATACGGCCCTTACCCGCAAAAAATCGGCCTCGGTATCCACTCCAGCGGCTGGAGCCGACTCACTGACTGCCACGCTGATCTTGTAGCCATGCCACAGAGCCCGCAACTGCTCCAGGGCTTCGAATTGCTCAATGGGCGCCGGCTCCAGCCCGGCGTAATCCTTGAGAAACCCAGCCCGATAAGCGTAGATGCCGATATGGCGATAGACTGGCAGTCCCTCGGGGAGGGTGTCTGTGCCCGCCGCAAAACCATCGCGCGCCCAGGGAATGGGCGCTCGGCTGAAATAAAGGGCATGACCGCGGCGGTCGACCACCACCTTGACCACATTGGGGTCGAACATTTCGGCTTTGTCACTGATGGGATGGCAGGCCGTCGCAATGGCCGCATCCGGATGGCCAGATAGGTTATAGGCGACTTCGCGGATCAGCACTGGGTCGATCAAGGGCTCGTCCCCCTGGACGTTGACCACGATTTCAGTGGGCGTCCAGCCTAGCTGCTGGGCCACTTCAGCGATGCGATCGGTACCGGAAGAATGATCGGTGCGGGTCATCACGGCGTCGAACCCATGGTCACGTACCACGGCAGCGATTTCGGGGTGGTCCGTCGCCACCACGACCGTAATGGCCCCACTGGCTTGCGCCCGCTCCGCGACCCGCACCACCATCGGCTTGCCCGCGATGTCCAGCAATGGCTTACCAGGCAGCCGGGTCGAAGCATAACGCGCTGGAATGGCGACCCGAAAGACAGGCATGTCAGACTTCTTCTTCCGCCGGTAGTCGGCGTGCTTCGTCTTCCAGCATGACGGGGATGTCGTCCCGGATCGGATATCCAAGGCGGCATGGCCTGCACACCAATTCCTGCTCCACCTTTTTGTAGACCAAAGGCCCTTTGCATAACGGGCATACCAAGATATCAAGCAATTTTGCGTCCATCACGCTTCCTCAGTTTTTCCAACACCTTGTCCCCCAACGCGGGGTCCACTTCGGCATCCACCACCAGCATCCAGGCATTTTCCGGTGCGAAAGCAATACATTTCACGCCATCTTTTTCCGTCATCAGTATCGCGTCGGCGTCTTCGAATTGCAACTCGTGAGGCCGATAAACATGATGGTCGGGAAAAGGATGCGCCACTATCGACAGCCCCAGCTGACGAAGCTGGTCGAAAAATCGGGCAGGAAAGCCGATCCCGGCTACTGCATGAAGGTGGCGCCCTTTGAACATGCTGGCTTCCGCGGTACGTTGCCGGTCGCGCAGATTCACGAACACGTTGCCCACCAGCCGCATGGCGTATTGACCCGATTTAACGCTTCCGCCATGCATGACCACGGCATCTACCGATTCCAGGCGGGACATCGGCTCGCGCAGTGGCCCGGCCGGTAACATCCGTTTATTTCCGAAGCCTCGCTGACCATCCACCACGACGATCTCGACGTCACGCCGCATCCGGTAGTGCTGCAGGCCATCATCACTGATCAGAACGTCACAGTCAGGACGTGCTGATAGCAAGGCACGTGCGACTTCCACCCGGTCCGTCCCCACCCATACCGGACACGATGCGCGTTGCGCCAGCAATACCGGCTCATCGCCGACCAATGCCGGATCGCTTTGCGCAGACACCGCGTGGGGCCGATGCACACGCCCGCCATATCCCCGGCTGATGATGGCGGGGCGGAACCCTTGCCTACGCAAGAAATGTACGAGCCAAAGCACCAACGGTGTCTTGCCGGTACCGCCCACCGTCAAATTGCCCACCACGATCACCGGGATGGGGAGGCCCAGGCTTTTCAAAAACCCCCACTGATAGGCTGCACGACGCAGTGCAACGAGTAGGGCAAATAACCACGAACAAGGCCATAATACGATTTGCCAGGGCGTCACTGTCTGCCACTGGCGCTGGAGCCATTCAATGAAACTGGCGCCGATAGAGTGCGGCATAAACGCCCTCACGGGCCAGCAATTCGGCATGAGTGCCCGACTCCACGATCCGACCTTTGTCCAGGACCAGGATGCGATCGGCATTCTCGATGGTGGACAAGCGATGCGCAATGACCAGCGTCGTGCGTCCTTGCATCAAACGGTCGAGTGCAGCCTGGACACGTTTTTCCGATTCACTATCCAATGCCGAAGTGGCTTCATCCAACAAAAGAATGGGGGCATCCTTGAGGATGGCCCGTGCAATGGCCAAACGCTGTCGCTGGCCGCCGGAGAGGCGCACGCCGCGGTCGCCGATCTCGGTGTAGAGCCCATCAGGTAGTTGTTGGATGAACTCCCAGGCATTGGCAGCCTCTGCCGCGGCGATCACTTCGGCCTCGCTCGCCCCCCGCAGCGCGCCATAAGCGATATTGTTGAACACGCTGTCATTGAACAGCGTGATGTCTTGGCTGACCAGTGCATATTGGGCACGCAAACTGGCCAATGACAACTCTCGAATGTCAACCCCATCGAGCAGTATCATCCCTTGCTGGACTTCATAAAAGCGCGGCAGCAGATTGACCAATGAGGTTTTTCCACCCCCTGATTTACCAACCAGAGCCACCTTTTCCCCAGGACGGATCTCTAGATTGATGTCTGAGAGTGCATCGCGCTTGGCATTGTCGTAACGCAAAGTAACGTGTCTGAGCTCAATGGCGCCCTTGGCACGCCTTATTTCGGCACGACCCGTGTCCGGCTCGGCTTTCATATCGATCAGCCCAAATACACTCTGTGCCGCCGCCAACCCCACTTGCAGTTCTTCGTTGAGACTGGTCAGGCTCTTGACCGGGGCGATCAGCATCAGCACCGCCCCGATGAAAGCCGCGAATTCGCCCGCGCTGAAGTTGCCGACAGCGTAATGGACGATCAGCGACAGCGCAGCGGCCGCAATCAGTTCCACTACCATGCTGTTGATACCGGAAATACGGCCAAGCCGGATCTGCATGCGGCGATTGAGTGCAGCGGCCCGGGCAAAACGGTCGAACTCATAAGCACCACCGCCGAAAATCTTCACCACCCGGCTACCGCTCACTGCTTCCTCAGCAATGCGTGTCATATGGCCCACCGATTCTTGCACCATCCGTCCGGCGCTGCGCAAAATAGGCGTCATGCGCCGCAGATACCAGGCGATCACCGGCGCCATCACGGCGAATACCATGGTGAGCTGCCAATCCAGATAGAGCATGTAGCCGATCATGCCGAGGATGGTCAGGCTATCGCGCACCAAAGACACGGCGACATTGGTCGACACTTTGGCCATCTGCTCGGCGTCATAGGTCAGCTTGGAAGTCACCACCCCCGCGGAATGGGCATCGAAAAAGCTGACCGGCAGCGCCATCAGCCGGCCGAAGGCATCGAGCCGGATACGTTCGACCACACGTCGTGCCACCCAGCGCATACTGAAAGATGACAGGAATCCGGCAAATGCCCGCAACGCCAACAAGCCGAACAGCATCCACGGCAGCAGACCAAGTTTGGCTGGATCGCGGCGCACGAACCCCTCGTCGGTCACCATCTTGATGGCCGCCAAAAAGCCAGTATTGGTGGCCGAAAACACGGCGAGTCCAATGATGCCCAGCAAAAACACGGGCCAATGACGCCACGCATATTTCAGTATCCTGAAATACAGGGTTTTCGCATCGGCCTCCAAAACCGGCAACGGTGAAGTGTGCGGTTTTGTTTTCACCCAGGATCGCTCTCTAGCAACGGGCAGATGCGAAAATCAAAGTCCTCTGCTTTGCGTGGCAAAGGTAATGTGGGTCAGATTGGCCTGACGCGCCGCCTCCATCACATTGACCACGGACTGGTGTGTGGTTTTGGCATCGGCACTGATGATGATGGTGGGTTCCTTGCCGCTACCAGCAGCTCTACGCAGCGCCAAAGTGATGGCCTCCACACTGGGATCGGTCAGAGGCGTGTCGTTGACGACGGTCTTGCCACTGGCATCGATGCCCACGTGAATCACCAATGGCCGATCCTGCTGCTGCGTGGCATCCGCCGTGGGCAAATTGATCTGCAGCTCCTTGATGCGCGAGAAGGTCGCACTCACCACCAAGAAGATGATGATGACCAGCAACACGTCGATCAGGGGGATGAAATTGATCTCCGGTTCTTCGGAAGCTTTGCCGCGCCTGAAATTCATCTTACCTTGCGCTCGCCGTGAATGATCTCGACCAGCTTGATCGCTTGCTGCTCCATATCGACGACCAAGCTGTCCACCTTGGCACGGAAATGGCGGTAGAAAATCATGCTCGGCACGGCCACGATGATGCCCATGGCGGTATTGTAGAGCGCGACCGAAATACCGCGTGCGAACATGGCCACGTCGTGCCCCTGTGCCGTGAACGCGCCAAACAGCTCCACCATGCCGATCACCGTGCCCAGCAGACCCAGCAGTGGGCTTACGGTAGCGATGGTGCCCAGCGTGGTAAGGTAGCGCTCCAGTTTGTGCGCCACCGCTCGTCCAGTCTCTTCGATGGCTTCCTTCATCACCTCACGCGAAGCATCGAGATTGCAAAGCGCACTGGCAAAAATCTCGCCCAATGGAGAATGGCTTTCCAAACGCAAACAAGCCTCGTGCGTGACACCCCCCTGTTTCAGCAGATCTTGCACCTCGTTCAGCAGTGATTTGGGGGCGACCACGTTGGCACGCAATGACCAGAAACGCTCACCAATGATGGCCAGGGAAATGATGGAACAAAATATGAGCGGCCAGATCGGCCAACCAGCGGCTTGTATGAGACTCCACATGATGTTTCGAGTATATCCTTATCGAAAATTCGCGCTACTTTAACGCGCCTCCGCGCTTTCAGCAAGCCAGTAACGTGGTCTGTTCTGGCGCCAGGTTTGGATAGTGATACCCTGCGGCCGAAAATCGAGCCGTATCGCGCCATGGACATCCGAGCGGTAGATGCGGCTCCCCAAGTCACGGTAGCGTGCAACCACCTCTGCTTTTGGGTGACCGAAACGATTGCGGTAACCCACGGTAAAGATGGCGACGGATGGCTGCACCGCGGACAAGAATTCCACACTGGATGAAGTTTTACTACCATGGTGGGGGACCACCAGTACATCGGCGGAGAGTGTCTCGGGGACTCTTTCCAGCAGCTCGGCTTCGGCACCACGCTCGATGTCGGCCGGCAACAACAGGCTGCCGTATGCACTGGTCACCTTCAACACACAGCCCCGGTCGTTGTCCTTGTATCCTGCCACACCATAACTCTCCCAGGAAGGGTGGAGCATTTCGAAGCGCACCCCATCCCACTCCCACGTCTGGCCGGCGAAACAAAGACGGGCATCGGGTGCGTCAGCCAGCAATGCATGCTCCGGGGGCAAGGAAGAAACAAACCAATCGACAGCAACTGCCTCGAGCACCGAGGCTGCGCCGCCGCTATGGTCGATATCGTCGTGACTGACGATCAACCCATCCAGACGCTGGATACCGGCATGGCGCAGAAACGGAATGATCACCCAGTTTCCGCTGTCCGACTCCGCGCCGAAACGCGAACCGGCATCGTAGAGCAGCGCATGGCGCATGGTTTGCACCACCACCGAAAGCCCCTGCCCCACATCCAGCACGGCAACGCGCGCTTCTCCCGGCGAAGGAGCGGATGGCAGCAGCAGAAACATCGGGGCCATCGCCGGCACACCCAGCCAGCGCGCCGGGAAACCGCGGGGGAGCAGCATCCAGAGCACACCGAGAACAGCCAGCACCACCGTCCAGGAAAGTGGCGCATGCTGCTGCCAAACGGCATCCGGCAAGCCACTGAGGTACTCCAATGGGGCCATGCTCCACGCCATGATCTGGTGCGCCGCCAGCAGGATGGAATCGACCGGCACCAGCGCCCCCAGCAACGTCAGCGGCACCACCACCAGGCTGACCAGGGGAATGGCGAAAGCGTTGGCCAGCGGCGACACGACGGAAACCTGCTGGAACAGTGCCAGCAGCAACGGCGTCAATCCCAGCGTCACCGCCCACTGCGCGCGCGCCGCAGCGGTCAGCCAGTGAGCCTCTCGCAGGCGGCCACTGCCGGCATAGAGCATCGCCGCCACCGCGCCAAACGACAGCCAGAAACCGGGCGCCAGCACCGCCCACGGATCGAGCCAGGTCACGGCAAACAGTGCCCAGCACAACACCAGCAGGATGCCGACGTTGCGGTTCGTCCACAACGCCCAAGCCACCACGGCCAGCATGTACACGGTCCGTTGTGTCGGCACCGAAAACCCTGCCAGCAAGGCGTAGCCCAACGCAGCCGCGAGGCCCGCCAACACCCCTGCCTTGCGCGCCGGTAGCCGTAGCACCAGGGACGGGACACGCCGCCACGCCCCATGAACCAGAACGTAGAATAGGCCGGATATCATGGTCACATGCAGGCCCGAGATGCTGACCAGATGAATGACGCCGGTCCGCTGGAATACTTTCCAGTCGCTTCGCGCGATACCGCTGTCATCGCCGATCGCCAGCGCACGCAACACGCCCTCGTAGCGCTGGGCACCCAACACATCCCGAAAGCGGTCGCGTATCCCCTCCCGCAGCCGCTCGATGACATAAGCAGGCTTCCAAACCAAACCACGCAGCCGTTGCGTGGTGTCGCTCTTGCGCACATAGCCGGTGGCACGGATGTTGCGCTCCAAGGCCCACACCTCGAAATCGAAGCCACCGGGGTTGTAACTGCCATGGGGACGCTTGAGCCGTACCGTCAGCCGCCAACGCTCTCCCGGATGGAACTGGCTAGCATAGCCTTGTGGTACCGATTGCCGATATCCGGCCGGGTAATAGGCCAGCGAAATCCTGGCGGGCACCCGCGCTTGGGGTGTCAGCACCTGCTCGACGTCGAACAGGAAGCGCTCGCCGCGCTCGATGGGCCGGGGAAGTTCCGCCACCACCCCCACCAGCTCGATATCCTTGCCTTCCCATTCCTGCGGCAGCACTTCCGACAGGCGGTGCTGGGCCACTGCCGCGGCCCAGAAAAACCCGGCTGCCAGCGCAGCCATGATCCAGAGCAGTCTTGCGCAACGATCACGATGGCGCAGCAGGTAAATCCCGCCTGCGGCCGGCAGCAGGACCACTGCCCACCACAAGTCGGGCAGTGTGGCCTGTTGCTGTAGCAGCCATGCTCCGAAGACGAATGCCAGCAATACACTGCGCATTCAGCATGTCCTAGGAAAGCCGGCCGTCTTCCAGATGCATGATGCGTTGCATGCGCGCAGCGATCTGGGGGTCGTGTGTCACCACCACGAAACTGGTGCCGACTTCACGGTTGAGTTCCAGCATCAGGTCGAACACCGCATCGGCAGTGCGACGATCCAGATTACCGGTCGGCTCGTCGGCCAGTACACATCGCGGTCGCGTAACCAATGCCCGTGCGACGGCAGCACGTTGACGCTCTCCTCCGGAAAGTTCGCCCGGCAGATGCTCCAGCCGGTGGCCCAGCCCCACCCGACCAAGCATGGCTGCCGCGTGCTCAAAGGCTTCGGTGCGCGAAAGACGGCGTACCAAAAGCGGCATGGCGACATTCTCCAGGGCGGTGAATTCCGGCAGTAAATGATGAAACTGGTAGACGAAACCCAACGCCTGGTTACGCAATTCGCCGCGCTCTGCTTCGCTCAGGCTGGTCAGATCGCGCCCCAGCAATCCGACGGCGCCTTGCGTCGGACTGTCCAGTCCGCCCAGCAGATGCAGCAGCGTGCTTTTACCCGAACCAGAAGCACCGACGATGGCCAACTGCTCCCCTGCCATGACATCGAGATCGATCCCATTCAAGACAGCCACGTCGAGCCCGGCATAGGTTTTGTGTAAGCCACGGCAGGCCAGGATCGGCTCATTCACGTCATTCATAGCGCAATGCCTCCGCTGGCTGGGTGCCGGCCGCCCGCCAGCTGGGATAGAGCGTGGCCAGCAGAGAGAGTAGCAGCGACAGCGCGGTGATGCTGATCACGTCGCCCCATTGCAGTTGCGAAGGCAGGTCGCTGATGTAGTAGACATCCTTGGCCAGGAACTGCACCCCGAAAGTACGCTCGATCCACGGCACCACCGTCTCGATGTTGAGCGCGAGCAGCACTCCGCAGAGCACGCCGGCCAGTGTGCCGATCACGCCGATCAGCGCGCCCTGCACCATGAAGATTTTCATGATGCTGGCGGGCGAAGCGCCCAGTGTGCGCAGGATGGCGATGTCGGCGCGCTTGTCGGTGACGGCCATCACCAGGGTGGAGACGATATTGAAAGCGGCGACGGCGACGATCAACGTGAGGATAACGAACATCACGCGCTTTTCCATTTGCACCGCGCGAAAGAAATTGGCATGCTGTTCGGTCCAGTCGCTCACATAATAACGGCCTTGGGCGGTCAGCTGGGCAGCGAGTTCGCGTGCGATGCGCGGCGCCTGGTAGAGATCGGTGAGTTTGAGGCGCACCCCGGAGACTTTGTCCCCCAAACGATAAAGCTTGGCTGCGTCATCCAAATGGACCAACGCCAGTGCCGCATCGTATTCATACATGCCGACCTGGAAAATGCCCACCACACGAAACTGCTTGAGTCGCGGCACCACACCGGTTGGAGTGAACTGGCCCTGGGGGGCCATGACTACTACCTTGTCACCCAACCCAGCCGCCAGCGATTGCGCCAACTCTGCACCCAGCACGATACCGTACTCTCCTGCTTTGAGGTCGGTCAGCGCCCCGATTTTCATGTGTTCCCCCAGTTCGGCAACCTTGGCCTCCTCGGTCGGAAGAATGCCGCGAATCACCGTCCCTTGCACTGCTTGATCCAATGCAAGCATACCCTGCGCCATGATATAGGGGGCTGCTGCTCGAACCTGGGGAGAGCCGGTAACGAACTTGACCACGTCCTGCCAGTTCGCCAAGCCATCGCCTCCCCCGGTAATCTGGAGGTGCGAGACTACGCCCAGAATGCGGTTGCGCAGCTCTTGTTGGAAACCATTCATCACCGATAGCACCACGATCAGCGCTGCAACCCCCAGAGCGATCCCCGTCATGCTGATAATGGAGATGAACGAGATGAAATGATTACGACGCTTGGCGCGGGTATAGCGAAGACCGATGAAGAATTCGTAAGGCAGAGGCATTGGGGTATTGTAAAGGGAATCCATGGCCCACGGCATGGATCATCCCGAACGTACTGTTTTGGTGTGCTAGAATGGCGTTGCGTCACACTCGAGACTGCATCATGTCCGGCAATACTTTCGGCACTCTTTTCACCGTCACCTCCTTTGGCGAGTCGCACGGCCCTGCCATCGGCTGCGTGGTGGACGGCTGCCCTCCAGGACTGGAACTCAGCGAGGCCGACATCCAAACCGAGCTCGACCGCCGCAAACCCGGGACTTCGCGCCATGTCACACAACGCCAGGAACCAGACACCGTCGAGATCCTGTCTGGCGTTTTCGAAGGCAAGACTACCGGTACGCCGATTGGACTGTTGATCCGTAATCGGGATCAGCGCAGCCAGGATTACGACTCCATCGCCAATATCTTCCGGCCCGGTCATGCCGACTACACCTACACGCAGAAATATGGCTTCCGAGACCACCGCGGTGGCGGACGTTCCTCCGCACGAGAAACCGCGGTACGGGTGGCCGCCGGGGCAATTGCCAAAAAGTGGTTGCGTGAACGTTACGGCATCCGTATCCGGGGTTACATGAGCCAACTGGGTGAAATCACCATCCCTTTCGAGACATGGGAAGCCGTCGCGCAGAACGCCTTTTTCGCACCCAACCTCGCCATGGTACCGCAGCTGGAGGAATACCTGGATCGCATACGTGCCGAGCGGGATTCGGTCGGTGCCAAAATCACCGTGGTGGCTGAAAACGTACCGCCTGGCTGGGGCGAACCCGTGTATGACCGGCTGGACGCCGAAATCGCTTATGCCATGATGGGCATCAATGCCGCCAAAGGTGTGGAAATCGGTGCTGGATTTGCGAGCATCATGCAACGCGGCAGCACTCACGGAGATGAAATGACGCCCCATGGCTTCGTCAGCAACAACGCGGGAGGCATTCTGGGGGGCATTTCCACCGGTCAGGACATCGTCGTGCACACCGCATTCAAACCCACTTCCAGCATTCCACGACTACGCCGTTCCATCGACGGCACCGGCCAGGCCGTGGAAATGCAAACGACCGGCCGTCACGACCCCTGTGTGGGGATACGCGCGACCCCGATTTGCGAAGCGATGCTGGCCCTGGTCCTGATCGACCACGCGCTGCGTCACCGTGCCCAGTGTGGTGACGTAGCGTGCGCTACGCCCCGGATTCCCAGTTCCATTTCCAATCCAATGACTACTAGGAGTACCCCATGACCCCCGAACATCATGACCTCGTTCATGAATTCCCGGAACACCGCGAAAAAATCCATGTGCTGAAAACCAGCAATGCGCATTTTGCCAAGCTGTTCGATGAGTACCATGAGCTCACGCGCGAAGTGGAACGCCTGGAAAAAGAAGACATCCCGGTCGATGACATGACTCTGGAAGAAAAAAAGAAAAAACGGCTGCACCTGAAAGACGCGCTCTACGCACTGCTACGGACGTAAGCCGGCCCCCGACCATACGGCGAGGCAGTCCTCTGTAGGCCTTGCCAGTCAGACCTCATGCATCATCTTCCTTACTGGCGATTATCCAGCTTTTATTTCATCTATTTTGCCTTCGTCGGGGCGTTCGTGCCCTACTGGGGCCTTTATCTCAAATCGCTGGAATTCAATGCCTTCCAAATCGGTGTATTGATGTCGCTCCTTCAGGTGGCGCGGATTTTTGCGCCCAACCTGTGGGGATGGCTGGCCGACCACACCGGCAAGAGTGTCCGGCTCGTGCAGGTGGCCGCTGCGTTGAGCTTGCTCAGCTATCTCGGTGTGCTCATCGGAACCAGCTTTGCCTGGCTGTTCGCAGTCATGGCACTGATGAGTTTTTTCTGGAGCGCCTCGCTGCCTTTGATGGAGGCCATCACACTTGGGCACCTCGGAGAAAAAACTTCGAGGTACGGACGCATCCGTCTTTGGGGTTCGGTCGGGTTCATCGCAGCGGTGGTCGGCTTGGGCTACGTGCTCGATCATGTGGCCCTACACATTTTGCTTTGGGTAGTGCTGGGACTCAAGGCCGCCTTGCTGCTGGCTTCACGTTGGATTCCGGAGCCGCGTCCAGTCTTGCATCACGCCCTCCATGCCCCGGTGGGTGCAATTCTGCGTCGTCCAGAAGTCATCGCTTTTTTGACTTCGACTTTCCTGATGGCCGCAGCCCATGGGGTGTATTACACTTTTTATTCGATCTATTTGGTCGATCATGGTTACAGCAAAGCCGCAGTTGGCTGGCTATGGTCAGCGGGGGTACTTTGCGAGATCGCCATCTTTTTGTGGATGCCCCGCCTTACCATACGTTTTGGCTTGCGCCGTATTTTGCTGGCGAGTTTCTTGCTCGCTGCCTTGCGCTTTTTGTTGATCGGTTTCGGTGTGCAGTGGTTGGCTGGCATCGTCATCGCCCAAATGCTCCACGCCGCCAGTTTTGGTGCCTACCATGCCGCCTCCGTCGCCGTGATACACCGCTTCTTCCAGGGACGCAACAACGCGCGTGGACAAGCGTTGTACACCAGCGTGTCCTATGGATTAGGCGGCACGATCGGAGGGCTTTGGAGTGGCGCACTGTGGGAGTCCGTCGGTGCCGCCATGACTTTCACCGTGTCTACATTGGCCACATTGGCCGGCTTCGTTCTAATCTATGGATGGTTGCGGCTAAAAGAGGCGCCTGGACACGCATCGCACTCGATCGGCATACGCACCGAGTGACGGCGTGAAAGGGCGAGATTTGGGGCTCCCGCTGCTTTGCTTCGGCTCACGCCGCAATGCGCGCATCCCGAAACACGAGTGGTACCTTCAGCCCCCAACGCGCTTGTCACGCGCGATCAGCGCGTAAGCAGAGTGGTTGTGGATGGACTCGAAATTCTCCGATTCCACCACATAGGCATCGATGCGCTTTTCCTTGTTGAGCATGACCGCGATGTCCCGCACCATGTCTTCCACGAACTTGGGGTTGTCATAGGCACGTTCAGTGACGTATTTTTCATCCGGTCGCTTGAGTAAACCATAAAGTTCACTTGAGGCTTGTTCTTCGACGATACGGATGAGATCCTCCACCCAGATGAAATCGTTGATCCGCGCCGTGACAGTGACGTGTGAACGCTGATTGTGGGCCCCACGGTCGGAAATTTTCTTGGAACAGGGGCATAAACTGGTGACCGGCACCACCACCTTGACCGTGATGGCATACTCGCCATCACGAATTTCTCCGATGAAGGTAACTTCATAGTCCAACAGACTGCGGACTCCGGATACGGGAGCGGCCTTGTTGATGAAATAGGGAAAAGTCATCTCGATATGACCAGACTGCGCTTCCAACCGCTTGACCATCTCGCGCAGGATGGTTTCGAAATTCTCGATCGAAATCTCGCGCTCGTTCATGTTGAGGATTTCGACGAAACGCGACATATGGGTGCCCTTGAAGTTGTGCGGCAGGTGCACATACATGTTGAACACGGCGACCGTGTGCTGCACGCCGCCCGACTTGTCCTTGACCTTGACCGGATGGCGGATGGATTTGATGCCAACCTTGTCGATGGCGAGACGCCGCACGTCTGGCGTACTCTGGACATCTTCGATCATGGATGCGAGAGGGACATTCATCAGGATGCTCCCAAGTTTTATTAGTTGAGTATATCACTCGGATAATCTACGCTCAATCGCATTTTTGATCCCAGTTGCATCCAATCCGCAATCGGCCAGTAGTCGTTCAGGGGCTCCGTGTTCGATGAAGCGATCCGGCAGTCCCAGCAGTAACAGTGGCCGCACGATGCCGGCAGCGGCCAGTGCCTCGGCCACCGCAGCACCCGCACCCCCTGCTACGCATCCCTCCTCCACCGTCACCAACAACTCATGCGAAGCCGCCAGCTGCTCGATCAAATCCAAATCCAAGGGCTTGATGAAACGCATATTGGCAACCGTTGCATCCAAAGCCTCCGCCGCCTGGAGTGCTGGGGCCAGCATGGCACCAAACGCCATGATGGCGACTTTTTTTCCCTGACGTCGGAGCTCTCCCCGTCCGATCGCGATGGGTTCCAACGTTGCGCTCACGGCCACACCCGGGCCGCAGCCACGCGGATAACGTACCGCTGCTGGTCCATCATGCAAAAAGCCGGTGGTGAGCATCTGACGGCATTCATTCTCATCGGCCGGTGCCATCAGCAACACATTCGGCACACAGCGCAAATACGCGAGATCGAAGCTACCGGCATGCGTCGGCCCGTCGGCGCCGACCAGTCCAGCACGGTCGATCGCCAGCAGCACCGGCAGGTTCTGCAGGGCGATGTCATGGATCCACTGGTCATAGGCACGCTGCAGAAAAGTCGAGTAGATCGCCACCACTGGTTTGAGGCCCTCGCAGGCCAGTCCCGCCGCAAAGGTCAAGGCATGCTGCTCGGCGATACCGACATCGAAGTAGCGGTCGGGGAACCGTTCCTGAAAGCGGTTGAGTCCAGAGCCGTCGCACATCGCCGGCGTGATGCCGATCAGACGCGGGTCTTTGGCTGCCATGTCCGCCAGCCAGTCGCCGAACACCTGGGTGTAAGTCTTTTGTCCTCCTCCACCAGAAGCCTCGCCATTGGCCGGATCGAACTTGCCCACCCCGTGGTACTTGCCGGGATTGTCCTCGGCCGGCGCGTATCCCCGCCCTTTCTGCGTCACCACATGCAGGAACTGCGGGCCCTCCAACTGCCGGATGTTGGAAAGCGTTGTCACCAGTACATCGAGGTCATGGCCGTCGATGGGACCGATATAGTTGAATCCAAACTCTTCGAACAAGGTACCGGGCGTCACCATGCCCTTGATGTGTTCTTCGGCGCGCTTGGCAAAATCGAGCAATGGCGGGGTGGCGCCCAGCACTTTTTCCGTGCCCCGTTTCACTCGGTCATAAAAACGACCAGACAACAGCTTGGCCAGATAATTGTTGAGTGCCCCGACCGGGGGCGAAATCGACATTTCGTTGTCATTGAGTATCACGAGTAAGTTGACATCCATCGCCCCCGCATTGTTGAGGGCTTCGAATGCCATGCCGGCCGACATGGCCCCGTCTCCAATGATGGCTACGCAGCGGCGTGGCGATTTTTCCCGCTTGGCGGCGACTGCCATGCCCAGTGCCGCAGAGATCGAAGTGCTGGAATGCCCCGTTCCAAAAGCGTCATAAGGGCTCTCGTCGCGGCGTGGGAAACCGGCAATACCCCCCTGCTTGCGCAGCCCGGCCATGGCGGCGCGACGTCCGGTCAGGATTTTGTGCGGATAAGTCTGGTGACCCACATCCCACACCAGTCGGTCTTCTGGTGTATCGAATACATAATGGAGCGCGATGGAAAGTTCCACCACGCCCAAGTTGGAGGCCAGATGTCCGCCCGTTTTCGAGACGCTTTCGATGAGAAAAGCGCGCAACTCTTCGGCCAACTGTGTCAATTGTCTGCGCTCCAGCCGACGCAGCTGGGCAGGATGGTCGATTTGCTCCAACAAAGTCGTCATTAAAACCTTCTTTGCAAAACGAAAGCAGCAAGCTGTTCCAGCCGCTGGGCACGTGCACCCAATGGCCGCAGTGCCGCAAGCGCATTGTCGTGCAACTCCAATGCCAACTGCCGCGCACGCGCCAGCCCGAGTATGGTGACGTAGGTCGGCTTGTTCTGCGCGGCATCCTTGCCCGCCGTTTTGCCCAGTGTGGAACTATCCGATTCGCCGTCCAGAATGTCGTCCACCACCTGAAACGCCAGGCCAATGTTCCGGGCGTAACCATCGACGGCACGCACCACCTCGGCATCTTCCCGTCCGCAATGGGCACCCAGCAAGGCGGCAGCACGGATCAGGGCGCCCGTCTTGTGGATATGCATCTGCTCCAGTTCTGTTTGCGTCAGCTCGTGGCCTATGCTCTCTAAGTC
This sequence comes from Methylophilaceae bacterium, assembly GCA_026419515.1. Taxonomy (GTDB): domain Bacteria; phylum Pseudomonadota; class Gammaproteobacteria; order Burkholderiales; family Methylophilaceae; genus JANZZG01. Next base: position 15,284 of record JANZZG010000032.1, read on the forward strand.
GATGGCTTGGCCCCCGGCCATGCCGCGCGAACCAGCCGCCTGGGCCAGCATGTGCAGCATGGATAGCTGGCGATCTGCATCGGGCAACAGCCCGGGCTGTGATAACACCTCAAACGCCAAGCTCTGGAGCGCATCCCCGGCCAGCAATGCGGTGGCTTCATCGAATTGCCGGTGACAGGATGGCTTGCCACGCCGCAGGTCGTCATCGTCCATGCAGGGCAGGTCGTCATGCACCAGGGAATAGGCATGGATCAGCTCGACCGCACAGGCAGCCGCGTCCAATGCCACGGGATCACCCGCACACAAATCTCCTGCAGCATGGACCAGCAAAGCGCGAACGCGCTTGCCACCTCCCAACACTGCATAACGCATGGCCTGATGCAAACGCGTCGGGACGATATGAGCTTCAGGCAGGCAATGCGTCAACGCCGCCTCGGTCCGCGCTTGGATGACGCGGACCCAGTCGTTGAAATCAGTCATCGGAGGAAAGGGAAAAATCTTGTAATTCGTTTTGCTCGTTGAGCAGCTTGACCTGTTGTTCCGCGCCCTGCAAGATCTGCTGACAAAGCCTCAACAGTGCAGTACCCCGCCGGTAGGCCTGCAAAGACTGTTCCAACGGCAGCTGGCCATCTTCCATCTGGCGAACGATGTCATTCAGCTCGGCAATGGCTGCCTCGAAGTTCTGTGGGAGGGAGGGCTCGGTCATCCTCTGCAAAGCTACCAAAAAATGGCACAATAGGTCAAATCGAAATTGCGCTGGGCGGATCGGTCGCTATTCCCCCCAAGCAATCACGCATGAGCATTGTTTTTTTGACAAAAAATTGTCATATTGAGGATGCGCCTCGACGACCATGGACCCTCACTTGAATCAATCTGCGTCGGCCACGATCGAAACCCTGCTCACCCCGATCGAGCAGGCCCTGCAGCAGCTACAAACGCTCGGTGTCACGAGCACGGCAGGCCTGCAACAGTTGGTTGCGCTGGATACAGCGACCAAGGCATACGCCCAGGCATTGGCCGATTTCTATGTGGACACCCGTCGCTTCACTACAGAGGAAGAATCCCGGATGTGGACGGCCGGTCACGATCTACACGAGCAGCTCTCAACCAAGTATACCCTTGGTCTGCATGACTTGGCCGATGGGATCATCCCGACCGCCGAAGCACCCGCTTTGGTAGCCCGTCTCCTATTCCAGCGCGGGCGCGCTGCGCTTTGGGATTATTTCCGTTATCTTCCAACCCCGCCCATCTGGTGGCTGGAAACACACAAACTGTATGCCTTTGCCGAGCGCGAACGTTTTGCCGATCATCCCGTCATCTTGTATGCAGACGAAGCACCGAGTACGTGTGCTGCGCTCTATCTGCAAATCTTGCTGCTGGGCACCCTCAACCGGACGAACATGTCCAAACGCCAAATCGAAAACGTCTATCACTGGCTGCTGCCATGGGCATCCCAAATCACTCTGGACCGTCAATTCAACGAGAACATCCACCTCTACTACGTCAACCTGGAAGAAGATCGTAGTGGGCGCCGCATCCGTAATCTGGACCCCACTCCTGCCTGCCGCTATTGGAGTACCGAGCCCATGGCGCGCGAGATTGCGCGTGCCCTCGACCACATCGAGCAAGGTGCTCCCCAGTTCACTGGTCTGGAGCCCAAACTTTTGCGCGATCTTTACTCCGAATGGTCACGCAACGACTACAAACGCCAGCGCCGCCGTGACGAACGCATTGAAATCCAGGAGTACGCCTGCGTAGCCCATGGCATCTACGCCGTATGCCAAGAGGTGCAAGCCCAATCGGCAGACAACGTGCTGATGGACCAAAACAGCGAACTGTGGAAGATCGAAAACGAAAGCGGGTATGGCCTGGGGGCCACCCTCAACGCCACGCTCAATACTTGGCTCAAAATTGGTCGTTTGATCGCCTTGCGCAAAGAACACAACAAAGACATCTGCACCATTGGCGTCGTGCGCAGCATCAAACAACAAGACGCCGGCAAAGTGCGTGTCGGCATCGAAATTCTTTCTCACGTAACGTCATACGCCACGCTGCAGGAATTACATGATGGCGTACCAACCGAACACCGATTCCCGGGCGTTTTCTTGCCCTCGGATGAATCTCGCCGCCTTGCTTCTTCACTCCTCATCCCCGCCCTCGAATACCACTCGGGCGTGGAATTACGCCTGCGGCTTGGCCGAACTGCCTACCGGGTGCGCCCGCGACAGACATTGGAACATCAGGACGACTGGGTGTGGACGGAAATCGAAGTCCTCGGCAAAGTGGCCTGACAACATCTCGTCTCAATGACCGGGTTGCAGCCAATCAAGACCTATTTCGGGCAGTGTTGCCTTTTTCTACTCCGAGCTCCCCTCCCCCATGCGGGTGAGCCCCTGTTTGATCTTGTCCCACACTCTGCCCCACAAGGAACGGGCTTCATAGCACAAGGCGTGGTAGGCGATCTCGTCTTCGCTGTCCGGCGCAGGCAGCCGCCATTCCTGTGAGGTGGCATAGATTCTCACCGGCTCGGCCTTATCGGGCACCATGCCCCAGCCTTCCCCCACCCAGAAGCGGCCGTTCTCGCAATGCGCCATGCGCTGGGAGCTGTAGGCGCTCAGCAACAACCCGTCGCGCTCGCGTGGCGCCATGTATTCGATGCGCACCCAGCCTTTGACGATGACATCATGATCGATGCTCAGCGACCCATCGTCCACCAGCACCCGCACGCCCGTATCCGGAAAACTGCCAACTTCACGCCAGTTGGCAGCCAGACACATTCCAGCGAACCAGGGACTCAAAAAGAAAAGAAACAACAAAAAACGCCTGTTCATCGCAACATACCCAATCGAATGAGCTACTCCACCCCAACTCGCATAGATTCTGCCATACTAACGCAATAGATTGAGTGTTAGAATCGAAACGTCATCGTTCCGATTCGAGGAGTGTTCATGACCACGCCGGTATTTGTGCCTCCTTCCATGGAAGAACTGCAGGACATACATGCTTACTGGCGTGCCTGCAACTATCTGGCCGCAGGCATGATCTATCTATGCGACAACCCCCTGCTCAGGCAGCCGTTGCGGCCAGAACACGTCAAACGACGCCTGCTCGGGCACTGGGGCGCCAGCCCCGGCCTCAGTTTCTGCTATGTCCATCTCAACCGGCTGATCAACAAATACGACCTCGATGCCATCTTCGTAGCCGGCCCCGGCCATGGCGCGCCGGGCGTGCTCGGCCCGGTTTATCTGGAGGGCACCTACAGCGAAATCTACCCGAACAAGGGGGAGGACGAAGAAGGCATGCTCACCTTCTTCAAGGAATTCTCCTTCCCCGGCGGCATCGGCAGCCATTGCACCCCGGAAACGCCGGGCTCCATCCACGAGGGGGGGGAGCTGGGCTACAGCATCAGTCATGCTTTCGGCGCGGCCTTTGATAACCCCGACTTGCTGGTGACGGTCGTGGTGGGTGACGGCGAATCGGAAACCGCCCCACTGGCGACATCCTGGCACTCCAACAAGTTTCTCAACCCACGACGCGATGGCGCCGTGCTGCCCATCCTGCACCTCAATGGCTACAAGATCAACAATCCCTCGTTGCTGTCGCGCATTTCCCATGAGGAGCTGGATGCCCTGTTTCGGGGCTATGGCTGGACACCTCATTTCGTAGAAGCCGAGGGTAGTGATCCCATCGAAGCCCACGCTCAAATGGCGACGACCATGGAAGCGTGCATACTGGAGATTCGCCGCATCCAGCAGGAGGCGCGTAGCGGCGGCCAAGCCGCGCGTCCGCGCTGGCCGATGATCGTGCTGCGTTCGCCGAAGGGCTGGACCGGCCCGCGCGAACTCGATGGCCATGCAATCGAGGGCTCCTGGCGCGCTCACCAGGTGCCCATCGGAGAGGTCAAGACTCGGCCGGAGCGCCTCGCCATGCTCGAAGCCTGGCTGAAGCGCTATCGTCCCGAGGAGCTATTCGATGCCAACGGCCGGCTGTTGCCGGAACTCAAGGCGCTGGCCCCCAAGGGGGCCAGGCGCATGAGCGCCAACCCCCATGCCAATGGCGGCCTGCTGCGCAAGGCTTTGCGCATGCCGGACTTTCGCGCCTATGCCGTCGAGCTGCCCGGCCCGGCCTGCCATTTTGCCGAGAACACCCGGCCGCTGGGCCGTTTCCTGCGCGACATCATGGCCCAGAATCCCGGCAACTTCCGCGTCTTCAGCCCGGATGAGAACACGTCCAACAAGCTCGACGACCTGTATGCCGTGACCAAGAAGACCTGGCTTGCCGACCTGCTGCCCAGCGATGCCGACGGCGGCGAACTGGCGGCCGACGGGCGCGTCATGGAAATGCTCTCCGAGCACACCCTGGAGGGCTGGCTCGAGGGCTATCTGCTCACTGGCCG
>JANZZG010000006.1 GCA_026419515.1 Methylophilaceae bacterium
GTGGTCGATGCGATCCGCGAGACCCGCGAGCGTGGTGGACGAGTAATGGCGGTGGGCACCACAGCCCTACGCGCCTTGGAAAGCGCGGCGCGCAATGGTGACCTCATGGCCAGCCGCGGAGAAACCGACCTGTTCATCACGCCGGGGTTTACGTTCCGCGTGGTGGATCGATTGCTGACCAATTTCCATCTGCCGCGCAGCACATTGCTGATGCTGGTGTCGGCTTTCGCCGGCTTGGAAGCCATCCGTCGCGCTTATGCGCATGCCATCGCGCAACGCTATCGCTTTTTCAGCTATGGGGACGCCATGCTGATCGAGCGGGCCAGATGACCCGCCGCCTGTGCCGTGCCATCCGGGGCCACGGGGCGGGGTTTCGGGCGTGACAGCAGTTCTTGCAGCGCATTCCCCAGCGTGCCGGACGCCAGGGCCTGGCGCTCCAGTTCCAGGCCGCTGCCATGGCGTGACAGCCATTCCACCAGACAAGGCTGCTCCGGCCAGTCGTCCCGGCGGACATACAGCACCGGGATGCCGTTGCAGGCGGCTTCGGTGAAACTGCCATACCCCGGCTTGCAGAGCAGCGCATCACAGCTCGCCAGGATGTCGGTGAAATCCAGCCCGAGTGACTCCAGTGCATGGAAATCCGGCCGCCTCACGCGCCAGTCGGCCTGCACCAGCCAGTGCACACCGGGAAACCTCGGCCAGGCTTCGACCGACAGACGCGTCGCGATGCCTCCCAAGGTGATCAGCACCAGCTTTTCATGGGCAGCGAGTCCCAGGCGACGGTCGATCTCCCGGCGGCGATCGCGGCCCAACCGGGCGACCGGCCCGACCGGACGCAGATTGGGCAGGCCGGCCATCGCCATGCCCGGTGTTACGCGCAGAAAGACATCCGCCGCGGCATACGCCTCACGCATCTGATCCAGGATGGGGGCCACCCCAGGCAGGGCTCCGCAATAATGCGCCAGGATATCGGCCCAGTTGAGTGAGCACATCGCGGCGCTGGGGATCCCGGCCCGCCGTGCCGCGGCAAGCGGTAGATAGGCCACGTTGGACAGCACGAAGTCCGGCCTGAGGGCGGCCATGCGCCGCACCTCGTGCCCAACCCGGGCGTCCCAGTCGGCATGAAACGCTACATAGGCCTGCAGGCTCTCCTGCACTTTCACGTCCAGTGCCGACGCCATCACCATGCCCAAATCGGTCGCTTCGGGAATAAGGTGGAAATCACCCGCGATACGGGAACGCAGATGGCGTTCCGGCACCGCCGAACACACCGTCAAGCGCAGATTGCCGAGCATCTCGCGCAAGCGGTTGAGCACTGGCGCGACCTGGGCCACATGCCCATAGCCGTGCCCGGAGACATACGCCAAGAGATGGGGAACACGCTCACGCATACACGGTCTTTACATGGCGTGTCGTTTGCATAGAATGAGTCGCCCTGCCATTATGACCCTGTTTCACGAATCATGATCACCCAACCACGTCTCATCCTAGCCGTTGCCCTGCTGTCTTTAGGGACGTCTGTCCAAGCCCCGGCCGCAGTATTGGCCGAAGCCGAGGAGCATCTGAAAATCGTGCTCGCCAAGCCGCCGACCTCCCGCCCCATGAGCATCGCCTATGTGCCCGATTACAAACGCTATTACGTCGCCGACGGCGGCTTTGGGGCCACCCTGGATGCAACCGGCGGATTGATCCCGTCCAAATCCGAGATCCATGTCTATAGTGAGCGCGGAGACTATCTGCAATCGATGCGACTCGGGCTGGACAATCGCTCGCTCTATTTCAACCGCAACACGCAACGGCTGGAATCGATCACTTTCAACGTGTCGAGCTTTGCTGGGTTTACGCCATATTGCGGAATTTTCGGCCTCAAGCTCAATGAGCAGGGTGATTTGCTACCCGAAACCCAGGATATCCTCAATTTCAACCCGGCCTTCGGCGATGCCTCTACCGGCCCCAGTTACGACCCCGTCGACAACCGCTACCTGGCCAAGCAGCCCCGCAGCAACAAAGTGTGGGTCGTCAAGACCGACAAGCGCGAAAAAATCGCGGAAATCGAACTCGACCTCGATGCAGCCGGGGTGCAGCCTGACGCCATCAGCGACTATTTCGTGGCCTGGACGGGAATCGCCGGCGAAGAACTGGCGATCTTGGACATCGATCACAAGGCCATCCTGGTGTTCGACGCGCGCGGCAAATTCGTCGGACGCAGCCAGTTACCCGCCGATATCAAATTGCGCGCCCAGAATCACTACAACGGGTCAGGGTACGCCAATGGCCTGTTTTTCGTCTATAGCGAAACGGAAGGTCCCTATGGCACCTTGCGTAGCTTCCGCATCTCCGACCAGGCCCCTCGTCCGTCTCAGTTGCGGTAGCTCCAGTAACGCTTCCACGCGCTCACCACCATGTTGGGGTATTCGGCCTGGCCCAGGCTGCCGTTGTAGCGTCCCAAGGCACGGAACAGGTCGCCTTTTTCCATGTCCAGATAGTGGCGCAGGATGGTGCAGCCATAGCGCAGGTTGACCCGCAAGTGGAACAGGTTGTGGTCGGGTGTGCCGATCAGCCGTACCCAGAAGGGCATCACCTGCATGAAGCCACGGGCCCCGGCAGAAGATACGGCATATTTTCTGAAACCACTCTCCACCTGGATCAGCCCCAATACCAGCTGGGGATCCAAACCGGCACGCGTGGCTTCATAGTGCACCGTCTTGAGGAAATCGAGGCGGAATTCCTTGTCCGGGATGCGCTTTTCCAGACGGCGCGACATTTCCGAAAGCCAGGCATGTGCTTCGGCCTCCGACGGGAAAGCCAGCCGTGGTGCAGCAGTGTCCGCGACCGCTTTCTGCATCACGGCACGCACGCTGGCAGACAGCGGCTCTTCGCGCTGTGCACCACCCTGCGCCAACGCAGGGATCAATAGCAGGATGAAGAAGATCGCGCGCATGCCAATGATGTTACGAAATTCACGATTTCGTTCAAGGGGATGCGCCTGGCCTCGCTGTCGCTGCGCGCCTGGTATTCGACCACACCATCTTTCAGACCTCGTTCTCCCACGTTGATCCGGTGGGGGATGCCGATCAGCTCAAGATCGGCGAACATCACGCCCGGCCGCTCGCCGCGGTCATCCAGCAGCACGTCCACGCCGGCAGCTTCCAGTGCATCGTGCAATTCGAGCGCCGCCGCCCGCACTGCCTCGCTGCGTTCGAACCCGATGGCGGCGATGGCTACGGTAAACGGTGCCATCGCTGGAGGGAACAAGATACCGCGGGCGTCATGATTTTGCTCGATGGCGGCGGCCACGATGCGGGAGACGCCGATCCCATAACACCCCATGATCATGATGCGGGTCTCGCCGTTTTCGTCCAAATAAGTGGCGTTCATCGCGCGCGAATATTTGTCACCCAACTGGAAGATATGCCCAACCTCGATCCCTCGACAGATTTCCAGCGTGCCCTTGCCGTCCGGGGAAGGGTCACCCGCTACTACGTTGCGAATATCGGCCACCCGATCGGGTTCTGGCAGATCGCGCCCCCAGTTGACGCCGGCGAGGTGCAACTTGGGCTTGTTGGCACCACAGACGAAATCGCTCATGGTCGCCACGGTGCGGTCGGCGATCACGCGAACCTTGCCGCGGTCGAGCCCCACCGGACCGAGAAAACCGGGCGGGCAACCGAATGCCGCACGAATTTCCGCATCGGTGGCGAAGCGGAACCCCGTCAATCCATCGACCTTGGCGGTCTTCACTTCATTGAGAGTATGGTCGCCACGCACCAGCAACACATGCAACCTGTCATTCGCCATCACTGCGATCAGCTTGACGGTCTTCTGCAACGGGATGCCCAGCAGCGCCGCGACTTCTTCGCAAGTGGTCTGGCTGGGGGTGTCAACCTCGCGCAGGGTCTCGGCAGGCGCCTGGCGTGGTGTGGCGGGAGGTAGCGCCTCCGCCATTTCCACGTTGGCCGCGTAGTCCGAGGTCGGACAAAAGGCGATGGCATCCTCGCCGGAATCGGCCAGTACATGGAACTCGTGCGAACCGGTGCCACCGATGGCTCCGGTGTCGGCCGCCACTACGCGGAATTTCAGTCCCAACCGCGTGAAGATGCTGGAGTAAGTGCGATGCATCACCGCGTAGGTTTGCTGCAACGATTCCTGACTGGTGTGAAAGGAATAGGCGTCCTTCATCACGAACTCGCGCGCACGCATCACACCGAAGCGCGGCCGGATCTCGTCGCGGAACTTGGTCTGGATCTGGTAGAAATTGACCGGCAACTGCTTGTAGCTTTTGATCTCCTTACGCACGATGTCGGTGATGACTTCCTCGTGGGTGGGGCCGAAGCAGAAATCCCGCTCGTGGCGGTCCTTGAGCTTGAGCATTTGCGGCCCGAACACATCCCAGCGCCCGGTTTCCTGCCACAATTCGGCCGGCGTGACGGCCGGCATCAAAAGCTCCAGTGCGCCGGCCTTGTCCATTTCCTCGCGCACGATGGCTTCTACCTTGCGCAACACACGCAGCCCCAGCGGCATCCAGCTATAGAGACCCGACCCCAGACGTCTGATCAGGCCAGCCCGCAGCATCAGCTTGTGACTGACCAGTTCGGCCTCGGCGGGGGCTTCCTTGAGGGGGGAAAGAAAAAACCGGGATGCACGCATGATTACCCTTCTATGTCCATCAAGGCGCGGAATTCTATAGCAAAACCACCGTTGCGTCAGTGCGCGGAGGAATCGGCGGGACGCCAGCCCCCACTCCACAGCTTGAGCGGTAACACCACTGCCGGTTGGCCGTTGTCATAGAACCAGGAATCGACGGCATACCGTTCGCCACTGGCACGTTCTGCGATCACCGCGCTGGAATGGCGGCCGAAAATGAGGAACCCACCGCGAGTGGTAGTATCCAGCACCTGGTGAAACTTCAACAGACCGTCGTGCTGCATCATGCGCAGGTAGGTGGTGGTGTTGGTGGCCTCGTCGTTGCAGTCGAGCTGGCCGGGCCAGGCGCCATTGCCGAAGGTACCGGCGCGGTCCCCGGCAGTACCGGTCTTGGGGCCGACGATGCGCTCCAGCAGCCCGATGGCCTGGCTGACCACGGTCCGTTCCTGCTCGGCGGAGTCCGGCGCCGGATCGAACAGGTCGCGCACTTGCGCCCATTCCTCCGCGCCCAGATGCACCCTTACCACTTCGGCGCAGGTGCCGCCCCAGCAGAAGCTGAACTGCTGCGGGGCGGGGGTTTCCTTCAGCACGCGGGTCATGGCCTGGGCATCGGCCAGCGCGACCAGCGGAAAAAACAGCAGGAGGCTAAATAACGATCGGCGCATCAGGCAGCTCGTTGGCATTCGGTTGACGTCCGGCCGGGAAGTGCTCGGCCAACAGCGCACTGATGCGGGCGATGCCGGTCAGCACGCCCTGCTCGAAGCGGCCGGCGCGGAATTCGGCCTCCATCTCGCGACAGATGTTTTCCCAGACGGCCGTGCCAACACGGGCATGGATACCGCGGTCGGCCACGATCTCCACATCACGCTCGGCGAGCAGCAGGTAGATCAGCACGCCGGAATTGTACTCGGTATCCCACACGCGCAACTGCGAGAACACTTCGATGGCCCGTGCGCGGGCCGTGACGCCGTGCCAGAGGTCATCCCAATTTAGTCCGGCTTCGACGACGAAGCGCAGCTCGCCCAGATGCGCAGATTCGCTCGCGGCAATCGCGGATTCGATTCTCGCCAAGGCGTCACGGGGAAAGTGTCTGCGCACCTGCCATGGCCCGCTCAACAGGTTGCGCAAAATCCGCATCACCATCGTCCCGAAGCGCCTCCACCGCCGAATCCGCCGCCTCCCCCGGCGAAACCGCCCCCGCCGCTGCCGAATCCGCCGCCACCCAGACTTCCGCCACCGATGCCGCCTCTCCATCCGCCCAACGTCAAGAGAAATGCGAACAGGCCCAGAAACAGCGCAAACACCAGTCCAGCCCCCAACAGCCAGGCCAGGAAACCGACCAGACCGCCGGTAGCCACGCCGCCGACAAAACTGCCCAGCACGGCACGCAATATGCCGCCGAGGATCACGGCGAGAAAAAATACCAAAGGGAAATAGCGTTCGATTGCGTCCGGGGAACGCGCGCGCGTGGGCCCGGGCAAGGGTTCGCCACTGACCACGGCGATGATCCGGTCCACCCCGGTCTCGATCCCGCCGGCATAGTCGCCTTGCTTGAAACGGGGCACGATGGATTCCTCGATGATGCGCTTGGCGGTGGCGTCGTTGAGGACACCTTCCAGGCCGTAGCCGACCTCGATGCGCAACTGGCGGTCGTTCTTCGCCACCAGCAGCAGCACGCCATCGTCCACACCCTTGCGGCCCAGCTTCCACTGTTCCACCACGCGGATGGAATACTGCTCGATGGTTTCGGGCTGGGTGGTCGGAACCACCAGCACGGCGATCTGGCTGCCCTTGTGGCGCTCGAACGCTGCGAGCTTGGCTTCCAGTGCGGCTTGCTGGGCCGCCGTCAGGGTGCCGGTGAGATCGGTGACGCGCGCGGCCAGCGGCGGCACCTCCACTTCTGCCCGCCCCAGCACCGGTAACAAGCAAAGCCCGAGGATCGCCAGCCAGCGCATCATGCCGCCCCGACCGTGGTCCTAGTTGCCGAAATCCACCTTGGGCGGGGTGGAGATCGCCTTCTCGTTCTCCACCGTGAAAGTGGGCTTGGTTTTGTAGCCGAACAGCATCGCCGTCAGGTTGGTGGGGAAGGAGCGCACCGTGATGTTGTACTCTTTCACGGCCTGGATGTAACGGTTGCGCGCGACCGTGATGCGGTTTTCGGTACCTTCCAGCTGCGCCTGCAGATCACGGAAATTGGCATCGGCCTTGAGCTGAGGATAATTTTCCGCCACCACCAGCAGGCGCGACAGCGCCGAGGTCAGTTCCCCCTGGGCGGCCTGGAACCGGGCAAAGGCCTGTTCGTCATTGACCAGTTCGGGCGTGACCTGGATGCCGCCCACTTTGGCGCGGGAGGCCGTGACTGCTTCCAGCACCTCCTTCTCGTGAATGGCATAGCCCTTGACCGTATTGACCAGATTGGGTACCAGATCGGCGCGGCGCTGATACTGGTTGACCACTTCCGCCCAACTGGCATTGATCTGCTCGTCTTGCGCTTGCAAGGTGTTGTAACCGCACCCACTCAAGGCAAGCGTGGATACCAACAGGAACATCATCAGAAGTTTGCGCATCTATCGATCCCTTTCACGCAATGAAACCTTTTCTCAAGATGGGGACACCCTACCGGATTGCAACTGGCGCATGGTGGCGCGGGCAAAGCACAGATCCTCCCATGCCTTGGCCTTGTCCATCATGTTGCGCAGCAGGTAGGCGGGATGGTAGGTGACGATCACCGGTACGCCATGATAATCATGCAGTCTGCCACGCAAAGCCGAGATCGGGGCGTCGGTATCCAGCAGTGACTGTGCGGCAAACCTGCCCAATGCCACGATCAGCTTGGGCTGGATCAACTCGATCTGGCGCTTTAGGAAAGGATCGCATTTAGCCACCTCCTCCCCATGCGGATCGCGGTTTTGCGGTGGACGGCACTTCAGCACGTTGGCAATGTAGACGTTGTCGCCGCGCCTGAGCTGGATCGCCGCCAGCATGTTATCCAGCAGCTGTCCGGCCTGGCCGACGAAGGGCTCGCCGCGCTTGTCTTCTTCCGCGCCCGGCGCTTCCCCCACGAACAGCCAATCGGCATGTTCATCGCCCACACCGAACACGGTCTGGGTGCGGGTCTGTGCCAGAGAGCAGGCCTGGCAGGCAGCCACCGCCTGCTTCAGCTCTGCCCAGCCTAGGCCGGCCATCGGCAGCGGTCGTTGTGGCGGAGACGATTCCTGGGCGTGGACCGGCTGTGATGCCATCTCGGGCCGCAGAGGCTGACGCAGGCGCCATACTGGCCACAATCCCAACTCACGTAGCACATCTCCGCGATTCAGGCTCATAATACCAGCCCCATGAGGATGGCGTCCTCCCGCCCTTGTGCGGCGGGGTAGTAACCTTTACGGATGGAGAATTCGTTGAACCCCATTTTTTCGTAGAGAGCCCGCGCCGCATGGTTGGAGGGACGCACCTCGAGAAACATGGTCTGTGCCCCGTGGCCACGTGCAACCTCGATGACATGTCGCAACAAATCAGACCCCAACCCCTGCCCTTGATATTCACGGGCGATACTCAGATTGAGCAAATGCGCTTCGTCCAATACCGTCATCAGCACCGCGTAGCCAATCAACGCGCCTTCGACCTCACCCACCCAGCAGCTATATCCAGCCCTGAGCGCATCGGCGAAGTTGCCGCGTGTCCAGGGATGAGAATATATCCGCGGTTCGATCCCCATGATGGCGTCCAGATCGGACTCCTGCATGGGACGGTAGGAAACAGTGAACTTCAGCCGGGTGTCCATCGCGTCTCTCGTTCCCGTAGAGTCAATGCCACCTTGTTACGAACGTAGACCGGCGCGGCATCCCGTGCAGAACGGCCTTCGCCCCGCTCGAACAATGGCACGGCCAAGGCCACCATGGCCTGTGCATGCGGAAAAATCCGTGGCTGCACGCTGGCGATCTGGTCGCGGTAGCAGGCTTGCAAGGTACTGCCATGAGCCGCCCAACCACTGCCGACCCCACACCAGCCTTCACCTGCTACCGGAGGCACCCGCTCCGGCACATACAGCCCAGGCGCATGGATCTCGTCCCAACCCCCTTCACAGCGCACATAAGCCGCATGATAGACCTCGCCCATACGGGCATCGAGGCAAGCAATCGCTTTGTCTGCACCACTGGCTTCCGCCAACGCCAACAACGTACCAATGCCCACTACCGGCAAACCAGTCCCGTAGGCCAGTCCCTGTGCCACCCCGCATGCGATGCGCAAACCAGTGAAGGATCCCGGCCCGGCGCCGAACGCAATACCGTCGAGCGCCCGGAGTTCCAATCCCGTCTCGCCCAGCAGCTTTGCCAACGCCGGCAGGATCAGGCTGGAATGTGCTTGCCCCGCCCATTGCGCATGCGCTGTCACGACGCCCTCACACCAAAGCGCGAGAGACAAATATTCGGTGGAAGTATCGAATGCCAGGATTTTCATACAATCTTCATTCCGACCAGTACGTGCATGTGTCCATTCCAACCGGCTAAACATTAAGTCCCGCAATCCACTTGGCATATACGCTTGCGGCAACTGTGTTGAGCTGGCTTACGCGCGCCTCGATTCCCTCTTGAATGGCTTGCAGCGACTGCACGCCGGGACTGTCGATCGATGAGGCGATCTCTTCCGCACCGATTTCGCACCATTCGCGGATCATCGCCTGCGTCATCTCGATGTGGCACTGCAAACCCAGGTGCTTGCCCAGCGAGAACGCCTGATGGGCGCAATGAGCACTGGACAGGATGTTGGTGGCTCCTTGCGGGATGGTGAACGTTTCGCCATGCCAGTGAAAACCCAGGAATTGACGCGTGTTGCCGAACCAGCGGCGGGCTTCGGCATTGTCCGCCACCATGACCTCCCCCCAGCCGATCTCCTTGACCGGATTTTGCATGACCGTTCCACCCAGCGCCTTGGCCATGAGCTGCCCACCCAGGCAATGCCCCAGCACCGGGATGTCGGCAGCCATCGCTTCCCGGATCCGTTCCAGCACCGGTGGGATCCATGGCAGGTCGTCGTTGACACTCATCGGGCCGCCCATGAAAACGAGCCCGGAAAATTCCCGTGCCGATACTGGCAATGGGTCGCCAGCGTCGATGCAAATCAACCGCCAGGGAATGCCGTTAGCATCAAGAAAATCGGCGAAATAGCCTGGCCCTTCGCTGCGGGCGTGGCGGAAAATGGCAACGGGTTTCATGCGAGCTCCTGGTATGTTCCGGGCGCGATGCCATCGAGCGTGTAAGGGCCGATGGCATAACGGATGAGGCGCAAGGTGGGAAAACCGATTTTGGCCGTCATGCGCCGCACCTGACGGTTTTTGCCTTCACGGAGGACGAGTTCCAGCCATGTGGTGGGAACCGTTTTGCGTTCGCGAATAGGGGGATTCCTGGGCCATAAACCCGACGGTTCGGCCACGCGTCGGACTTGAGCCGGGCGTGTGACGAAATCACCCAGATCCACCCCGTGACGCAATGGTTCGAGATCAGCCTCCGTAGGCACTCCCTCGACTTGCACCCAATAGGTCTTGGGCTGCTTGTGCCGGGGGTCGGACAGCCGGTGTTGCAGGGCGCCGTCATCGGTTAGAATGAGCAGGCCCTCGCTGTCGGCATCGAGCCTTCCTGCTGCATAGACCCCCGGAATCGGAATGAAGTCTTTGAGCGTAGGATGTTTCTCGTGCGCGCGAAACTGGCAGACCACGTTGTATGGTTTGTTGAACAGGATGATCAATTTCTCAGGAGCCCAGATGTCCAGAATCAGCGTGCCCGCCCACGGGCAGAAAATCACGGTCAAAGCCGACAACAGCCTGAACGTTCCCGACCATCCAATTATCCCATTTATCGAAGGCGATGGCATCGGTGTCGATATCACGCCGACGATGCGGCGGGTGATAGACGCCGCCGTGGCCAAAGCCTACCACGGCCGACGTGCCATCGCCTGGATGGAGGTCTACGCCGGCGAAAAAGCCACCCGCATTTACGGCCAAGACACCTGGCTGCCAGACGAGACCCTGCAGGCGGTGAAGGACTACATCATCTCCATCAAGGGCCCGCTGACCACGCCGGTCGGCGGCGGCATCCGCTCGCTCAACGTCACCCTGCGCCAGGAACTCGACCTCTATGTCTGCTTGCGGCCTGTACGTTATTTTCCAGGTGTACCCAGCCCACTCAAACACCCAGAAAAAACCGACATGGTGATCTTTCGCGAAAATACCGAAGATATCTATGCCGGCATCGAGTTTGCGGCTGGTACTGGAGAAGTGAGAAAAATGATGGACTTTCTGAGCGAAATCGGGGTCGTCAACAAAATCCGCTTTCCCGAATCTTCCGCCATCGGTATCAAGCCGGTGTCGATGGATGGTAGCAAGCGCTTGATCCGCAAAGCCATCCAATACGCGATCGACCACAAGCGCAAATCGGTGACGCTGGTGCACAAAGGCAACATCATGAAGTTCACCGAAGGTGGCTTCAAAAACTGGGGCTACCAACTGGCCAAGGAAGAATTCGGGGCAGTGGAGATCGACGGCGGGCCATGGTGCAAGCTACCGAATGGCGTCGTGATCAAAGACTGCATCGCCGATGCCTTCCTGCAGGAAATCCTCCTACATCCGGAAGACCATGACGTCGTCGCTACGCTCAATCTCAACGGCGACTATATTTCCGATGCACTGGCCGCCCAAGTGGGCGGCATTGGCATCGCTCCCGGGGCCAATCTCTCGGACACCGTGGCCATGTTCGAAGCCACGCACGGCACGGCCCCCAAAATCGCCGGCCAGGATATTGCCAACCCATGTTCGTTGATCTTGTCCGCGGAAATGATGTTGCGCCACATCGGTTGGGTCGAAGCTGCCGATCTGGTGCTGGCGGGGGTAAGCAAAGCGATCGCCAGCAAACGTGTGACCAGTGACTTTGCCAGTCAAATGGAAGGCGCAACCCAGGTTTCGTGCTCTCGCTTCGGGGATGAAATCATCAGCCGGATGTAAGGACGGTTTGCCCTGAACACCCCCACGCACCGTGGGCGTACTCCAGACCCACAAGGGGTTCTTTACAAATCAAAGTCTAGCGTGCATCATGCAAGATGATCTCATGGTGGGCTACCAGGTAGTCGACGAAACTCCTTCGCATGGCAACGACCAACACACCGATCAGGCTGGGAGGACTTGCACGTACTCTGGTCCAGGAAAAACTCCTGACCGAGGAAGAAGCCGAAGCCATCCAGAAACAGGCGAACGCCACCGCCACGCATTTCGTCACGCAAGTCACCGCAAGTAAGAAATTGACGCCGCTGCAGGTCGCCGAGACGGCGTCGGCCGCATTTGGGTTTCCTTTGTTCGATCTCAACGCGATCGACATCGACTCGATTCCGAAGACGATCGATGTCAAGCTGTTGCAAACCTATCGTGTGCTGGGCTTGCAGCAGCGCGGCAACACATTGTTCGTCGCGATTTCCGACCCCACCAATCTGCATGCGCTGGACGACATCAAATTCCAGACCGGGATGACATTGTCTCCCGTGGTGGTGGAAGACGACAAACTGGGCAGAATGATCGACAAGCTCGCCGAGCTTAGCGATACCAGTCTAAGATCACTGCAGGTAGACGACGACATCAATCTCGACTTCGAAACCGACAAAGAAGAAAGCGAGGTTTCGTCGGTTGAAATCGATGACGCCCCCGTGGTCAGATTCATCCACAAGATTCTGTTGGATGCCATCAACATGGGGGCATCCGACCTGCATTTCGAGCCTTACGAAAAGTTCTATCGCATCCGTTTCCGTATCGACGGCATCTTGCGCGAGATCGCCCAGCCTCCATTGGCCATCAAGGAAAAAATTGCTTCGCGCATCAAGGTGATCTCCAACATGGACATCTCCGAGAAACGCGTGCCGCAGGATGGCCGCATGAAACTGGTGTTGTCCAAAAACCGCGCCATCGATTTTCGTGTCAGCACGCTGCCCTGCGTGCATGGGGAGAAGATCGTGATGCGCATCCTCGACCCGAGCAGTGCCACGCTGGGAATCGATGCATTGGGTTATGAACCGATCCAGAAAGAACAATTGCTCGCAGCAATCAAACGTCCCTATGGATTGGTGCTGGTCACGGGACCGACGGGCTCGGGTAAAACGGTATCACTCTATACCTGTCTCAATATCCTGAACGGCCCGGGCGTCAATATCTCCACGGCCGAGGACCCGGCGGAGATCCCCCTGCCCGGCATCAACCAGGTCAATGTCAATGAAAAACAGGGACTGACATTCGCTGCTGCCTTGAAAGCTTTTTTGCGCCAGGATCCGGATATCATCATGATTGGTGAAATCCGCGATCTGGAAACCGCCGACATGGCCATCAAAGCAGCCTCCACCGGCCACATGGTGCTGTCTACGTTGCACACCAACGACGCGCCCTCCACGCTGACCCGCCTGGTCAACATGGGAGTGGCCCCATTCAACATCGCTTCTGCAGTCACTTTAATCACGGCACAGCGCCTGGCGCGCCGCTTATGTAAAAACTGCAAGGTACCGGTGGACATTCCCAAAGAAGCATTGTTGCGCGCCGGATTCACGGAAGAAGACTTGGATGGCAGTTGGACCTTGTACGGTCCCAGAGAAGGTGGCTGCGAGCAATGCAATGATGGCTATAAAGGGCGCGTCGGCATTTATCAGGTGATGCCGATCAGTGAGGAGATGAGCCGCATCATCATGAAAAATGGCACATCACATGACATTGCCGACCAGGCGCAGCGCGAGGGTATCAAGGACTTGCGCCAGTCCGGCTTGCTCAAAGTCAAACAGGGGCTCACCTCGCTGGAAGAGGTCGAGGCCTGCACCAACGAATAGCAGGGAAGCAATTGGAGAATCCCCATCATGGCCGACAAGAGCATCAAGGAAGCAACCTACCTCTGGGAAGGCACGGATAGAAAAGGCAAGAAAGTCCGTGGTGAAATGAAGGCCAGCGGGGAAGGCTTCGTCAACGCCACCCTGCGTCGCCAAGGGATCACCGTCACCAAGATCAAAAAACAAAGCGCATTCAGCCGGGCCGGCGGCAAAATCACTGCCAAAGACATCACCCTGTTCACCCGCCAGCTCGCCACCATGATGAAGGCTGGTGTTCCGCTGCTGCAGGCCTTCGACATCGTGGGCAAAGGCCATAGCAACGCCGCTTTGTCCAGACTGCTCGCCGACATCAAGGCCGACGTGGAAACCGGCAGCAGCTTGACGGCGGCTTTCCGTAAATATCCTTTGTACTTCGACAACTTGTACTGCAACCTGGTCCAAGCTGGCGAGCAGGCGGGGATTTTAGATTCCCTGCTGGACCGTCTGGCCACTTACATGGAAAAAACCCAGGCCATCATCAGCAAGATCAAATCGGCGCTGTTTTATCCCGTCTCCATCATCGTGGTGGCGGTGATCATCACGGCAGTCATCATGATTTTCGTCATTCCTGCTTTCAAGGAACTATTCTCCAATTTTGGCGCGACGCTCCCGACCCCGACCCTGGTGGTCATTGCCATGTCGGATTTCACCGTGAAATGGTGGTGGGCCATCTTTGGCTCATTGGGGTTGGGCGGGTGGTTCTTTTTTTACACCTGGAAGCGTTCGGTCAAGATGCAAGCCACTATGGACCGTTTGTTGCTCAAGCTGCCGATCTTCGGCCATCTGGTCATGATCGCCACCGTTGCCCGCTTCGCCCGCACGCTGTCCACCATGTTCGCCGCCGGCGTGCCATTGGTGGACGCCCTCGACTCGGTGGCGGGTGCTTGCGGCAACCGTGTCTATTATGATGCCACCAAAAAGATCCAGAGTGAGGTCAGCACCGGCACCAGTCTGACGGTGGCCATGCAAAACGCCAACGTGTTTCCCAACATGGTGATCCAGATGACTCAGATCGGAGAGGAATCCGGCTCGCTGGACGCCATGCTGGGCAAGGTGGCCGATCTCTACGAGCAAGAATTGGATGATGCGGTAGAAGCGCTCTCCAGCCTGATGGAACCCATCATCATGGTGGTGCTGGGCACTCTGATCGGGGGTTTGGTGATCGCCATGTATCTCCCCATCTTCAAGATGGGCGAAGCCGTGTAGCCGCCCGCACACGAAAAGCGCTTAGGTGTGCCTCGTGCGCGCCGAGCGTCCTCATTTCTTTGTGGCGGCTTCAGCCAGTGCCGCCTCGATGTCCTTGGTCGGATAGGCGCCCACCAGCCGTTTGCCATTGGCGAATATCAACGTGGGCGTACTATCGATGCCCAGCTTTCTGCCCAAAGCAGTGATCTTGTCCAGTGGCGTTTCGCAGTTTGCCCCGTTTTTGGCAAGTTGACCTTTGAAAATCCAGTCCTGCCAAGCCTTGACCCGGTCGGGCGCGCACCAGATCGCTTTGGACTTGTTGGCGGCATCCGGATGCAGCATTTCCAGTGGGTAGAGAAAAGTGTAAATGGTGACGTCGGTAAGCGGGAGGAGTTCTTTTTGCTCCAGTCTCTTGCAATAAGGGCAGTCGGGGTCCGAGAACACCACCAGCTTACGGCTGCCGTTGCCCCGTACGACTTTGATTGCCTGATCCAGTGGCAACGCATCGAAATCCACCTTGGTCAGCTCCTCCAAACGTGCCGTGGTCAATTCCCGACGTGTTTTGGGATCGACCAGCTTGCCTTCGGTGATGAACCAGGTGAAATTCTCGTCGGTATAGATGATTTGGCCATCGAGGAATACCTCGTACAGCCCCGGGAAGGGGGTCTTCGTCACGCTTTCCACCTTGACCTTGGGATAGGCGGCCTGCAGGGCCTTGCGTATGGCGGCTTCGTCAGCGTTGGCGACGAGGGTGAAAACCATCAAAGTGAACGCGAGTATGATTCTTATCAGCATCAAATTTTCCTTTCAAGCAAGTGCATGCACCATCAACTGGCGCTTGAGGGGATGCAAACGATGCACGACAGCCAACCCGCGATTGCGCAGCCATCCCCAGACCGGGTGAGGGTTGTTGAACAATTTTTGCAATCCAGTGGTCGTCACCTGCATCGCGACGACATCCGCTTTTCTGGCACGTTCGTAGCGACGCAGTAGCAGCAGGTCGCCCAACTCACGGAGGCCGCGTGCCATCAGTGTTTCAGCCAAGACCTTCGCGTCACGAAACCCTAGGTTGACTCCTTGTCCTGCAAGCGGATGCACCATATGGGCGGCATCACCGACCAGCGCCAGTCGGGGCGCCACCACGGCCGTATTGTGCTGCAGCCGCAGCGGAAATGCCATCGGTGGCGTGATCTGGCGCAGCGTGCCCAACACGCCATGTCCGGCCTCTTCCACGGCGCGGCAGAACGCCGCCTCGCCCAGCGCCAGCAACGCCTGCGCTTCAGCTTCGAAAGCAGACCACACGATGGAGATGCGGTTACCCGGAAGTGGCAGCCAGGCTAAGATGCCGTCGCGCAGAAACCACTGGCGGGCAATGTTGCCGTGTGGTCGCTCCGCTTCGAAGTTGGCCACGATACCCAGTTGTCCGTAAGACAGCGTATGCACCTCGATCCCTGCCTGCTGTCTGACCCAGGAGCCGCCGCCATCGGCGCCCACCAGCAACCGCGCCCGCAGCGAACAGCCGTCTTCCAGGTCGAGACGGGCCCAATCCCGTTCCAGTGTCAACGCCGTTCCCGACTGACTGACGATGGTCACGTCAGTACGAGACTTCAGAGCCTGCCACAAACCGTTCTGTATCAGCCGGCTTTCGGCGATGAAGCCCAATTCCGGCACACCGGCATCATAGGCCTCGAAATCGAGCCGGGAGACACCATCGTCCCCCCATACGTGCATGGCATGAATGGGCGCAATGCGTGACGCATCCAACCCATCCCACACCCCCAATTGACGAAGAAATTCAGCATTACCCGGACTGATCGCATAGATACGCGCATCCCAGCTGGCATCGCCGGGCAACGGCGCGCAGGGCGAGGGTTCCACTAACGCCAACCGCAGCCCCGCCTGCGCCAAGGCGAGTGTCAAGGCACTGCCCACCAGGCCACCGCCCACGACCACCACGTCCAAATCGTTCATCCACGCGCTCCGAACATCATTTTGTCTGCCACGAAACGTTTGGCCGGCAAGCACGTCTCCAGCAGGTTGAGGCCATGCCCCCGCAGGGCGCCGAGACCCGGCAGACCGTTGGAAAAAACGCGCACCAGAAAATCGGTGAACAAAATCCCGCCCTCCCTATCGAGACAGCGCCGCGCACGATAACGCTGCAGCATGGCAGGGCTCCCCAATTGCTCACGGCGGATTTCACCGATCAACCGTGCCAGTTCCCAGGCATCTCGCAACCCCAGGTTGAACCCCTGCCCGGCCACTGGATGCAAGGTCTGGGCGGCATTCCCGATCACCGCCAGACGTCGCCCTGTTACCGGTCGAGCACACGCCAACCGCAGCGGGAATACCCCGCGATCGCGCACGGCGAGGAAGGCGCCTTGCCGGTCGCCGAAATGGTCGTAGAGGCGCCGCAGAAAATCCGTTTCGTCGAGTTCACACAGGGCCTGTGCAATTTCCGGCGTTTCCGTCCACACCAACGCATAAGTGCGCTCGCCGTGGGGCAGCAGGGCCACCGGTCCGCGTGTAGTGAAACGTTCGTATGCCACGTGATGATGCGGCAACTCCGTCTCCACCTGCGCCACCAGCGCCGCCTGGCCATAGTCTTGAACGTCACGCCGGATGCCAGGAATTTCGGTTAATCCTTTGCCGCCATCCGCCACCACCAACAAGGCGGCGTACACCACACCAGGCCGCCCTGCGTGGACGTAATGCACCGTCGCCGATTCCAGCGTGCTCGTGACACGACGCGCCTGCGCATCATACAGTACAGGGATACCGGCACGCGCCAGCGCGCCGGCTAGGGCGCCGTACAGCACTCCATACTCGACGATGCAGCCCAGCTCCGGCACCCCGCATTCTTGCGCGGACAGCACGGTGCGCCCCAGGCGGGCGCGCTGGGACACATGGATGCTGCGGATCGGGGTCACACTCGGCGCCAAGGCGCTCCATACCCCCAACCGCTGCAGGATCAGCCGACTGCCATAGGACAACGCAATGACGCGGGGATCGGCGGGCGGCATGGGATCGGGGCGCGCTTCCAGTACCATGAGCCGTAACCCCTTGTCCTGCAGTGCCAATGCCAGCGTGGCCCCCACCGGCCCGCCGCCGATGATGGCCACGTCAGCATCAATCACGTCGCATCACCTCCTCGATCTCTTGCACCGTTTTGGGGGCGTGGGTGTAGACCTCGCAGCCTTCGGCCGTGACCAATACATCGTCCTCGATGCGGATCCCGATACCGATGAGCTCGGGTGGAATTCCCGGCCCTGGCCGGATATAGAGACCAGGCTCCACGGTCAGCGTCATGCCCGGCGCCAGCGTGACCCAGTCATCGCCCGTCTTGTATTCACCGGCATCATGCACGTCCAATCCCAGCCAATGCCCGGTACGGTGCATGTAAAACCGTTTGTAGGCCTCGGATTCGATGATGCCATCCACCGTGCCGGTCAGTAGCTTAAGATCAATCATGCCTTGCGCCAATACCCGCAGTGCCGCATCATGCGGATCGACGAAGCGGGCGCCAGGCCGGATGGCAGCGCTGGCGGCGGCCTGGGCAGCCAGCACGATTTCATACACCGCGCGTTGTGCCGCGCTGAAGCGACCATTCACGGGAAAGGTACGCGTGATGTCGGAGGCATATCCTTCCACCTCGCAGCCGGCGTCGATCAACACCAACGTATGATCATTGAGCAGCTTGTCATTGGCGACATAATGCAACACACAGGCATTGGCACCCCCCGCCACGATGGGACAGTAGGCATGGGCATCGGCGCCTCGGCGACGGAATTCGTAGGTCAGCTCGGCCTCCAACTCGTATTCCGCCATCCCCGGCCGGCAGGCCCGCATGGCCGCCACATGCCCGGCTGCAGCAATGGCCGCAGCTCGACGCATCACCTCGATCTCGTAGCCATCCTTGAACTGCCGCATGGTGTCCAATACCATGCGCACATCGCGCAGTTCGCCCGGCGCACGCTTGCCGGCACGTACCTGGGCCCGCACGGCATTGAGCGCGGTCAGGATGCGCCCATCCCATGCCGCATCGTGGCCGAGCGAATACCAGAGGGTAGAACGACCGGCCAGTAGATCAGGGAATTTCTCGTCAAACGTGTCGATGGGATAAGCCGCATCAAAGCCGAAACAGGCACAGGCCGCTTGCGGTCCATAGCGGTAACCATCCCAGATTTCGCGCTCTTCGTCTTTTTCTCGGCAAAACAGAATGGACTGCGGATGCGCACCACCCACCAGCACCAGCACCGCCTCGGGTTCGGGAAAACCGGTCAGATACCAGAAATAGCTGTCGAACCGGTAGGGATGATGAGCGTCACGGTTACGTACCCGCTGCGGAGCCGTCGGCAGCACGGCGATGCCGTCCCCCAGCTGTTCCAGCAGGCGGGATCGGCGTGTGGTGTAGGGCTGATGACTCATTTCAGACTTTCATCGAGAGCGGCGAGCCGCTGCGGTGTCCCCACATCGACCCAGCGTCCTCCGTACAATTCGCCACCTACTTTGCCTGAACCGATCGCCGATCGCAACAATGGCGCAAGCCTGGCCTTGCTGCCGGGTACGATCCCCACAAACAGATCGGGGTGATAAATGCCAATCCCGCTAAAGGTATGCTTGCTCGCCCCGTGCGTCATGACGCGGTCTCCCAGCAGGGCAAAATCCCCTTCGGGATGATGTGCGGGGTTGTCCACCAGTACCAGCCATGCCAACAGGCCGGGCTGCCATGCATGGCGCAGACGCGCAAAGTCATAATCGGTGAAAATGTCCCCATTGACCACCACAAACGGCGCATCGTCCAACAACGGCAGCGCGTTGGCGATGCCGCCGGCCGTTTCCAGTGCCTCGCGCTCCGGCGAATACCGGATAGACACGCCGAAGCGCGCGCCGTTCCCCAGCGCGGATTCGATCTGCTGCCCCAGATGGGCATGGTTGATCACCAATTCACGAAACCCTGCCTTGGCCAGATTTTCAATGTGCCATACGATGAGTGGCTTGCCACCGATACACAACAAAGGTTTGGGGGTGTGGTCGGTCAAGGGGCGCATGCGCTCACCCCGCCCCGCTGCCAGAATCATGGCTTTCATCGAGGCACGAACCCAGGAAGCGGCTGCCGGTTCTCCAGTTCGTCCAGCAGCCGCAACAGCGGCGTCAGCGCGGTGTAACGCTCGGCCACCTTGCGCACGTAGTGCATGAAGCGCGGCGTGTCATCCAAATATTTGGGCTTGCCATCGCGATAATGGAGACGCGCGAAAATACCCAGTACCTTGAGATGACGTTGCAGCCCCATCCATTCGAAATCGCGGTAGAACTCGCCGAAATCCAAATTGACCGGCAGTCCGACACGTTTGGCTTTTTCCCAGTAACGGACGGCGCCATCCAGCACGCGCTCCTCCTCCCAGCTGATGAACGCATCCCGGAACAGCGAAACCACGTCATAGGTGATCGGACCATACACCGCATCCTGGAAATCCAGGATGCCAGGAGATGGCTCGCTCACCATCAGGTTGCGCGGCATGTAGTCGCGATGCACATAGACCGCAGGCTGGGCCAGATTGCTGCGCAGGATCAGCGCGAAAGTCGATTCCAGCACGGAACGCTGCTTTTCGCTCAATGTCAGTCCCAAATGGCGGCTGACATACCACTCAGGAAACAAGTCGAGTTCGCGCCGCAACAGCGCCTCGTCGTAGACGGGCAGTACCCCCGGCCGGCTGGCCAGTTGCCAGCGTATCAACGCGTCGATGGCAGCGCGAAACAGCGCATCGGCATTGTTTTCGTTCAGTACGTCCAGGTAAGTCTGCGTGCCAAGATCGCTCAGCAGCAAAAAACCCTGTTCTAGGTCCTGGGCCAGGATTCGCGGCGCATTGAGCCCTGCCTCGTGCAGCAAGGCCGCCACCTTGATGAAAGGCCGGCAGTCCTCGTGCTGTGGGGGCGCATCCATCACCACCAGGGTCGAACCATCCGCAAAAGTGGCGCGAAAATACCGGCGAAAACTGGCATCCGCGGAAGCTGTCGTCAGGAAAAACGACTGCTCGGGCCTGACATGTGCCAGCCAGTGTTCGAGTTGTCTTAAGCGCTGCAAGGCGTGGGTTCCGTCGAAAAATGATGTAGTAATTTAACTTGATTCATTAACTCGTTGCCATCCAAGGAAAACTTGGCAAAACTGCCTGACAAGGCACGACTGGTGCGGTTTTT
The DNA here is from genome assembly GCA_026419515.1 of Methylophilaceae bacterium. Taxonomy (GTDB): domain Bacteria; phylum Pseudomonadota; class Gammaproteobacteria; order Burkholderiales; family Methylophilaceae; genus JANZZG01. The sequence continues at coordinate 20,908 of JANZZG010000006.1, forward strand.
GGGGTTGCTTTGGTGTAGAATCGCCTTGATTTTATCACCCCCAAAACCAGAGCGTCCAAACTTGTCCGTGCGCATGTCGTCTTTGAACAACATTCGATACATCGTGTTGATGATGGCACTGCTGACCAGCATGGAAAACCATGCGGGAGACACCGGGCCGGCAGATACCAAAGCACTGCCTGCCGGGACCACCACCATCGATGCACAACGGCTGGAAATTTACCTGGACAAGGAAATGCGGGCCTTCGGGGATGCCGAAATCCAGCGTGACGGGCAAGTGATCTCGGGGGACCGCATCACATACAACGCCATCAATCATGAGCTCCACGCCACCGGCAACGTACGCGTCAGACAGGGCGACACCCTGGTCGAAGGGGTTGAACTGCGCCTGAAGATGGATGAGCAGGTTGGGGAAATGACCGCCCCGGTACTCCATATGACGGACGAAGGTGGCAAAAAATCACGCGGCCGTGCCAGTACGTTGCTATTCGAAGGTCCCACCCGTCAACGCTTAAAGAGTGCCCGCTACACCACCTGCGAGGATGGACGTGACGACTGGTTCCTGCGTGCCGGTGAGCTGGAAATCGACCACCACGCCGAAGTCGCCACGGCCACCCATGCCAGCGTCGAATTCAAAGGTATTCCCATCCTCTACACTCCCTGGATCAATTTTCCGTTCAAGGACCAGCGCAAGTCCGGTTTCCTGACGCCCACTTTCGGCAGCACCAGCCGCAGCGGCTTTGAACTCATGCTGCCCTATTACTGGAACATCGCACCCAACATGGACGCCACCCTGGCGCCGCGCCATCTGGGCAAACGCGGCCTGCAACTGCAGGGCGAATTCCGGTATCTCGATCCCAACTACCAAGGGATCGATATCATCGAATTCTTGCCCAACGACGACCAGACCGGCACCACCCGCTTCTATGCCAATCTGAAGCACAGTCACCACTTTGGCAATGGCTGGTCCGGCGGCTTCCAGTTCGAACGGGTGTCAGACAACCAGTACTTTTCTGACATGTCCACCCGTGTGGCCGTCACCAGCCGGGTCAACCTGCCGCAGCAGGCCAATTTGCGCTATGACGGAACGAACTGGCATTTCGCGGCCCTGGTGCAGCAATACCAGACCCTGGACGAACGGTCCTATCCCTATCAGCGGCTCCCGCAGCTGACCCTGAGCAGCGTGGAATATTACGGGCCGTTCAACGCGGCGCTGGCCAGCGAGTTCGTGCGTTTCGACAAGGACAGCAATGCCCCGGTCTCGGTCACCGGCAACCGGTTCACCCTCTACCCCAGCCTGAGCCTGCCAATGACGCAGTCATACGGCTACCTCACCCCCAAGCTCGGCATCCACTACACGCGCTACGATCTGGGTGGCAATACGGCGTTCACCAACGACCGCGGCCTGCCTGACACTTACCAGTCGGATACCCGTGTGCTCCCCATCTTCAGCGTGGACACGGGCCTCTTTTTCGACCGCGACATGCGGGTGGTGAAAAACCGCTACACCCAGACCCTGGAGCCACGTCTCTACTATGTCTATATCCCCAACCAGAACCAGAGCCGTCTGCCGATCTTCGATACCGGCTTGAGCGACATCAACCTAGCCACCATTTTTTCCGAGAACCAATTCAGCGGCGGCGATCGCATCAACGATGCCAACCAGGTCACACTGGGGTTGACCACTCGCCTGATCGACCAGAAAACCGGAGCCCAGCGCCTGGCCGCTACACTTGCCGAGCGCTTCTATTTCAAGGACCAGAACGTCGTGATGCCCGGCCAAGCCCCCCGGACCGGCATGCGCTCCGACTTGCTGGCCGCGCTGAACGTGAATCTGCTCAATCACTGGTCAGCCGACGTCGCCTGGCAATACAACGCAGACAATGGCTTTACCGAGAAAGGCAACGTTTCCGCCCGTTATCAGCCGGAGCCCGGCAAGGTACTCAACATGGCCTACCGCTATACCCGCAACAGCTTGGAGCAGATTGACCTCTCCTCCGAATGGCCACTGGGCGGCAACTGGTATGGGTTGGGGCGCCTCAATTACTCGCTGCGCGACAATCCACCCACCGATCGGCGCGGGCCCGTGGAATATTTGGCCGGTCTCGAATACGATGCGGGATGCTGGCAGGGGCGCGCGGTACTGCACCGGCTCGCCACGGCGACCGCCAACTCCAACTATGCTCTGTTCTTGCAGCTGGAGCTGGGGGGCATAAGCAAGATCGGCTCCAACCCGCTGGACGTCCTGAAACGCAACATCCCCGGCTATACCAGTACGGGTCTCATTCCTGAAATCACGCAATGACATGTCCCGATCCTTCACTCTATTGCTGATCGGTTGTCTGCTGTCGCTGGCCATGATGGTATCGGCAAAGGCAACCGCTGCAGAAACCGATGTCGTAGCCCTAGACCGTATCGTCGCGATAGTCGACAACGAAGTCATCACCCGCAGCGAGCTCGAAAGCCGCCTACGCCTCGTCCGCCAACAGCTGGATAAGCAGGGCACACCCCTGCCCCCCCCCGAAGCGCTCGAAAAGCAGGTGCTGGAACGCATGATCACGGACCAGCTGCAGTTGCAGTTCGCGGCGCGCACCGGGCTGCGTGTCGATGACAACCAGCTGGACAGGACCATCGAACGGATTGCAGAGCAAAACAAGCTCAGCCTGGCTGAGTTCCGTGCCGCCCTGGAAAACGAAGGCATCCCCTTCGCCAAATTTCGTGAGGACATTCGCCGTGAAATCCTGCTGGCCCGGTTACGGGAGCGCGAGGTAGACAACCGCATCAACGTGACCGAAGCAGAAATCGACAACCTGCTGACTTCCAAAGCTGCGCGCGGGGAAACCGACGACGAAGTGGAAATCTCGCATATCCTGATCCGTGTCCCGGAACAAGCCACACCAGAAGAGTTACAAAAGTTACGAAACAAGGCGGAAGAAGCTTTGAAGAAATTACAGGAAGGGGCTGATTTCGGGCAAATCTCGGCTGGCTATTCGGATGCTCCCAATGCCATCGAGGGTGGCAAGCTCGGTTGGAAAAAGTTTTCTCAGCTGCCAGAACTGTTCCAGGCTCCGCTCAAGTCACTCAAGAAGGGAGAGCTATCCCCCATACTGCGCAGCCCGAATGGTTTTCACATCCTCAAAGTGACCGACCGCAAAGGCAATACAGCAACCTGGGTGGTCCAACAGACGCGTGCACGCCACATTCTGATCAAAACCAGCGAAGTCATGTCAGATGCAGAAGCCCAGCGGCGCCTGGCCGATCTCAAGGAGCGCATCGACAATGGTGCCAACTTCGAAGAGCTGGCGCGCCAATATTCGGAGGATGGCTCCGCCAGCAAGGGGGGGGATTTGGGCTGGATCAATCCCGGCGATACCGTGCCGGATTTCGAGAAAGCCATGAATGCGCTGGCTCCCGGAGAAACCAGCCCCCCCATTCGTTCTCCGTTCGGCTGGCATCTCATTCAGGTACTCGAGCGCCGAAGTCAAGATGTGACCCAACAAGCCGCCCGCTTCCAGGCGCGCCAGGAAATCAAGGCGCGTAAGGCCGATGAAGCCTACCAGGACTGGATACGCGAGCTGCGCGACCGGGCTTATGTCGAATACCGTCTTGAAGACAAAGACTAGACCCAGAATCGCGCTTACCGCCGGCGAGCCTGCCGGCATCGGCCCCGACCTCTGCGTGCAGCTGGCGCAGCGGCCACCAGAAGCGGACATCACGGTGATCGCCGACCGCAATCTGTTGGAACGACGCGCCACCCTGCTCAACCTGCCGCTCGGCAACCTCCACGTCCACCACGTGCCGTTGGTCACGGCTTGTACTGCCGGCCGGCTCAATCCCGCCAATAGCGGCTATGTGCTGGAAACCCTACGTATCGCCACCGAAGGCTGTCTTTGCGGCACGTTCGATGCCATGGTCACGACCCCGGTACACAAGGGTGTCATCAACGACGCGGGCATCCCCTTCACTGGTCACACCGAATACCTACAAGCGCTCACGCATAGCCCGCAAGTCGTCATGATGCTGGTCGGCGGCGGTATGCGCGTGGCGCTGGCCACCACCCATCTGCCGCTGCGTCAGGTGCCGGACGCCATCACGCCGGAACTGCTGGAAAGCGTGATCCGCATCCTGCATGGCGATCTGGTGCAACGTTTCGGCATCACTCAACCGCGCATTCATGTCGCCGGCCTCAACCCCCATGCGGGCGAGGGTGGTCACTTAGGGCGGGAAGAAATCGAAGTGATCGCGCCCGTGCTGGAGAGGCTGCGCGCCGAAGGCATGCAGCTTTCCGGCCCGCTGCCGGCAGACACCCTGTTTTCGCAAAAAAACCACGCCGATGCCTTTCTCGCCATGTACCATGACCAAGGACTGGCCGTGCTCAAATATGCCAGCTTCGGGGAAGGCGTCAATGTCACGCTAGGCATGCCCATCATCCGCACCTCGGTCGATCACGGCACGGCGCTGGAGTTGGCGGGAACAGGCAAGGCCAATTGTAAAAGCCTACGTGCGGCCATTGCGCTCGCCATCAAGCTCGTCAGGAATCGATCCCATTGAAGCATATCCCACGCAAACGCTTCGGCCAGAATTTCCTCACCGACCCAGCCATCATCCGCGCCTGTGTCGAGGCCATCCAGCCTGCTCCCGACGACCGCATGGTGGAGATCGGCCCCGGCCTCGGCGCGCTCACCCAGCCGCTGCTGAAGACGCTCAAGCACCTGCACGCCGTGGAGCTCGACCGCGATATCGTCGCCTGGCTGCAGGCCCATTACCCCCCGGAAAAGATCACCCTCCACAACGTGGACGCGCTGAAATTCGATTTCGCCACGCTGGGGGATAGAATTCGTGTGGTGGGCAATCTGCCCTACAACATCTCCACGCCCCTCCTGTTCCATCTGCTGGACAATGTCGATCACGTCATCGACATGCATTTCATGTTGCAGAAAGAAGTCGTCGAGCGCATGGTGGCCAAACCATGCTCGGCTGCTTACGGACGGCTTTCGGTGATGCTGCAGTACCGGCTGCAGATGGAGTATCTGTTCACCGTACCGCCGCAGGCGTTCGAGCCCCCCCCCAAAGTCGAATCCGCTTTCGTGCGCGCCGTGCCCTACCCTGTGCTGCCATCCCAGGCGCGGGACGAGCAACTGCTGGGCAAGGTCGTCACCGCCGCCTTTGCCCAGCGCCGTAAGACATTGCGCAACACACTCAAAGGCTGGCTGGACGATGCCGATTTCAGGGAGCTTGAAATCGACCCGCAATTACGGGCGGAAAATCTGGCGGTAGAGCATTTCGTCGCCATCGCCAACCATCTGGCAGGCCGCTGACAAGCGCCTACGGCAGACCTCTGCTGTGGTGCCAGCGGGATGCCTCTATTTCCACCTCGCTGCGCTTTTTCAGCGGCCTGCTATAATTTCCTTGCAATCGAGGGGGAGATCATGCGACTGATACTACTCGGCGCACCCGGCGCCGGCAAAGGTACCCAGGCCAATTTCATCAAGGAGAAATTCGGTATCCCGCAAATTTCGACGGGCGACATGCTGCGCGCCGCAGTCAAGGCCGGCACGCCGTTGGGGCTGGAAGCCAAAAAGTTCATGGACGCTGGCGGCCTGGTGCCGGACGAGATCATCATTGGGTTGGTCAGTGCGCGTATCCAGGAGGCCGACTGCATCAACGGTTTCCTGTTCGACGGCTTTCCGCGCACCATTCCGCAGGCCGAAGCGATGAAGCGGGCCGGTGTCGCCATCGACTATGTGGTGGAGATCGATGTCCCTGACGAGGAGATCATCCGGCGCATGAGCGGCCGCCGGGTTCACCTGCCCTCTGGCCGCACCTACCATGTGATCTTCAACCCACCCAAAGTGGCCGGCAAGGACGATGTCACCGGCGAGGATTTGATCCAGCGCGAAGACGACCGGGAAGAAACCGTGAGGAAACGGCTGGAGGTCTACCACAGCCAGACCAAACCGCTGGTGGATTATTATTCGCAATGGGCAATGCGCGGCGAGCCTGGCGCACCTCGCTACGTCAAGGTAGCAGGCGTGGGCTCCGTAGAAGCCATTCGCGACGCCATCTTCGCCGCACTGGAATGAGCATCGGTCCTGGATTCGGCTTGTGGGTCTGGACGCGTCAGTAGCCGGCCGTCCCTTTCTGGATGAATTCGATCTTGTAGCCATCCGGATCCTCGATGAAGGCGATCACCGTCGTGCCGTGCTTCATCGGCCCTGCCTCGCGGATCACCTTGCCACCCGCTTTCTTCACTTCCTCGCATGCCTTGTAGGCATCGTCCACTTCGATGGCGATATGCCCGAAAGCACTGCCCATCTCATAACTGGACACCCCCCAGTTGTAAGTCAATTCCAGCACGGTATGATCCCGCTCGTTGCCATACCCGACGAAGGCTAACGTGAATTTACCATCCGGATATTCCTGGCGACGCAGTAGCCGCATACCGAGGACTTCGGTATAAAACTTGATGGAACGATCGAGGTCTCCGACCCGCAGCATGGTATGCAAAATGCGCATGATGATATTGCTCCCGTTTCAAACAGACATTCAAAGCCTGAAGTTTCCAACCACTTCCCGGAGTTTGGCCGCCACCTGATCGAGTTGGGCCGCAGATTCCGAAATCTTGCGGCTGATTTCCACACGCTCTTGCGCCATCCGTGCGATCTCGGCGACGTTCTGGCCGATTTCCTCGGTGGCCGCGTTGCCCTGGCGCATGGCGTCGGCAATCTTGCCGATGACATGCATGGTCTGCATCGAGCCTGCATTGATTTGGGTCAGTGCCTCGCCCGCCTGACCGGCTAATAGCACGCCCTGTCGAACCTGAGCGATACCGTTTTCCATATTGTTGACCGCCGCCTGTGTCTCGCCCTGGATCGTCGCGATCATGGCGCCGATTTCATGGGTTGCCTTGCTGGTGCGCTCTGCCAACTTGCGTACCTCGTCGGCCACCACGGCGAAACCCCGCCCCTGCTCTCCGGCGCGGGCGGCTTCGATCGCCGCGTTCAGGGCAAGCAGGTTGGTCTGTTCGGCAATCTCCTTGATCACCTGAACGATGCCAGATATCTCGTCCGAGCGCCGGCCCAGGGAAGCCACGGTCTGGGCAACATGCGTCACCGCATCAGCCACGCGGTTGATCTCGGCAGCGGCCTCCTGCACCACCTGCATACCCCGGCGCGCATTTTCACCCGCTTCACGTGCGATGGAGTCTGCTTCCTCCGCGCTGCTGGAAACCAGGCTCAAGCTGCCAATCATATTGTTCATGTTGGCAACGATCACGCCTACCGTCTCACTTTGTCTTTGCGAACCCACGGCCACCTGTTGTGCCACCCCCGCAAAACGAGTGGCGTAGTCGGAAATATGCGCCGTCTGTTGCAACAGTTCGCGTATGATGCCCTGCAACCCTTCCATGAACCGGTTGAAGGACTGTGCCACCCGGCCGATCTCATCCTCACCACTGCCCGCCTGGATGCGCATGGTCAGATCGCCACTGCCGCTAGCCAGCCGGCTCATCGAATCATTGAGCTGCAGCAAGGGCTTGAGCAGTGTCTTGGTCAGGACGTAAGCGACAGACGACGACAAGAGCAACACCAGCACGGTATAACCGACGTTCTTGAGTAGCAACCCTTCGATCACATCGAAGAACTCGGCCTTTTCCACCCCCACGTAAAGAATACCGATGACCCGTCCGGCCTGATCGAAAATGGGATCATAAGCGGTGAAATACTCGGTTCCGAGAATTTCCGCCTCACCGCGATAGGGTTTGCCCTGCTTTAACACCGTGTCATACACCGGCCCTTTGGCGAGCTGAGTGCCGATGGCCCGGCTGCCGTCCGGCTTCTTGACGTTGGTCGAAACGCGCGTATCCCCCATGAATATGGTCGCCGTGCCCCCCACCAACTTCTGTACCGTATCCACCACCTCGAAATCGCCGTTGAGGACATGATCACCATTCATCAGCTGGCCATTTTCCACCCTGAAGTCCCCACCGCCCTTCGCCCGCAACACATGCCATGCGACCCGCATGCTTTTTTCCTGGCTGGCCTGCGCCTGGCGTCTCATTTCCTCGTTCAGATTATGCGTGGTGATGCCGACCAATATGGCAGCCAGCGCAATACTGGTCGCAATGTTCATCGAAATCAGCTTGTAGGACAATTTCATCCGGGATCTCCTCTTAATTGTCTTTGCCAATCACGTCCTGACCGCCCTGTTTGGACGGCGCACCTCCGAGCAAACCAGTGCAGAATATACCCGTTATGGGATGGATCAAAAACTGGAGGCGCAAGCGCCTCCTCGAGCAGTATGCCATAGCACCGCACGAATGGACGAGCGTGGTGGCCGCTCTCCCCCTGCTGCAAGGGCTACCCGAGGATGCGCTGGAGCGTCTGCGTGTACTGGCGACCGTGTTCCTGCATGAAAAAAGCATCGAACCGGTACAAGGGCTGGAAATGACGGCCCCGATGCGGCTCAATCTCGCAGCACAAGCGGTGCTGCCCATCCTCAATCTGGGCATGGACTGGTATGAGGGCTGGACCTCACTGGTGGTCTATCCGGATGAATTTCTGACCCGCCAGGAGTGGGTGGACGAAGCCGGCGTGATGCACACGCGTCGCGAAATCCGCAGCGGTGAGGCATGGGAACGCGGCCCGGTCGTGCTGTCGTGGGCCGACGTGGCCGCCTCGGGGCATTGTGACGGCTACAATGCAGTGATCCACGAAATGGCGCACAAGCTGGACATGCGCAATGGCAGCGCTGACGGTTGTCCGCGGCTGCACCGGGACATGCGTGCGAGCGCCTGGCGCGCCGCTTTCCAGCCTGCCTACGAAGATTTGTGCCAAAGGGCGGATACCGGGCAGCTCACCGCGCTCGACCCTTACGCTGCGGAAGGGCCGGAGGAATTCTTCGCGGTCGTCAGCGAATATTTCTTCGAACGGCCGGCCCTGCTAAAACAGGAATACCCCGCCGTGTACGAGCAGCTCGCGGCATTCTACCGCCAGAACCCTATTGCGCGGCTGTCAACCTGAGGTATTTCTGTTGCAGCTGCTCGGGAGTTTCCCGGATGTCGGGATGGGGGATGATGCAGTCGATCGGACACACTTCCACACATTGTGGTTTGCTGTAATGCCCCACGCACTCGGTGCAACGGTCGGGATCGATCTCGTAGATCTCCTCGCCTTGCGAGATGGCATCGTTCGGGCACTCCGGCTCACACACGTCGCAGTTGATGCATTCGTCGGTGATCAACAAAGCCATGACCTAACTCCTGGAAGTGGCAACTTTGGCCGCAATGCGCGCCTGTACCAGCGGCGAGACGAATTTGCCGACATCACCGCCCAGCAGCGCGATCTCACGCACCAGACTGGCCGAGATGAACATGTACTGCTCGGCCGGGGTGAGGAACAGGGTTTCCACCTCGGGATAAAGGCTGCGATTCATACCGGCCAGCTGGAATTCATACTCGAAATCGGACACGGCGCGCAGTCCCCGCAACACCACGCCAGCTCCCTGCTCGCGCACGAACTGCATCAGTAGCCCGGAAAACCCGACGACCTCGACGTTGGAGCAGTCCGCCAAGGCTGCCGCCGCCATTTCGACGCGCTCCGTCGCACTGAAAAAAGGCTTCTTGCCGGCGCTTTCAGCCACCGCCACGACCACCTGCGGGAACAACCGCGCCGCCCGCCGCACGATGTCCTCATGTCCATAGGTGATGGGGTCAAAGGTGCCGGGATAGACTGCCTTGATGTTCATCCGAACATTCTAGCAGATGATAATGGACCCCGCCGGCCTTGCCCTGCTTGACCAGCCTCCAGCCCTCTCGCTCAACGACAGGACGGGCCGCTTCTACATATACCCGCCCCTCTGGTGCAAGGTGCGGCGGCAGTATCGGAAGCAGCCGTTCGATCCATTCTTCGTCGAAAGGCGGATCCAAAAAAATCACATCGAATTTACGGCGGTTCTCGGCCAGGAACCGGAAGGCATCGGCACGCATGATCGTCGCCCTATCGGCTCCCAGCAATGCGGCGTTCTCCTGTAGCGCACGGTGGACGGCGGGGTGGCGCTCCACCAGTACGGCTTCGTCCGCGTGACGCGACAGTGCTTCGAACCCCAGCGCACCACTGCCGGCAAACAAATCCAGACAGGAGATGCCATGCAATTGTTGTCCCAGCCAGTTGAACAAGGTCTGCCGCACGCGATCTGGCGTGGGGCGCAAGCCGGGGACGTCCGGAAATTGCAGCCACCGGCCGCGCCACTGCCCCGCGCTGATTCGGACTCTATTCATGCCCACCATCACCGACCACGATGGTCACCATGTGCTCCGGATCGATCCTTCGACGGAAGGCATCCTTGACCTGATTGACCGTCACCTTGTTCACTTGCTCGACGTAATCATCCAGCCAGGTGAGCGGCAGACCGTAGAAACCGATCACGGTGAGATAATCGAGCACCTTGCCATTGCTGTCGAGCCGCAGGGCAAAGCCTCCCACGAGATTGTCCTTGGCAGCTTTCAGCTCCTGCACCGTCGGCCCTTCCCGCAGAAATCGTCTCAACGTCGCGCGCACCAGCTCCAGCGCCTGGTTTGTCTGCGCTTTCTTGGTCTGTAGGCCGATCTGGAACGGCCCGGCCTCGCGCAGCGGGGCGAAATAACTGTAGACACTGTAGGCCAAGCCGCGTTTTTCACGCACTTCTTCGGTCAGACGCGATACAAACCCGCCACCACCCAGAATGTAATTGCCGACGTAGAGCGGGAAATAGTCTGGATCGCCGCGTTTGATGCCGGGATAACCCAGCAGGATGTGTGATTGCGCCGCCGGATGGGCGATGCGCTGCTCCAGCCCTTGGGTAGGCAAGAGAACCGGGGAAACGGGAGGGGGAACCGGCCCCTCCGGCAGGTCTTGGGTCAACTGCTCTGCAACTTGTTCAGCCTGCTGACGCGTCACATCGCCGATGATGGCCACGACTGCACCCCGGCGTGTGTAGTGGGCCCGGTAGAACTGCACCAGGTCATCGCGGGTAATGGCCTGCACCGTCTCCGGCTCCACCCGTTCCGATAGGGCATACGGATGGCTTCCATACAGTGCCCGAATAAAGGCCCGATTCGCAATGCTTTCGGGTTGGGTCTTGGCCTCATTGAGACTCGCAATGAGTCGTGCCTTTTCGCGCTCCAGCACCGTTTGGGGAAAATCTGGCCGTTGTAGCAGGGTTGCAAACAGCTCGAGAGCTGCCACCCTCTCGCGCTCACTCGACAGGGTGCGTAATTTAAAGCTCGCCCGGTCAGCATCGAAATCCCCACCTGCAATGGCCCCCAAATCAGCGAATCGGTCCGCTATCTGGTCGTCACTGAGCCCTCCCGCACCCAGCATCATCAGCCCCTGTGTCAGACTGGCTAGTCCCGCCCTGGCAACGGGGTCATAGCTGCTACCGGCGGGGAAGCTCACACTGACGTCGAGTATGGGCAGGTCGTGGTTTTCGACGAAATATACTTTGACCCCGGATGGACTCTGCCAGTGCTGGATCGGCAAGCCGGCATGGGTTGCGATCGGCACCCATATCGTGATCAGACACAATAGCCGTTTCGCAACAGACCACAGGCCATGCAAGGCGAGAGTCGCAGCGCTTTCTTGTCGTGCATGCACTGCGGCGATCGTTTCCTCAGTGCACATGCGGTACCTCCTTGCGCTTGGAAGCACTTTCGTCGATCGGCTGCGGATCGAGCACCGCCACCGTCAGCTTGTCGTCATCGAGATATTTGCGTGCCACCGCCTGCACCTGCTCAGCCGTGACCGCTTGCAAGCGCTTGGGGTATTCCTCGATGAGTCGCCAAGAGTGGCCGGTACTCTCCAGCATGCCGATCTCCATGGCCTGGTAGAACATGGAATCACGCTTGTAGACGTCTGCCGCGATGACCTGCGCCTTGACCCGCTGCAATTCTTCTTCGGTGATACCATTTTGCTTGATGTTTTCGATCTCGCTGCGGATCGCCAATTCCAATTCCTCCACGGTAACTCCCTCGCTGGGCGTGCCATCGAATTCGAACAACGCAGGGCCACGATTGACCGCGTCGTAGCCGACACTTACCTCGACTGCGATACGGTCACGTCGCACCAGATTCCGATGTAAACGCGAGGCGGAATTGCCACCCAGCACTCCAGCCAAAATTTCCAATGCGTACGGTTCCCAGTCATTTTGCGCATCTCGCAACGAAGGCGCGTGATAGCCCATGGCAAGATAAGGTAATTTGGCTGGCGCCTTGACCACCACCCGACGCTCCCCTTTCTGTTCCGGCTCGGCTTGCTGTTTTCGTTCAGGCAGCTTTCTTGCCTTCAGTGGACCAAAATACTTTTTGGCGAGTCGGTAGACTTCTTTCGGCTCGACATCGCCCACCACCACCAAGGTGGCGTTGTTGGGCGCATACCAGCGCTGATACCAGTCGCGAGCATCCTGCGCCGTCATCTGTTGCAAATCGTTCATCCAACCGATCACCGGGCGACCATATGGGTGGACTTGGAAGGCGGTGGACATCAGCTGTTCCCCCACCAGCGCCTGTGGCTTGTCCTCGGTACGCCAGCGGCGCTCCTCTTTGACCACCTCGATCTCCTTGGCGAATTCTTTGTCGCTCATGTCGAGGTTGACCATGCGGTCAGCCTCCAGCTTCATGGCAAGCCCGAGCTTGGATTTTTCCAACTGCTGGAAATACACTGTGTAATCGCGGCTGGTAAAAGCATTCTCCTTGCCGCCGGCTGACGCAATGATGCGTGAAAACTGGCCAGCCGGCACCTTTTTCGTTCCCTTGAACATCATATGCTCCAGCACGTGCGCTACGCCGGTAGTACCGTCGTATTCATCCATGCTCCCCACCCGATACCACAACTGCGAGACCACGACGGGAGAGCGATGATCTTCCTTCACCAGCACTTTGAGGCCATTGGACAATTTGAATTCATGCACGGCAGCTGCCGCAACCTCCTGCAAAGTAAGCAGCAGCCCGAGCAAAACAAAGCATCTTTTGAGCACGATGATCGTCCTCCTTATCGCATACCCGAAACTGGTCGCTATGACCAATCTCCGACGAGATTGGTTCGGGCAAGGTAAAATAAGCCTTATGTTCGATATCTTCAAGAAAAAGCACGAATCCACGAAATTGGACCAACCCTTGTCCTGGGCCGAGCGCCTGAAGGCCGGCCTGGCCCGAACCCGTGACACGCTCAACACCCCGATCTCCGAGTTGTTGCGCGGCGGTAAAATCGATGATGCATTGTACGAAGAATTGGAGTCCCTACTGCTGATGGCGGACTGTGGCGTTGCGGCCACCCAAGCGCTGCTGGAGGAGGTGCGCAGCCAGGTCAGTCGTAGCGCCCTCAAGGACGCCACCGCACTGCGCAGTGCGTTGCGCCAGGCCATGACGGCTTTGCTAGCTCCCTTGGAACAGCCTCTCGATACCCGCAGCCATACCCCTTTCGTCATCATGCTGGTAGGAGTGAATGGCGCCGGTAAGACTACTACCATCGGTAAGCTGGCCTGGAAACTGCAACATGAAGGCAAATCCGTGCTGGTCGCCGCCGGTGACACATTCCGCGCCGCGGCACGCGAGCAGCTGGAAGCCTGGGGAGCACGTAACAACGTGCACGTGGTCGCATCCACAGGAGGCGATCCGGCTGCTGTCATTTTCGACGCCGTCAACTCCGCCAAAGCCAAGGGCATCGACGTCGTGATCGCCGACACCGCCGGGCGTCTGCCGACGCAGCTCAACCTGATGGAAGAAATCAAGAAAATCCGGCGCGTGATCGGCAAAGCGCTGCCCGGCGCACCCCATGAAGTACTGCTGGTGTTGGATGCCAACACCGGGCAAAATGCCGTGATGCAGGTCAAGGCATTCGACGACGCGCTCAAGGTCACCGGGCTGGTCCTCACCAAACTGGATGGAACCGCCAAAGGTGGCGTGATCGCCGCCATTGCGAAGACCCGCCCCATTCCAGTGCGCTACATTGGTGTCGGCGAGCAGATCGAAGACCTGCAACCATTCAGGGCGGCTGAGTTCAGCGAGGCGTTGTTCGCTTGAAAACAGCGGGGGATTGCAGAGTGATCAAATTCGATGCCGTCACCAAGCGCTACCCCGGCGGGCACGAGGCTCTACGCTCGGTTTCGTTCGCGATCGACAAAGGAGAAATGGTTTTCGTCACCGGTCATTCGGGTGCTGGCAAAACCACTTTGCTGAAACTGGCTGCCGCCATCGAGCGGCCCACCTCCGGTACCATTCTGCTCAATGGGCAAAACATCGGCAAGTTGCGCCGGGCTGCTCTACCATACGTGCGCCGCAATTTTGGCTTGATCTTCCAAGACCACAAACTACTTTATGATCGTAACGTCTTTGACAATGTCGCATTACCGCTGGCCATTGCGGGCATCTCCGGCCGGGAAGCTGGCAAGCGCGTGCGCGCCGCGCTCGACAAGGTTGGCCTACTCCATCGCGAAAAGGCCATGCCCATCGCGCTATCGGGAGGGGAACAGCAGCGTTTGGCCATCGCCCGCGCCATCGTGAGCCGCCCTGCCATCTTGCTGGCCGACGAGCCCACCGGCAATCTCGATGCCAATTATGCCCGCGATATCATGGAGCTGTTCCGTTCTTTCAACCAAGTCGGGGTCACCGTAATCATCGCAACACCAGATGCCGCGCCATCGACCACAGGACGTATCCTACATCTGGATCATGGGATGCTTGCATCATGATGGAATGGCTACACGCCCATCGGCTGGCTTTGCTGATCACACTCAAAAAATTGCGCGCCACCCCTTTGGCTCACTTACTGATGGCTGGAGTAATTGGCGCGGCACTCAGCTTGCCATCCGGTCTATACCTGCTGGTGAACAATCTCGAGCGTGCGGCTGGAAACGTCTCCGTTCAACCTCAAATCACGTTGTTTCTGGTGCAAAACACCCCTCAGGAGGTCATTCATACGCTCGAACACAAACTGCGCAAACACCCTGCCATCGAAGACATCAATTTCATTCCGCGTGACGAGGCCTGGAAAGCACTGCTGGAAAGGAACGGGTTGGAAGGCACCGGAGGAGAATTAGAAACAAATCCACTCCCCGACGCTTTCATCGTCCATGCGAACGATACCGACCCCAATGCCGTTTCGGCGCTGCAACAAGAATTGTCTCGCTGGCCGGAGGTCGAGTTCGCCCAGCTCGATGCCGCTTGGGTGAAACGTCTTCATGCCTTGCTGCAGCTTGGCAACAAGCTGGTGGTGGTGCTAGCGGGGCTGCTGGGATTTGCGCTGCTCGTCATCATTGGCAACACCATACGGCTACAGATTCTCACGCAACGGGACGAAATCGAGGTCAGTGCCCTGATCGGCGCTACCAATCGCTTTATTCGCCGCCCTTTTCTTTACGCTGGTACGCTGCACGGCCTACTGGGGGGTGTGATGGCCTGGCTGATACTCCATGCCGCACTATTCCTATTCAACGTCTCGGTGAAAGATTTGGCACAGCTGTACGGCACGGACTTCAGGCTCGAACCCCTTGGCCTGCAGCCGAGCTGGATATTGATCGGCTGCGCAGCGGCGCTCGGTTGGGTAGGTTCCTACTTTGCCGTCAGCCGTTATCTATTCAACCTGGAGCGTCCTTAATCCGGGTAAGTCACGGGATTGAAACACGTCGAGCGTATGCTGCGTATGGCTTCGGCCATAACCTTCACGGCCTGGATACGCACAAAACTACGTCGATAAGCAAGGGCGATCCGACGTGCAGGTACGGGCTGCTCGAACGGCAGCACCTTGACCAGCGGATTACCATAGCGTTGAGTGACCGCACTGCACGGCAATACCGTGATGCCAAGACCCGTCGCCACCATATTACGTATGGTCTCCAAAGAATTGCCCTGCAGCACTTCCCCTTTGCGTGACAACTCCGGACAGGCTTCAACCACCTGATTGCTGAAGCAATGGCCACTATTCAGTAGTAACACCTTCTCGGACGACAGCTCAGCGGCTACCACCCGTCTTCGCCTGGACCAGGCATGCGTCTTCGGCACCACCACCATGAAGGGCTCATCATAAAGGGGCAGGGTTTCAACCCCCGGGACATCGAACGGTAACGCAATGATGACGACATCCACGCCGCCACCACGTAACTGCGTCACCAGGTTGGCTGTCGTGTTCTCCTCCACATCCAGTGGCATCGCAGGCGCCCTGGCATGCAGGATGGGAATCAGTTCGGGCAACAAATAAGGGCCGACGGTGTAGATCACCCCCAGGCGCAAAGGCCCAACCAACTGATCAGCACCTTGACGGGCGACTTCTTTGATTTTGGCTGCCTCGTCCAGTACCCGCGCAGCCTGCTCGACCACCCGCTCCCCCACGGGTGTTGGCATCGCCTCGGTTTTCTTGCGTTCGAACAAACGCACACCCAGTTCGTCTTCCAGCTTCTGGATGGCCAGGCTCAGTGCGGGCTGGCTCACGAAACATGTCTCTGCCGCCCGACGAAAATTACGCTCGCGCGCCAAAGCCACCACATAACGAAGTTCGTTCAGTGTCATATTTGATAAATATAATAAATCATTTTAATTTAAAAACAAAATTAGATTTATTAAAAAAACGGGTCTACAATGCGCACCCATCATCCCACGAGAATCGAGCAAACCCTGAAAAACCGTTGCGAGCGGTCTCGAGAGCTACGCGCACGGAGCGAAAACGACCGGGACTGGTGGTAAGTAAAGAAGCGACAACCGCAGGTTACTGCGGAAGCTTGCGTGGTTGTAGCGAACGTTAAGCTCACGTAGCGTCTGGAGCCCAAAATTCGCACCACACCGCCATCGGCCCACGCAGCAGGTGATTTAAGAGGTTGCTCAGCAAGGGATGCGAGTCCGAACCTATTATTCATGATTGAAGGAGAACACCATGGCAACATGTTTGATCAATACCCAAGTTCAACCGTTCAAGGCCCAGGCTTTTCATAATGGCCAATTCATCGAGGTCACCGAACAGAGCCTGAAGGGGAAGTGGTCGGTGGTCATTTTCATGCCCGCCGCGTTCACTTTCAACTGCCCGACCGAAGTAGAAGACGCGGCCGACCATTATGAAGAATTCCAAAAGGCGGGCGCCGAAGTTTACGTCGTCACCACCGACACCCATTTTGCGCACAAGGTATGGCACGAAACTTCGCCGGCCGTCAGCAAGGCGAAATTCCCGCTGGTCGGCGACCCCACTCACCAGCTCAGCCGCGCCTTTGGTGTGCTCATCGAAGAGGAAGGGTTGGCGTTGCGTGGAACTTTCGTGATCAATCCGGAAGGCATCATCAAGACCGTCGAAATCCATGACAACGCCATCGCCCGCGACGTCAAGGAAACGGTGCGCAAGCTGAAAGCCGCGCAATACGTGGCCAGCCATCCCGGCCAAGTCTGCCCGGCCAAGTGGACCGAAGGCGCCAAAACGCTGACACCTTCCCTGGAGCTGGTCGGCAAGATCTAAACTTGCGTGATTTCTGCCCGGGCCCATTCCGCCCGGGCGGTTTTCAGCGTAAAGCGGCATCCATCGCTTTGCAGTGAAAACCAATCCGGAGCAACCTAAATGCTAGACGCCACTATCAAAGAACAACTCAAAGGCTATTTGGAGCGCCTAAAGCAGCCAATCGCGCTGATCGCCAGTCTCGACGACAGCGCTGCCGCGCGGGAAATGCGCGAGCTATTACAGGAAATCGCCAGCCTTTCAGACAAAATCACCCTGCGCGAGGATGGCGACAATCCCCGCCGCCCCTCCTTCGGTGTTGCTCGCGAGGGTGAAGCACCGCGGGTACATTTCGCCGGCATTCCGATGGGGCACGAATTCACCTCGCTGGTGCTCGCCTTGCTGCAGACCAGCGGCTATCCGCCCAGAGTAGAAGCAGACATTCTCGACCAGATCCGTAGCCTGCCCGGGACATACGATTTCGAGACCTATGTCTCCTTGTCTTGCCACAACTGCCCGGATGTGGTGCAAGCGCTCAATCTGATGGCGATCTACAATCCCGGCATCACCCATACCATGATCGATGGCGCGCTGTTTCAGGAAGAAGTCACCGAGCGCCAGATCATGGCTGTGCCGACCATCTATCTCCACGGCGAAGAATTCGACCACGGCCGCATGGAACTGGAGCAAATCCTGGCCCGTATCGACACACGCAGTGCCGAGCGCGAAGCAGAAAAAATCAATGCCCGAGCCCCATTCGACGTGCTGATCGTCGGTGGCGGCCCAGCTGGCGCGGCAGCAGCGATCTACGCTGCACGCAAGGGCATCCGCACCGGCGTGGTGGCCGAGCGCTTCGGTGGGCAGGTAATGGACACGCTGGCCATCGAAAACTTCATATCCGTCAAGGAAACCGAGGGCCCCAAACTGGTCGCCGCACTGGAAGAACATGTCAAAAGTTACGAAGTGGACATCATGAACCTCCAGCGCGCGGAAAAGCTCGTTCGCAACGGCACGCAGATCGAGGTCAGACTGACCAATGGCGGCGTACTCAAAAGCAAATCCGTCATCATTGCGACCGGCGCACGCTGGCGTGAGCTCAATGTACCTGGCGAAAAAGAATACCGCGGCAAAGGCGTGGCCTATTGCCCGCACTGCGATGGACCCCTGTTCAAGGGCAAGAAAGTTGCCGTCGTCGGGGGCGGCAATTCTGGCGTGGAAGCCGCCATCGATCTCGCCGGTTTCGTCGAGCATGTCACTCTGCTCCAGTACGACACCAAGCTCAAAGCTGACGCCGTACTGCAAAAAAAGCTGTTCAGCCTGCCCAATGTCACCGTCATCTGCCAGGCACAGACCACCGAAATCACTGGCGACGGCCACAAAGTGAATGGGCTGACCTACATCGATCGTGCCACTGGCGCCATTCATCGTATCGAGCTTTCCGCCGTGTTCGTGCAAATTGGCCTGGTGCCCAATACCGACTGGTTGAAGGGCACGGTAGAATTCAATCAATACGGCGAGATCGTAGTAGATGCCCATGGCCAGACCAGTCTGCCAGGTGTATTCGCGGCGGGCGACGTCACCACCATCCCTTACAAGCAAATCATTATCGCCATGGGAGATGGTGCCAAAGCGGCGCTGGGCGCCTTCGACTACCTGATCCGGCAATAGGCAACCATGCATATGAACATGATTACGCGAATTGCCAAAGAAAGGACGACAGTAGTGGATGCCATCATGCCTTTCTACGAAGGCGATGATGCCCATCCAACAGAAAAAGTATAATTGGGAGCCCCAGCCATGCCATCACCACGCTTCGTTCTGGTGACTGGCAATGGAAGCTGGGTATGATGATTTGCAGCAAGGGCACCACCGATGACCACCATTCGAGAGAACTTCATCGACACGCCCCAGCCCCCGCAGGTCATCGCCGATCTATTGCGGGAGGCAGGCATTGCCATCAATGGCGACGCGCCTTGGGACATTCAGGTCTACGATGAAAAAGTCTACCGTGAGGTTCTGACCCGTGGTTCGCTCGGCTTTGGGCGTGCTTACATGGAAGGTCTGTGGGAGTGCGCGCAACTGGATGAAATGTTCTGCCGGCTGCTACGCGCCGACATCGACAGCAAACTCATCGGCTGGGCCCGGGTACGCTTGCTGGGCGAAGTGCTGCGGCACCGTCTGTTCAATCTGCAATCTCCGCAGCGTGCCTTTCATGTCGCTGAAAAGCACTACGACATCGGCAACGACGTGTTCGAAGCCATGCTCGATTCCAGCATGAGCTATTCGTGCGCCTACTGGGAAAAGGCCGCCAATCTCGAGGAAGCCCAGCATCACAAACTCGACATGATTTGCCGCAAGCTCGAACTGCGTCCCGGCGAGCGTCTGCTCGAAATCGGTTGCGGATGGGGCGGGCTGGCACGCTTCGCCGCAGCCCACTACGGTGTCGAAGTGGTCGGCATCACCATATCGAAAGAACAACAAAAACTCGCCCAGCAGCGCTGCCAGGGCCTGCCCGTGACCATTTTGCTCATGGATTACCGGCAACTCGAAGGACTGTATGACAAAGTCGTTTCGGTCGGTATGTTCGAACATGTCGGTCCCAAAAATTATCCCGTTTACTTTGACACCGTGCAGCGGGTCTTGAAGGATGAGGGACTATTCCTGCTTCACACCATCGGCAGCTGGAAAACGACTTCGAAAACGGATGCCTGGATCGACCAGTACATCTTTCCCAACGGTAAACTACCTTCCGCCAGAGAAATCGTACAAGTGCTCGAGAACCGATTCCTGATCGAAGACTGGCACAATTTCGGTCAAGACTACGATCGCACGCTCATGGCCTGGTGGCAAAATTTCGATCGAGCATGGCCCAGATTACGATCCAAATATGACGAAGTGTTCTACCGCATGTGGAAATACTACCTGATGAGTTGTGCTGGGTTCTTTCGATCCCGCCAAGGCCAACTCTGGCAGATCGTGCTCAGCAAACGTACTCGCACCACCGTCTACCGTTCCAAGCGCTGAATGGATCGCTGGAACCATCGTTGAAAGATGCAGGCCTGATTCATGAAAATCACCAGCCGACATTCATGAAGACGCCGAATACCCGAGAAAAGCAGTTGGATATAGTACGCATACGGCGGTCGGGTATGATCGCCAGAGTCGATCAAGTTCAACCAATTGAAACAAGGAGATGACCATGTGGACCAAACCTGAAGCAACCGAAATGCGTTTCGGTTTCGAAGTCACGATGTACGTCTGCAGCCGCTAAGCCTCGGTTCAGCGTCACATGCAACGGGGGCTACTGCCCCCGTTGTCGTTTGGAGGAGAAGTTTTCGGGAGCCGATCATGACAGCCGCGTTTACTGCCTTGTTTATCGTCATCCTCGCTGCCACGGTGCTGGTGCGGGCCTGGCTGGGGCTACGCCATATCGGCCACGTCACCGTCCACCGCGGTGCGGTTCCGGCAGCCTTTGCCACCACCATCCGCCTGGAAGATCACCAGAAAGCCGCGGATTACACGATCGCCAAAACCCGTTTGATGATGGCCGATGGTGGGGTCCAGGCGGTTTTTTTGCTCATACTGACGATAGGAGGGGGGCTCCAGGCGATCGATACCGCCTGGCGTAGCGTGCTGCCAGAGCACGAATTACTGCGCGGTGCCTTGGTAGTCGCTTCTGTTTTCGCCCTCTCCGGCCTGGTGGACATTCCGTTGGGCTATTACAAGACTTTCGTGGTGGATGCCCGCTTCGGCTTCAACCGGATGTCACCTGCCATGTTTTTCACTGATCTCGTCAAGCATGCTTTGATCGGCATGGCGTTCGGTGGCCCGCTGTTGTTCGCCGCCTTGTGGCTGATGCAAAGCGCGAATGATCTGTGGTGGTTCTACTTGTGGATCATCTGGTCCGGGTTCA
>JANZZG010000016.1 GCA_026419515.1 Methylophilaceae bacterium
TTGATCAGGACTTGCTCTAGCAGCACTTCGTCGCCCAACACATGGGGCAGATCGGGGGTGATGCGCAGTTCGACGCTGACGCCTTGACGCTGGCAAGCGTGGCGTAGCAGCCCCAGCGCCTGGCGAATCACCTGCTCCAGATGCACCGGTTCGCGCCGCGGTTGGCGGCGAGTGAGAAAGTCGCGCATGCGCTGCACGATGCGCCCGGCTTCGCGCGTCTGCTCACCTTGGCGCTGCAGGGCTTGCAACACGACGGGGTCGTGGTAACCCTGCGCCTGCAGCATGTGCAGCACGCCTGCGTTGTAGCTGGCGATGGCCGCCAGCGGTTGGTTGAGCTGGTGCGCCAGCGCCGAGGCGATTTCGGCAAAGCTGCTCAGGCGTGCCTGGCGTGCCAGGGCCTCCAGCTGGCGCCGTTCGCGTTCTTCCAGCTCACGCCGCGCCGTGATGTCGGGGCACCTCGAAAAACCTCGACTCGCCCGCCCCTTGGTAAAATTACGGCGTCCTGAACCCTGTTCTTCACCACCCCGATGAAACCGCGTAGCGCCATCAAGACCGACCTGTTCGCCGACGAACACCACCGCAAGAAGATCGACGCGCTGGGCGATCCGCTGGTCGAGATCGAGTCGCACATCGACTTTGCTGCCTTGGCGGCGGAGGTTGATCGCGTCGCACCGCGTCCGGTCAGCCCGCAGGGCGGGCGCCCGCCGTACCCGACCGAGACGATGGTGCGCATTCTGGTGTTGAAGCGTCTGTACAACCTCTCGGATGAGCAGATGGAGTACCAGTTGCTCGACCGCATGAGCTACAAGCGCTTCTGCGGACTGTCGAACGCGACGAACGTCCCCGACCGCACCACCGTGTGGACCTTCGAGAACCGGATCGGTGAAGCCGGGGCGAAGGCCTTGTTCGACGGCGTCTCGGCGCAGTTGCTCCAGAAGGGGTTCATCGCCCGCGGCGGCCAGATCATCGACGCTACGCTGGTTCCCGCGCCCAAGCAGCACAACAGCCGCGGCGAGAAAGAACTGATCGAGCAAGGTGCGATGCCCGCCGACTGGAAGCCGGCGAAGCGGCGCCAGAAGGATATCGACGCGACCTGGACGAAGAAGCACGGCAAGAGCCACTTCGGCTACAAGTTGTCGATCAACGTCGACAAGAAGTACAAGATCATCCGCCGGATCGAGACCGACACTGCCAGCACGCACGACAGCCAGCACTTTGACAACGTCTTCGACACGAGCAACACGAGCCGTGATGTCTATGCGGATCGGGGCTACCCATCGGAGGAGCGCGAAGCCTGGCTGAAGGAAAACGGCTTTCGGAACCAGATTCAGAGGAAGGGCAAGCGCAACAAGCCGCTGTCCGAGTGCCAGCAGCGGCGCAACAAACGCATCGCCAGGACGCGCGCGCGGGTCGAGCATGTGTTCGGCGCCATCGAGCAGATGGGCGGCAAGCTGCTGCGCACCATCGGTCAGGCGCGGGCCAACTTTGCGATGACGATGATGGCGGCCTGCTACAACCTGAAGCGGCTGGTCTATTTCCGGGAGGCCGGAATCGAGGCCTTCTGACGCCCAAAATGGGCCGAATCGCCGATGCCCGGGGCGATTCGAGGCAAAAACGGGCCGACACCGCTGGGAAAAGCGGTGATTTGCCAGAGAAATTGAACCGAATTCGGTCGCAATCATGCTTGTGCGGCTGGATTCATTGAAAACCTCGTGTTATTCGAGGTGCCCAATGGTGAATCGTCGAGAATTCTTGAAAA
This sequence comes from Methylophilaceae bacterium, assembly GCA_026419515.1. Classification (GTDB taxonomy): domain Bacteria; phylum Pseudomonadota; class Gammaproteobacteria; order Burkholderiales; family Methylophilaceae; genus JANZZG01. The sequence continues at coordinate 1,760 of JANZZG010000016.1, forward strand.
TGCTGGCGCTGTCGGCCGGGGCGTCCGTCGCGCTGCCGGCCGCAGCAGTTTGGGATAAGTTCGGTGTCGAGGCATTTCCGCTCAAGGCCCCGTCGTATGCCGGCGATCTCATGGTCAACGGAAGCGCTCCGGCGATTGGCATGGTGTCGGTGGGGAGTGGGGCATGCGGCATGTTGCGGAACTGGCCGGGGAATTCGCCTGCGCTTCAGCGCCGTGTGGCCATCGACACCAGCCCCTTCGTTCTCCATCGTACGCAGGCCGATCGTTCGGTCAGGGTGGGGCAGGCCGCTGAAAAAAATTCCGACCCCAAGACACTGCGCCTGCAGGCCAGGGCGGCGCAAGCAGAAATCCGTGATGCTTTGGCGGGACTCGATCTGATCTGGCTGCTCAGCAGCCAGGGGGGGAACGCCGGCACCGGGATTGCACCGATCGTGGCTGAGGTGGCCAGGGCGTTGGCTATTCCGGTGATCGCCGTGTCGGTGACCCCCTTTGCCTTTGAGGGCGAGCGAAGAAGTCAGGTCGCCCGCGCCGGGCTGAATGCCATCACGCGCCGCGTCATGGCCTCGATTGAACTGCCCAATGAAGCCTACATCACGGACGACGACGATGAAACGCTCGAGTCGGTATTGGGGCGAGTCACCAGCGATCTCGAGCAGCTCTATCGCGCGACGACCTTGGTACTCGGGCCGCAAGGCCTGATCGGTGTCGATTTGGCGGATGTCCGGGCCGTGACGGCGCGTGCTCAGGGGACGCTGGCCATCGGCCACGGTGCTGGCAGCGGGCCGGAAGCCTTGCGTGCAGCCCTTTCGGCGGCAGCGAATCACCGCCTTCTCGGTGAGAATCGCCTGCGCCAGGCCAAAGGCGCATTCGTTGCGGTCGAGTTGAAGTCCGACCGGGGGGCCATGAGCAGCGTCGGCCAACTCATGCAGGCCATGGGCTTGGCGGTCAATGATCCCGCTGCCCTGCTGATCTATGGGGTGGCGGTCGAACCCGATTTGCCGAGCGATGTCCGGATTTCCATCATGGCAGCACTGTGAATCCGACGGGAGGGTGTGCGACGTATTCTGACTCGATGGCTCGTAAGCTGTTAACATCCGATCAGCGATGAGGTTGCCATGTCCCGTCCATTCAAACTTTCCAAATCCAGGCTGCTTGCTTTCCGGCAATGTCCGAAGCGTTTGTGGCTGCAGACTTATCGGTCAGAACTGGCTGAGCTCGACGCGACTGCTTCGGCCGTCATGGCGAGTGGTACGGCCGTTGGCGAAGTATTTCGCTCCCTGTACGGCAATGGGGTATTGATTGACGATGAAAGCCTTCGGGATGCACTGGCGTCAACGCGCGAAGCGCTCATCAACGTACCTGATCGCCCGATTTTCGAAGCCACCTTTGAAGCCAATGATGTGCTGGTACGCGTCGACATGCTGGCCCCGAGCCCGGATGGCTATCACCTGCTCGAAGTGAAATCCTCGACCAGCGTGAAGAACTACCACCTGGACGATGCGGCAATTCAAACCTGGGTTGCGCAAGCGGCCGGTATTCCGGTGACGCGAACGGCGATTGTCCACATTGATAGCAGCTTCATCTACCCGGGGGAGCGCCAGTATCAGGGCTTGTTTGTCGAGGAGAACATCGATCACCAGGTCGCTGAGCGGCTACCGCAAATGATGAACTGGGTGCGCGATGCGCAGGCCATGTTGGCCGGTGACGAGCCGAGCATCAACACCGGCCAACAATGCCACGAGCCATTTGCTTGCCCCTTCCTGGCCTACTGCGCTCCGCTGGTTGATGGCCCGGAATATCCGGTGGACATCCTGCCCAGGAGCCATCGGCTCGTTGCGGCGCTGAAGGCGGAAGGCTACGACGATCTTTGCAGCGTGCCGGATGATCGGCTGGAGCACGCCATTCACCAGAAGGTGTGGCGCGTCACCCGGTCGGGGCAAGCCGAGTTGAGTGCAGCGGGGCGACAAATAGCCCGCTCCCTGCCTTATCCACGGTATTACCTCGATTTCGAGACGATCAACTTTCCCGTTCCGCGCTGGGTGGGCACACGGCCTTATCAGCAGGTGCCGTTTCAGTTTTCCTGTCACATTGAACTGGCCCCCGGCATTGTCGCGCCAATCGGGTTCTTGAGCAGCGATGGACAAGACCCCCGTCGTCCGTTTGCCGAGGCGCTCATCAAGGCGGTCAATGCCACCGCATTCAGCGAGCAGGGTATGGATCTCGATCCGATGGGGCCGGTGCTGGTCTATAACGCATCCGTCGAGCGCAGCCGGATCAAGGAGCTGGCTGACTGCTTCCCCGACCTGGCTGAGCAACTCTTGGCGATCAACGCGCGGATGGTCGATCTGTTGCTGATTGCCCGCGAGCATTACTACCATCCGGAAATGCGCGGCTCATGGTCGCTGAAAGCGGTATTGCCCACCATTGGGACTGACCTCGGCTATGACGGCATGGCAGTGGCCAACGGCAGCATGGCTCAGGAAGCCTATCTGGAGATGATCGATCCGCAAACCCCGTTTGATCGACACTGTCAGTTGCGTGAATCGTTGTTTGATTACTGCATGATGGACACTTATGCCTTGCTGCAGTTGGTCGAATTCTTCGCGAAGGAAGCGTAATGCCCAAGGCGGCTCAACATCACGCACTGGCGCGACAGTGGCAGATTCTTCGCCTGTTGCCGACAAAACCCCCGGGTATGACCAGCCGGGAATTGGTCGATAAGCTGGAACGAGAGGGGTTCTCCGTCACGAAACGCACCGTCGAGCGTGACCTGGCCGAGTTGTCGACCATTTTCGGCATTGCCTGCAACGATAAAGGCATGCCTTACGGCTGGCACTGGATGAAGGGCGAATATGCCGATCTGCCGGGCTTGAGTGTGTCGGATGCCCTATCGCTCAGGTTGGTGGAGGATTTGCTCAGGCCATTGCTACCATCGGCCATCCTGGAATCACTGGAGGCGCGATTCGGCCAGGCGAAGGCCAAGCTCGCCGAGTTGTCAGCCGACAATCCCAATGCCCGGTGGGCGGACAAGGTGCGCTATGTATCGCCCACCCTGCCCTTTGTGCCACCGAAAATTGATCCGGCGGTGCTGGATGCCGTCCATGAGGCACTGCTGACCGAGCATCAGATCGCGGTTGAGTACCAAAAGGCATCCGGGGAGCAGCAAACCTATCGGTTGCATCCGCTTGGCCTCGTTCAGCGGGGGCAAATCACCTACCTTGTCGCAACAGCCTACGAGTACGCGGATATGCGGCTGTATGCGGTTCATCGAATAAAAAAAGTTGCCTGTTTGGCGGATGAAGCCATCCGACCGGCGCTTTTTTCGCTCGAGGAGTACGCTTCATCGGGTGCGATGGAGTTTGGCTCTCCTGGCCTGGTTGAACTTGAGGCTTGGGTCAGTGACGATTTGGCCGGGGTGCTGCGGGAGACCCCGATCAGCGCCCAACAGGAATTGATTCCTGTGAAGGGGGGCTGTTTGCTGAGCGCGAAGGTTCAAAATAGTTGGCAATTGACTTGGTGGGTATTGAGCCAGGCCGAAAATATTCGCGTCATGCAGCCGGTGATACTGAAAACCGCCATTTCTCAACACCTTCGGAAAACAATCGAGCTATATCAATGACCTCATCGACAGCACTTTTTTTGAGCACGATCTACGGCCAGGTGTCAGGTTTGCGACATGCCAGTGAGCAGTTTTCTGAGCAGCTTGCACCAGGTTTTAACGTGTTTCGTTTGCTATGGCCTTCAGAGCTGACCTTGTCCAATGTCTTGGCCGACTTGCTGTCGCCGCAAGGGAGCCATGGACAAAAGGCCGCATTCCTAGCCTTGTTTTTGAAGACTTTTGGCCTTGCGGGTTCGTGGGCAATTCCCAGCGAGGCCAGGGTGGCGACCGAAGTGGCAACCCATGGCGGCCGAAGAATCGATATCCGCATTGATTTTGCGGATGGCGTGATTGGGATCGAAAACAAGCCCTGGGCTGCCGATCAGAAACTGCAAGTTGCGGATTACATTGCTGAACTCGAAGCGAAGCATCCACAAAACAGGCTGCTGATTTATTTGTCCTCCAATGGCGATGGCCCCGGCGAGGACAGCACCGGAAAAGCCCGGGACTTTGTCAAGGAGGGATCGCTGCGGGTCATCGGCTATGGGCAACTGCTTGCCTGGCTGGCCTCTTGCAAGGGCGTCTGCCGGTCACTTCGGGTCATCGCCTTCCTGGATGAATTTTCCGACTACATTGCAAAAGAGTTTGAGGGAGTAAAGCAAATGCATGAGCGTGACATAGTGGTCAGCGAGGTGGTCAAAAATACAGCCAATGTGGAAGCTGCTTTCATGGTCGGCAGCGCACTGAATGATGTGAAAGCAAAGCTTCTCGATATTTTATGGGCGCAACTACGAGAAAAGCTTTTGCAAAGCTACCCGACCTGGCAAATGGAAATCGACTTTACCCGCCCTGAAAACTCCAAGTGGCAAGGCATACGCATTTCAGTGACGCCTGGTTGTCACTACCTGCTCCGCTTGGAGTTCGCCCAAGGGAATTGCAACGAGTGCGTCATCGGTATTGCCAAGGCGAAAGGTGATGACAAACTATCTGACCGCCCTAGGGTGACTGAAGCGCTACTGGAAGCGTTTGCCGTGGGACAAAGCTCGCCCGACTGGCCGTGGTGGCGAAATTTTGATCCGGGTCGTTGGGGAGATAACGCCGAGGTGTGGAGTAGCGTTCTGTCAGGGGCCCTCTCTCAAAAAATATTCTCCGAGTTTCAGGAAATCTACGTTGCGCTCGAGAAGCGGGGCCTGCTTGACGAACTGAATTGACTTCGGTTTCTGGCAGCTGCAGGACGGCCGGTTTGCGGGGAGTAGTTGGCAAAATGTGGTCTGGACGCAGATCACTCGGTATCTGGCCAAAACTCGACATGTCTGATTGGCCTGGATGGCGTGTCCTGCGGGCGAGTCCTGACTTCTCGAACCAAGAGATAGCAGGGCGGTGGAGTGGGGACAGCCGTGTTTTTGCCGCCTTACTACGATCTTCCCTGCGCCAGGCATTGCCGCAGGGTGTCAAAAAGCATTTCCGGGTTGACCGGCTTGGCGATATGGCCGTTCATGCCGGCGGCCAGGCAGGCTGTGCGATCGTCGTCGAAAGCGCTGGCTGTCAGCGCAATGATCGGCGTGGTCTTGTTGGGTGAGTCGCGGCGAATGGCCCGGGTTGCTTCCAGACCATCCATCAGGGGCATGTGCATGTCCATCAGGATGAGGTCGTAGGGAGCTTGCCGGGCCATCGCGACGGCCTGGGCGCCGTCGGCCGCCACGGTGACGAGCAGCCCGGCGTGTTCGAGCAGGCTGCGTGAAATTTCCTGATTGACCTTTGTATTGGGGTGCGCCGGTAAAATGACGGCTTGGACAGGGGACGGAATCGTAGTTTTCCGACCCCAGAAAAGACTAACCCCGGGTTCATCACCAGACTCATTGGAGACTGGGAGAGGAATAGCCCGGGGACTGCAGACGAAATATAACACACCTCCGCCACCGATTGCCAGTCCCCGCTGTGCCTTGACGGCGAGGTAGAGAGGGCAATCCATGCAACAAACAGGCTCCGGCAGCCAAGCAGCACCGACCCTCTCGAGCACGACGATCACCTGGTCGGAGCTCGAGGCTGCCTTTGCGCCTGAGCGCTTGGCGCCTTACCTGAACCACTCGGGGGGTGACCGCGACCGGGCGGTGGCACTCTACCTCTGGAACATCGCCCTGTGTGAGAGTCTGTATCCCTTGCTCAACCTGAGTGAAATCACGTTACGCAATCGGTTCCATCAGGTGCTCAGCCAGCATTTCCAGCGACTGGACTGGTACGACGACGCGTGGCTGGATCAGCGGGATGCATCCAAGGTGTTGGAGGCCAAGCAGAAGATTGCTCGTCACCGGCTGAGTCCGAC
>JANZZG010000060.1 GCA_026419515.1 Methylophilaceae bacterium
GCACTCACCTCTGGCAAGTTGCCTTCCATGATCCTGTGGGGGCCACCGGGGGTGGGCAAGACCACGCTGGCGCGGCTGGTGGCCCGCCTGGCGGATGCCGAATTCATCCCCCTGTCGGCGGTACTGTCCGGGGTCAAGGACATCCGTGAGGCGGTGGAGCGCGCCGAGTTGACGCTGCAGCAATCCGGCCGTCGCACCATTTTGTTCGTGGATGAGGTACACCGCTTCAACAAGGCACAGCAGGATGCGTTTCTTCCTTACGTCGAAAGCGGGTTGATCACCTTCATCGGGGCGACCACCGAGAACCCATCGTTCGAGGTGAACAGCGCCCTGCTCTCACGCGCCCAGGTGTTCGTGCTCCAGCCCTTGACCGAGGCCGAGCTGGGGGTGCTGTTCGACCGCGCCCTGGCGCTGGAATCCGGTGGGCTGGCGGTGATGCCGGAAGTGCGCGAGCAGGTGTTGGCCTATGCCGATGGTGATGCACGGCGCTTGTATAACTTTCTCGAACAGCTGTTCCAGGCGGCGCATGCCGCCGGCGTCAACGACATCGATGTCGCCTTCCTCGAAAGCACCCTGGCCAGCAAGCTGCGGCGCTTCGACAAGGGGGGCGAGGCGTTCTACGACCAGATTTCGGCACTACACAAATCGGTACGCGGTTCCGATCCAGATGCCGCCTTGTACTGGTTCATGCGCATGCTGGACGGCGGCGCCGATCCGCTCTATCTGGGGCGGCGCATCATACGCATGGCGATCGAAGACATCGGGCTGGCCGACCCGCGCGCCCAGACCATGGCGCTGGAAGCCTGCCAGATCTACGAGCGGCTGGGCTCTCCAGAAGGCGAGCTGGCGCTGGCCAACGCAGTGCTCTACTGCGCTGTGGCCGCCAAGAGCAATGCGGCCTATCTGGCTTACAACCAGATGAAGGCCTACGTCGCGCAGGACAAGTCGCGGCCGGTACCGTTGCGCCTGCGCAACGCGCCGACCAAGCTCATGAAAGAGCTCGGCTATGGCAAGGCTTATCGCTATGCCCACGACGAACCGGAAGCCTATGCCGCCGGCGAGCACTATTTTCCGGACGACATGCCGCCATTGCGCGTGTATCAGCCCACGCCGCGGGGTCTGGAAGGTAAAATAGCGGAAAAGCTGGCGCATTTGCGCGAGCTCGATCGTAAAGCCAAAAAATAACCCGGAGTCCCAATTGCTCGACATTCATCTGCTCAGAACCGATCTCTCTGGGGTTGCCGCGCGCCTCGCCAGCCGTGGTTACACACTCGACACCGATGCTTTTGCTGCGCTGGAGGCCGAACGCAAGGAAGTGCAGACCCGCACCCAGGAACTGCAAGCCAAACGCAATGCCATCTCCAAGCAGATCGGCCTGGCCAGGGCCAAAGGCGAAGACGCTTCCGCTCTCATGGAGCAGGTGGCCAGCCTGGGGGATGAACTGAAAGCCGCCGAGGAGAAATTGGCCGTGATCCAGGCAAAGATGCAGGATTTTCTGCTGAACCTGCCCAATCTGCCCCATGCATCGGTGCCAGTGGGTGATTCCGCAGCGGACAACGTCGAAGTACGTCGCTGGGGCACACCGAGACGCTTCGATTTCGCGGTGCGCGACCATGTGGACATCGGCGCTGTGCTGGGGCTGGATTTCGACACCGGCGCCAAACTCTCCGGCGCGCGCTTCACCTTCATGCGAGGCCCGGTGGCTCGTCTGCACCGCGCCCTCGCCCAATTCATGCTGGACGTGCAAACGACCGAGCATGGCTACACCGAGTGTTACACGCCGTATGTCGTCACTGCCGAAACGCTGCGCGGCACCGGGCAGCTGCCCAAGTTCGAGGCCGATCTGTTCGCCGCCAAAAAGGGCGGACAAGAAGGCGAGGGCGAGGCGCTCTATCTGATCCCGACTTCCGAAGTGACGCTGACCAATGTCGTGCGTGATGAGATCGTGCCGCTGGAAGCACTGCCCATCAAGCTTACTGCGCATACACCGTGCTTCCGTTCCGAGGCCGGCTCCTATGGCAAGGACACCCGCGGCATGATCCGCCAGCACCAGTTCGACAAGGTCGAGATGGTACAGATCGTCCATCCCGACAGGAGCTATGAAGCGCTGGAGGAAATGGTTGGCCATGCCGAAGCCTTGTTGCGGAAACTGGAATTACCCTATCGGGTAATGCTGCTATGTACCGGCGACATGGGTTTTGGAGCGGCCAAGACCTATGATCTCGAAGTCTGGCTGCCGGCACAAGGGACTTACCGCGAGATCTCTTCGGTATCCAACTGCGAGGCGTTCCAGGCACGGCGCATGCAAGCGCGCTTCCGCAATGCACAGGGCAAGACCGAACTGCTGCATACGCTCAACGGTTCCGGCCTGGCGGTGGGCCGCACGCTGGTGGCGGTGCTGGAAAACCATCAGCGGGAAGACGGCAGCGTAATCATCCCCGAAGCGTTGAGACCGTATATGGGGGGAGAGAAGGTACTGGCCGCAGATGGAAAAACTTCTGAATGACCTGCCTGGGCGACCAGCCCAAGAACCGTTCGAATTGGTGGGGCATGTAGGGATCGAACCTACGACAAACGGATTAAGAGTCCGCTGCTCTACCAACTGAGCTAATGCCCCGAGGGGGGCCATTATCCAGATGCGGCCCCCGCTTGTCAATCGGCACCCGATTCCGCTGACGCCTGGCTTCGTAGAGGCAAATACCGCTGGCCACCGAGACGTTGAGGCTTTCCACCGTGCCGAACATCGGGATGCGCACCCGTATGTCGCAGGTTTCGGCGGTCAGACGGCGCAGCCCGCTGCCTTCGGCGCCCAAGACCAGCGCGAGCGGGCCAATGAGCTCGGTGTCGAACAAATCTGCCTCGGCATCCGCCGCTGCACCCACGATCCAGATCCCGGCTTCCTTGAGCTCGCGCAGAGTGCGCGCCAGGTTGGTGACAGCGATGAACGGCACGGTTTCTGCCGCGCCGCAGGCCACCTTGCGCACCGTCGCATTGAGCCCGGCGGCACGGTCCTTGGGTGCGATCACCGCATGAGCACCCATGGCATCCGCCACCCGCAGGCAGGCGCCCAGGTTGTGCGGATCTTCCACGCCATCGAGCACCAGCAGCAAAGGTGGTTCGGGCAGGTCGGAGGCCAGGATGTCGTGGATGTCACGGTAAGGCCGCCCGGCCGCGCTGACTCGCGCCAGCACGCCCTGATGGCGGCCATGCGCGGCGAGGCTATCGAGCCGCTCCCGCTCCATCTGCACGACGCGCAGGCCGTTTTGCTCGGCCTGCTTGAGCAATCGCTGCATGCGCGCGTCCTTGCGGGCCTTGTCCACCCAGATTTCCTCGATGCTCCCGTCATTCTGGCGCAGGAGCGCCAGAATGGCATGAAAACCAAAGACGATGCGGCTGGAACTCATTTTTTCCTGCCGCCTTTCCGGGCTTTCACGGGCGCTGCGACCTGCGCGGATGTATCGTCGGCCAGCACGAAATCGATCTTGCTGGATTCCATGTCCACGCGCGCCACTTTCACCCGCAGGCGGTCGCCCAGGCGATAGCGCACGCCGCTGCGCTCACCCGCCAGTTCATGTCGCACGGCGTCGTAGTGGAAGTAGTCGTTGCCCAGTTCGGTGACGTGCAGCAGCCCCTCCACATACACCCCGTCCAGCGCCACGAACAGACCGAAGCTGGCCACGCCGGACACGCTGCCATTGAAGCACTCGCCTACCTTGTCCTGCATGTAGAAGCATTTGAGCCAGGTTTCCACGTCACGCGTGGCTTCATCGGCGCGGCGCTCGGTCATGGAGCAATGTAGACCCAGTTCCGTCCAGTTGCCGGGATGGTATTGCTTGCCTTCCAACACTGCCTTGATGGCGCGGTGGATCAACAAATCGGGATACCGCCGGATGGGCGAAGTAAAGTGGGTATAGTGCTCGTAGGCCAGGCCGAAATGGCCTACGTTGTCGGGACTGTAGATCGCCTGCTGCATGGAACGCAGCAGCACGGTCTGTAGCAGCAGCTCATCGGGACGCCCCTTGATGCGCGCCATCAGCTTGGCGTAATCCTTGGCGTGCGGGTGGTCGCCGCCGCCCAGGGTGAAGCCGAAATCGGCCATGAAGCCGCGCAGCTTTTCCAGCTTTTCCGGAGTGGGCCCTTCATGGATGCGGTAGAGTGCCGGGTGCTTGTTTTTGGCCAGAAAATCGGAAGCGCACACATTGGCCGCCAGCATGCATTCCTCGATCAACCGGTGGGCATCATTGCGCATCAGCGGCTCGATCCGCTCGATCTTGCCTTGATCGTTGAAGACCATCAGCGTCTCGATGGTCTCGAATTCGATCGCCCCACGCTTTTCGCGCGCCTTCAGCAGGACCTTGTACAAGTCGTACAGGTTTTGCACATGCGGCAACAGCCAGGCATATTCGCGGGCGATCTCCCCTTCCGGGTGGATGATCATGTCATACACCTGGGTATAGGTCATGCGGGCCTTGGAACGCATCACGGCAGGGTAGAACTTGTAACGCTTGATATCGCCCTTGGCGTCGATCTGCATGTCGCACACCATGCACAGACGATCGACCTCGGGGTTGAGGGAGCACAAGCCATTGGACAGCGCCTCCGGCAGCATGGGGATTACGCGACGCGGAAAATAGACCGAGTTACCGCGCTCATAGGCCTCCTTGTCCAGCGCGCTGCCCGGCCGCACATAGAAGCTCACGTCGGCGATCGCCACCACCAGCCGCCAGCCCTTGGAGGCTTTCTTGTCCTCGCCCGATACGGCAAGCGGCTCGCAATACACGGCATCATCGAAATCGCGCGCGGTCTCACCGTCGATGGTGATGAGCGGCAATGCCCGCAGATCGACCCGCCCTTTCCAGTCCTTCTTCTGTACTTGCTTGGGATAGGCTTCGGCCTCCCGTATGGCGTCAGGACTGAATTCATAGGGCAGATGATGCTTGCGCAGCGCAATCTCGATTTCCATGCCGGGGTCGGCATAATTGCCCAGTACTTCGACCACGCGCCCGATGGGCCGAGCATACGCCGAGGGCTGCTCGATGATTTCCACCACCACCACCTGGCCAGCCTGGGCCTGCATGTCCTGACCTGGTTCGATCAGGATGTCCTGGTTGATACGGCGGTCTTCCGCAGCGACCAACACCAGCCCGCGTTCGCGCATCAGACGTCCCACCACGCGCGTGTTGGCCCGCTCCAGCACTTCCACGATCTTGCCCTCACGGCGTCCACGCCGATCGACGCCCGCAGGCCGCACCATGACGCGGTCACCGTGCAGCACCTGGGTCATTTCCTTGGGCGAGAGAAACAAATCCTCCCCGCCCCCGTCCGGGATCAGGAATCCGTAGCCGTCCGGATGGCCCTGCACCCGACCCGGGATCAGGTTGATTTTCTCTGCCACACACAGCGCGCCCTTACGGTTGCGCAGGATCTGGCCGTCGCGCTCCATTGCGGCCAGGCGTCGCGCGAATGCCTCACGCTCGCACTTGCGGATGTCCAACAGCTTCCAGAGCCTTTCCACGGAAACCGGAACCCCCTCCTCCGCCATCACCTCCAAAATGAATTCACGGCTGGGCAGCGGATTTTCGTAATGGGCAGCCTCACGTTGGGCATGCGGATCGTGTTTGCGATGTTTGGCTTTCGTTGACAAAATCCGTCTTTCCTTTAAAATTATCAGCCCTGTGGCGCCCAGATGGCGGAATTGGTAGACGCGCTAGTTTCAGGTACTAGTATCGAAAGATGTGGAGGTTCGAGTCCTCTTCTGGGCACCAGAGATGAAAAACCGTACCGGCCCTCAACCAGGAACCAGGCGGTACGGTTTTTTATATTCGATTTACGGATTAGTGTAGCAGAAACTCCTCGATGTCGGCCATCCCTTGCGCTAGCCCAACGGGCACAGTACGCTAGGCGCATGCCCCACACTCCCCCTCCCATTCACTTGGCCATCGACGGCATGCGCTGTGCCGGTTGCGTCTCCAGTGTGGAAAAGGCGCTCAACGGCGTCACGGGCGTCGAGGCGGCCATGGTCAATCTGGCGGATCGCAGCGCAATAGTGCGCGGCCACGCCAACGTGGCCGATCTCATCGCCGCAGTCGCGGCGGCAGGCTACCACGCCAGCGAGATCCCCGATGAAGACGCAGCCGAGCAGGCGCACGCAGCGGCCGAAACCGCGCGCTACCGCGTGCTGCTATACAAATCCGGATTTGCCCTGCTGGTTGCGCTACCGGCCTTGGCCTACGGCTTCCCCGCCATGCTGGGCGGCACCATGCCGCATTGGACGATGCAATGGGGCTCGCCGCTCTTGGCCGGGCTGACGCTGGCCGTGCTGCTGTTTTCGGGGTCCCAGTTTTACAGCGGGGCCTGGAACGCCCTGCGCGGCGGCCATGCCACCATGGATACGCTGGTCGCGCTGGGCATGTCGGCCGCCTGGGGCTATTCCACACTGGCCGCGTTCGCTCCGCGGCTGTTCCCGCCGGGAACGGCCGAACCGTTCTGGGACACCATCCCGGTGGTGATCGGTCTGGTCGTATTGGGACAGGCGCTGGAGATGCGGGCGCGCGGGCGTGCCTCGCAGGCCGTCAGGCGCCTGATCGGATTGCGTCCGAAGACGGCGCGTGTGGTGTGTGACGGGCAGGAGAGGGATGTGCCGCTGGCGGCGGTGCGCGTGGGGGACGTCCTGCGCGTGCGGCCGGGAGAGAAAATCGCGGTGGATGGCGTGGTGATCGAGGGCCACTCCCGCGTGGATGAATCCATGCTGACCGGCGAACCCATGCCGGTGGAGAAAACCCGCGGAGACCCCGTCACCGGCGGCACCCTCAATACTTCCGGCAGTTTTGTCTACCGGGCGCAGCGCGTCGGCAAGGATACCGCACTGGCCCACATCATCGAGGCGGTGAGGCAAGCGCAGGCCGCCAAACCGCCCATCGGCAGGCTGGCCGACCGCATCGCCGGCGTGTTCGTGCCCGCCGTGCTGGTGATCGCCGCCATTTCCTTCACAGTCTGGATGGTGCTCGGTCCAGAACCCCGCCTCAACCATGCCATGGTCGCCGCCGTGTCGGTGCTGGTGATCGCCTGTCCCTGCGCCCTGGGGCTGGCGACACCGATGGCGGTGATGATGGGCGTGGGCAAGGCGGCGGAGCACAACATCCTGATCCGCAGTGGCGAGGCCCTGCAACGGGCCGGGCAGATCACGCTGGTGGTGCTGGACAAGACCGGCACCGTCACCCGCGGCAAGCCCGCCGTCACCACGGTCATCGCCGTCCCGGGCGGGCGGGAAGACGAGCTGCTACGCTTCGCAGCCAGCCTGGAGAACGGTTCGGAGCACCCGCTGGCGCACGCCATCGTCGCGGCCGCGCTGGAGCGCGCGCTGACGCTCGCGCCTGCCGAAGACTTCCAGGCCGTGGCGGGGCATGGCGTCCACGGCCACGTCGCAGGACATCACGTGCGGCTCGGCAACCACCGCTTCATGGCGGAACATGGCATCGATTGCGCCGCACTGCACACGCAGGCCAAGCAGCTGGCGGCGCAGGCCGTCACGCCGATTTTCATGGCGGTGGACGGCCGGCTGGCCGGCCTCATCGGTGTGGCGGACCCGGTCAAGCCGGATTCTGCGGCTGCGATTGCCCGTCTGCATGCGCTGGGAATCAAGGTGGTGATGCTGACCGGCGACAATGCCGCCACCGCCCACGCGGTCGCCGCGCAGGTGGGAATACAGGCGGTATACGCCGATGTCATGCCTCACGACAAGGACAAGAAAATCGCGGAACTGGCGGCGCGCGGGGAAATAGTCGGCATGGTGGGGGATGGCATCAACGACGCCCCGGCCTTGGCGCGGGCGGACGTCGGGTTCGCCATCGGCAGCGGGACCGACGTGGCCATCGAATCCGCCGATGTGGTACTGACTTCAGGCTCGCTGCTGGGGGTGCCCCATGCCATCGCCATCTCGCGCGCTACCCTGCGCAACATCCGGCAGAATCTGTTCGGTGCCTTTTTCTACAACACGCTGGCCATCCCCATCGCAGCCGGTGCCCTGTTTCCCGTCACCGGCTGGCTGCTCAACCCCATGATCGCCGGCGCCGCCATGGCGCTGTCTTCGCTCACCGTGGTCGGCAATGCCAGCCGCCTGCGCTGGTTTATGCCATGAATGCGTATTACCGTCTGCCCGGCGGCTACGTCACGGCGCTGCAGGACGATACACCCTTCCCCCCGCTGCATGCCGCCCTGCGCGATCCCAATGGCCTGATCGCCATCGGCGGCACGCTCTCCCGGGCGCGGCTGCTGGCAGCCTACCGGGCCGGCATTTTCCCCTGGTACAGCCCGGGCCAGCCAGTGTTCTGGTGGAGCCCGGATCCCCGCATGGTGCTGTTTCCCCAGGAGTTGAGGATCTCCCGCTCCCTGGCCAAGCGCCTCAGAAAGCCGGATTATGAAGTGCGCTTCGACACCGCTTTCCGTGCCGTCATCGAGGCCTGTGCCGAAACGCCGCGGCCCGGGCAGGAGGGCACCTGGATCGTGCCGGAGATGGTGGAAGCCTACTGTGAGTTGCACCAAGCCGGATATGCCCATTCCGTGGAAACCTGGATGGGCGGCACGCTGGCCGGCGGCCTCTATGGCGTGGCGATCGGGGGGATGTTCTATGGGGAATCGATGTTCCATCGCGCAACGGACGCCTCCAAGATCGCCCTAGTGCATCTGGTACGTCGCCTGCAATCGCATGGGTTTGGTATGATCGACTGCCAGATGCATACCCCGCACCTGGCCCGCATGGGAGCACGGGAAATCCCCCGGGTAGCCTTTGCCGCCCGCCTCGCAGCTTTGATCGACTTGCCTCATCCACCGGAGAAATGGCATGACACGCCCGAATGACCTACCGCTGCAACGGCTCAAATTCTATGTGACCACCGATTATCCCTGCGGCTACCTGGAAGGTCGGCAGGCACGCTCGCTGGTGGCCTCACCCACCCATCTGATCGATACCGCCACTTACTCCGAACTGGTCCGACTGGGCTTTCGCCGCAGTGGTCTCTATACCTATCGGCCCCACTGCGAAAACTGCCAGGCCTGTGTGCCGGTACGCCTACGAGTCTACGATTTCACCCCCAATCGCAGCCAACGCCGTGCCTGGAAACGTCATTCGAATCTTACCGTCCACGTCGGTCCTGCGCTTTTCGACAAAGAGCATTACGACCTCTACCGCCACTACCAGAAAGCCCGTCATGCGGGAGGTGGCATGGACTCCGAGGATGTCGGACAGTACCGTAGCTTTCTGGTGCAAAGCCAGGTCGATACGGCTTTGGTGGAATTCCGCGAGGCGGATGAGTTGCGCATGGTCAGTGTGGTCGACATGCTGCAGGACGGCATATCCGCCGTGTATGCCTTCTACGATTGTAGCCATCCGCAATCCAGCTATGGCACTTACAACATTTTGTGGCTGGTGGAATGGTGCAGGCGGCAAGGATTACCTTACCTGTATTTGGGGTACTGGATCGCGCAAAGCCGAAAAATGGCCTACAAAGCTCAATTTCGCCCACTGGAACGGCTGGTGGACGATACCTGGCAACGTTGGGAGACTGTATCGCCGGCGGACGTGCTATAATCCGCCGCCGCATGGGCACCCCGCAATTATTTGAAAAACTGGCGATTTTCGGCGTCGGGTTGATCGGCGGCTCGGTAGCGCTCGCGATGCGCCAGGCCGGGCAGGTCGGCACCATCGTCGGTGTGGGACGCAGTGGCGATACGCTGCAAGAAGCCTTGGCGCTTGGCGTGATCGATCGCGCCGAACTTCCAGAAATCGCAGTCGAGGGGGCCGACATGGTGCTGTTGGCTACTCCAGTCGGCCAATTCGAGCCCATTTTACGCACCATCGCCCCGCATCTCATGCCCCATGCCGTGATCACCGATGCCGGTAGCACCAAAGGTGATGTCGTCGCCAGCATGCGCGCCGCATTGCCCGCATTGATCCATCGCTGCGTGCCTGCCCATCCCATCGCCGGAGCCGAGAAAAGCGGAGTGACGGCCGCCCGCGCCGACCTGTTCCAAGGCAAGAACGTAGTGCTCACTCCGCTGCCGGAAACCGAATCCAGCGCCCTCGACAAAGCCCGCGCGTTCTGGCGCGCCTGTGGCGCTCAATTGGTGGAAATGAGTGTGGAAGAACATGACCGCATCTTCGCCGCAGTCAGCCACCTGCCCCATCTGCTGGCTTACGCGCTGGTCGATGCCATCGCACGCCGCCCGGATGCCGAGCGCATCCTGGGTTTCGCCGCTGGCGGGTTCCGCGACTTCTCGCGCATTGCCAGCAGTTCGCCGGAAATGTGGCGGGACATCAGCCTGGCCAACCGCGACGCCCTCTTGTCCGAGCTCGATGCCTATCAAGCCGAATTGGCGCTGCTGCGTCGCTTGCTGGCCGAACGTGACGGAGCGGCTCTGGAAGCGTTGTTCCACAATGCCCGCCGGGCACGCGATGCCTGGATCAAAAATTCTCAGACTCAACGTCCCTGACAGACATCATGGAAAGCCTTACTCTCCCTCCGGCTCGCAGCGCCGCTGGCAGCGTCAAACTGCCCGGTTCCAAGAGTATTTCCAACCGCACCCTGCTGCTGGCCGCGCTGGCGGAAGGCGTCACCCATATCCGCGACCTGTTGGCCTCGGACGACACGGCGCGCATGCTGGATGCACTGAAACTGCTCGGCATTTCGCTGCAACAGGCGGCATCCGATGATTGGAGAGTGACCGGGCAGGGCGGTGTCTTCCCTGTCAAGCACGCCCAGCTTTTCCTGGGCAATGCTGGCACCGCATTCCGTCCGCTCACCGCAGTGCTGGCGCTGTCTGGGGGGCACTATACACTCACTGGCGTCCCACGCATGCACGAGCGCCCCATCGGTTACCTGGTGGACGCCTTGCGCCAGGTTGGTGCCGACATCCGCTATCTGGGCAAGTCGGGGTTTCCTCCTCTGGAAATCCGGCCGGCTGAAATTTCTGGTCACCAAATCAGCGTGAACGGCCAAGTCTCCAGCCAGTTCCTCACCGCACTGCTGATGGCCATGCCGCTCACCGGCCGCGAAATGCACATCAAAGTGGTGGGGGAGCTGATCTCCAAACCTTACATCGAAATCACCCTCAACCTGATGGCCCGTTTCGGAGTGGAAGTCTGGCGCGACGGCTGGCAGGCCTTCGTCATTCCGGCCGGCAGCCGGTATGTCAGCCCGGGCGAAATCTGGGTGGAAGGAGATGCCTCCTCTGCTTCCTACTTCCTCGCGGCCGGCGCCATCGGGGGGGGGCCGGTGCGTGTGGAGGGGGTGGGAGCGCACAGCATCCAGGGCGACGTACGTTTTGCCGAGGCACTGGAGCAAATGGGTGCCACCATCACCTTCGGGGATCACTGGATCGAGGCCCGCGCGGACGGCAAACTCAAGGCGATCTCGCTCGACTGCAATCACATCCCGGATGCGGCCATGACGCTGGCCGTGACCGCCCTGTTCGCCGACGGCACCACCACGCTCACCAACATCGGCAGCTGGCGCGTCAAGGAAACCGACCGTATCAATGCCATGGCCACCGAACTGCGCAAAGTTGGCGCGCAGGTGGAGGAAGGGCCGGACTATATCCGGATCACGCCCCCGGCCGCACTGACCCCGGATGCCGCCATAGACACCTACGATGACCACCGCATGGCGATGTGCTTCTCGCTGGTGAGCCTGGGTGGTGTGCCAGTCGTCATCCACGATCCCAAGTGCGTTGCCAAGACCTTCCCGGATTATTTCGAACGTTTCCGGCGCATCGTCCAATGAGTACGGTTCCCGTCATCGCCATCGACGGTCCCTCGGCTTCCGGCAAGGGGACCGTAGCCCAGCGGGTGGCGCAGGCACTGGGTTTCCATTACCTGGATTCGGGTGCGTTGTATCGCATCGTGGCCCTGGCCGCCAAACGGGCTGGCATCTCCTGGCAGGATGAAGCTGCGCTGGCGGATCTGGTCAGTACCCTGGACATCCGTTTCGAGCATGGCGAAATCTATGTCAATGGCGAGCAGGTGAGTGATGCCGTGCGTTCCGAAGAAATGAGCCGGGGGGCCTCCGAGGTCGCCGTTCATCCCAAGGTACGTCAGGCCCTGCTCGAAGTGCAGCGTGCCTTTCGCAAGGCCCCTGGTCTGGTGGCGGATGGCCGTGACATGGGCTCGGTGGTGTTTCCCGATGCCCAGATCAAGGTATTTCTGACGGCGCGCAGCCACGTGCGCGCGGAGCGCCGTTATAAACAGTTGATGGAAAAAGGAATCCATGCTAATCTAGCACAAATCTTGGCTGACATCGAAGCACGCGATGCGCGCGACATGCAGCGCAGTGCCGCGCCATTGCAGCAATGTAGCGATGCAACCCTGCTCGATACCAGCGACATGACCATTGCGCAAGCAGTGGATGGCGTGCTGGCGTTGTACAGGAGACACAGCCGGGGCATATCGAAGTAGAAGCCCGCAGGCTCCATGAGCTTGCGGTTTTTTTAATTTTCCCCGTCGCCCGACGGGCTTTTTTGAGTTAGGTAATTTTAATGTCCACTGCTATCCCATCCCAGGAAAGTTTCGCTACCCTTTTCGAAGCAAGCCTCGAGCACCAAGAGATGCGCTTGGGCGAGGTGATCACCGCCGAAGTCGTTTCGGTGGATGACGATTTCGTCATCGTCAATGCCGGCCTCAAATCCGAAAGCGTCATCCCCGCTTCCGAATTCCGTAACGATCGTGGAGAGCTCGAAGTCAAGGTAGGCGATTTCGTCAAAGTCGCCATCGAGGCTCTGGAAGATGGTTACGGCTCCACTCGCCTGTCGCGCGAAAAAGCCAAGCGCCTCGCTGCCTGGCAGGAATTGGAAGAAGCCATGGCCGAAGGCCGTATCGTCAAAGGCGTCATCAATGGTCGTGTCAAAGGCGGTCTTACCGTCATGATCAATGGCTTGCGCGCTTTCTTGCCTGGCTCGCTGGTGGACATTCGTCCCGTCAAGGACACGACACCGTACGAAGGTAAGGAGTGGGAATTCAAGGTCATCAAGCTCGACCGCAAGCGCAACAATGTCGTGCTCTCTCGCCGCGCCGTGCTAGAAGAAACCATGGGCGCCGACCGTGAAGCGTTGATGAGTCAGCTCACCGAAGGTTCGGTGGTCAAAGGCATCGTCAAGAACATCACTGACTACGGCGCATTCGTCGATCTAGGGGGGATCGACGGGCTGCTACACATCACCGATCTGGCCTGGCGCCGCGTCAAGCATCCCTCCGAAATACTGTCCGTCGGTGATGAGGTCGAGGCCAAAGTCCTCAAATTCGATGCCGAAAAAAACCGTGTCTCCCTGGGCCTCAAACAGCTGGGCGATGACCCGTGGGTCAATCTGTCCCGCCGCTATCCAGTGGGCACCCGCCTGTTCGGCAAGGTCACCAACCTGACCGACTACGGCGCGTTCGTCGAAATCGAACCAGGGATCGAAGGGTTGGTGCACGTCTCCGAAATGGATTGGACCAACAAGAACGTTCATCCCGGCAAGGTCGTGCAGCTGGGAGATGAAGTCGAGGTCATGATCCTGGAAGTGGACGAAGAACGCCGCCGGCTCTCGCTGGGGATCAAGCAGTGCAAGCCCAATCCGTGGGAAGATTTCGCGGCCACCATGAAGAAAGGCGACAAGGTGCGTGGCCAGATCAAGTCCATCACGGATTTTGGCATTTTCATCGGTTTGCCCGGGGGCATCGATGGCTTGGTACACCTGTCCGACCTGTCCTGGAGCCAGCCCGGCGAAGAAGCCATCCGCAGTTACAAGAAGGGCGACGAGGTGGAAGCGGTGATCCTCAGCATCGATGTCGAGAAAGAGCGCATTTCCCTGGGGATCAAGCAATTGTCGGGGGATCCCGTCGCCGCACTCACGGCCACCTTCGAGAAAGGTGCCATAGTCAAGGGCAAGGTCAAGAGTCTGGATGCCAAAGGTGCCGTCATTGACCTTGGCGGCGAGGCAGAAGGTTATCTGCGTGCTTCCGAGGCCTCCCGCGAGAAAGTCGAGGACATCCGCGACGTACTCAAGGAAGGAGATGAGATCGAGGCCAAAGTCATCAGCGTGGACCGCAAGAACCGTGTCGTCAACCTATCCATCAAAGCCAAGGAAATGGCCGAAGAGGCCGACGCCGTGCAGAAATACGGTAACGACGGTGGCAATGCCGGGACCACCAATCTGGGGGCCCTGCTGAAAGCCAAGATGGATAACAAGAACGACGAATGAGCGCGAAAACGCCATGACCAAATCGGAACTCATTGCCAGACTGGCCGCACGGTTCCCGCAACTCGTGGTCAAGGATGCCGAATTGTCCGTCAAGGCCATACTCGATGCCATGGCGGCCAAATTGGCAGCGGGTGATCGTATCGAGATACGCGGATTCGGCAGCTTCAGCCTGAACTACCGCCCTCCCCGTATCGGACGTAATCCCAAAACGGGGGCCAAAGTACACGTGCCCGAAAAATACGTGCCACATTTCAAAGCCGGGAAGGAATTGCGCGAACGCGTCGATTTCCGCCGTTAGGGAAACCCTGACAAACCGCTGTGAGTGGCTTGAAGGCTGACGTGTACGGCGCGAAAGCAACCGTGCCAACCCAATAGTTGGGCGTAGGCGCGTGCACCGCCCCCGTCGCCGTCCGCCCGCGCAGTAGTTTGTTCACAGATTTCAGGGTTGGTACTCGGATACGGCAAGGCAGACCACACGGCGCACTCGTATGAGTGCGCCGTTTTTTTGCTGGTAAAATCATTTTCATGCGTTACCTCTATGCACTTGTCGCGTTCATCCTGTTTATTGCGGTGCTTGGTTTCGCCGTCAAAAACGGGACACCCGTCACCGTTCACTACTACCTCGGGGTAGCGTGGCATGCCCCGTTGGTCCTCGTAATCCTGGTCAGTCTGATCACGGGTATCGCATTGGGTATCGCGGCCTGCCTCGGCTTGATCATCCGCCAGCGTAGGGCGTTGTCGGCCCTGCGGCATGAGCTGGCAAAACTGGGCGCCCCCACGGTGCCCCCATCTCCTTAGGCCCGGGTTCGTGGCAATGGATTTCGAATACTGGTGGTTGCTCGGGCTACCCTTGTTTTTCGTGCTGGGTTGGATTGCCGCACGTATCGACATCGGCCAGCTGCTGACCGAGACCAGCACACTACCGGCTTCTTATTTCCGTGGCCTGAATTTCCTCATCAGCGAGCAGCCGGACAAAGCCATCGAGGCTTTCATGGAAGCTTTGAAAGCAGATTCCGACACCCTGGAGTTACATTTCGCCCTGGGTAGCCTGTTTCGCCGTACTGGCGAGATGGACCGTGCCATTCGGTTGCATCAGGGCTTACTGGAGCGCGAAAACCTGCCTGAAGCCCAGCGACTCATGGCACTGGCGGAGCTGGCACAGGACTATTTCAAGGCAGGCTTGTTCGACCGCGCAGAAGAGTTGTTCCGGCGTCTGGTCGAGACCCGCTATGCCAATTCCGCCTTGCGGGCCCTGCTCGAAATCTACGTGCGGGAAAAAGAGTGGCTGCAAGCGGTGGATACGGCACAGCGTCTGGAAACGCTCACCGGTACCCGACTACGCAAGGAAATCGCGCAGTTTCACTGCGAACTGGCCCAACAAAACCTGCTGCTGGGCCATGTGGCGGAAGCCCGCACCCATTTGGCCGAAGCCCGCGCCGCCAATCGCAATTGCGTCCGCGCCAGCATCATGCTGGGCGACATCGAAGCCGCAGCAGGCAATCCGCAAGCGGCCCTGGCGGCGTGGCGCGCCATCGAGTTGCAATCACCCGACGGACTGGAGCTGGTCGCCGCCCGCATGATGGCGGCCTGGCGTAGCCTGGGCAAAGCCGAGGAGGGCTTGACCTGGCTACAAGACGTGGTGCGCAAATATCATCTCGAAAAAGCCGGGGAGGTATTGTTCCAGGCAACGCTGGACATCCAGGGGCCAGAAGCCGCCTACCGCATGGCACACGAGGAAGCAGAACGATCTCCTACGCTGGCGGCGCTCGACCGTCTGCTACAGGCCAAGGTCAGTGGGATGCCGGATGGCGATCTGCGCCTGGTGATGGATGCGCTGCGCGCGCATCTGGAAAAAACCGCCTTTCATCGCTGTACCACCTGCGGCTACACCGCGCGCCAATTCCACTGGCACTGCCCCAGCTGCGGGGAATGGGAAACCTTTCCGGCCAGGTTCGAGCGCACATGACCGACCCCAGAATCATCGTGGCGCTGGATTATCCCGACGCTGCGTCAGCCAACAGACTGGTCGCCCGGCTCGACCCCGCATTGTGCCGCCTCAAGGTCGGCAAGGAACTGTTCACCGCAGAAGGACCCGCCTTCGTAGCCTCTCTGGTGCATCGGGGATATGGTGTGTTTCTCGATCTCAAGTTCCACGACATCCCTAATACCGTGGCGCGAGCGTGCCTCGCTGCGAGCCGCCTGGGGATATGGATGCTCAACGTGCATGCATCGGGTGGGCGGGCCATGATGGAGGCGGCACGCGAAGCGGTGGAGCACGCGGCGACACCACCCCGGCTGATCGCCGTCACCGTGCTGACCAGCATGAACCAGCCCACACTGGCAGAAATCGGCGTCGGCGACACCCTGCATGAACAGGTGCTGCGGCTGGCACGACTGGCCGCACAGTGCGGCCTCGATGGGGTGGTCTGCTCCGCACAGGAAGCGCCGATGCTACGCGAAGACATCGGTTCCGACTTTCTGCTGGTCACCCCCGGCATCCGGCCGGCAGATGCATGCCTGGACGACCAGGCGCGTGTGGTGACGCCCGCCAAGGCTCTGCGCCAGGGTTCGGACTATCTGGTGATCGGCCGCCCCATCACGCAGGCGCCAGATCCACTGCAAGCCCTGCAGCGCGTCCAGGCGGAGATCCTCAACACACTTTCCAGGACATCCCAATGACTGATTCCCTGCATCTGGTCTGCCCACACTGCACGGCCATCAACCGTGTCCCCTCAGCCCGCCTGACCGGGCACCCGCTGTGTGGCAAATGCCACCGACCCTTATTCGACGGACATCCCGTGGAGCTGGATGAAGCTGCATTCGAACGCCACCTCCAAGCCAACGACATCCCCTTGCTGGTCGATTTCTGGGCACCCTGGTGCGGGCCCTGCAAAATGATGGCGCCGGCTTTCGTGCAGGCGACCGGGTTGCTGGAACCTCACATCCGACTGGCCAAGGTCAACACCGATGCCGTACCGGAGCTGGCAAGCCGTTATGCCATCCGCAGCATTCCTACCCTCCTGCTATTCCGCAACGGCCGCGAAGTGGCGCGGCAAGCCGGTGCCATGGGGGCTGCCGACATCGTGCGCTGGGTCGGTATGCAACGCTGAGCAGAGCGCGCCCAATCCCGTCAACGCTGCTGGTCACCTGAGGTCGTACAGGTATTGATGCCAATCAGCGTATACGCCGGACAGCTTCCAACCAGCCCGGTCACCAACGGCAATACGCCTACCCATGCCCATACTGGACCCCCCATCACCGCCCACACCACCAGGGCGGTTCCCGCTACGATCCTGACTGCTCGGTCGATTTTGCCCACGTTGGTTTGCATCCTACCCTCCTTTCTCTATAACGCCCTCATCCGTCAATGTTCGCGGTCGCGGGCATGCGCGGCCGCTTCACAGGCTTTGCGGAAAGCCTCCAACGTCTTCTGCACTCGTCCCAAAACCGTATCCGGTCGGAAATTTCCCATTTCGTCCGGCACGCCTGCCGCCATCCCTGTCAAAATTTCCAGCCCCTCACAAACGTTATCGATTGTGTAAATGCCGAATTGTCCTGCCTCCACGGCTGCCACGACCTCCCGATCCAATAATAGATGGCCGCAATTGCGGGCTGGGATGATCACCCCCTGCTTGCCGTCGAGCCCAATGCGACGGCAGACACGGAAATAGCCTTCGATTTTTTCATTGATGCCTCCGACAGGCAGCACCTCCCCATACTGATTGAGCGCCCCGGTCACGGCGATTCCCTGTGGCAAGGGCAGTCCAGACAATGCGGAAATCAACGCGAACAATTCCGCACAGGAAGCAGAATCACCCTCCACACCGTGATATTCCTGCTCAAACACTAGCGAGGCGGTCAGGCATAATGGGGTCATGTTGGTGAACGTGGCCGCCAGCCAGTTCTGCAGAATGAATACCCCCTTGTCGTGATTTGGCCCGCTCATTTCAACCTCACGGTCGATATTGATGATGCCGTCATCGCCTGCATACACACGCGCAGAAATACGCACCGGGGAACCAAAACAGTAATCGCCCAAATCGATCTGGGTCAGGCCATTGATTTGCCCGACCTCACGTCCACTGGTGCGAATCATGATCTCACCTTCCGCGATCGACTCGTGCAGGCGCTGTTCGGGATAATTATGGCGAGCAATCCGTGCCTGGCGTGCCGCCTCGACGTCCTGCACCGATACGATTCGCCCTCCCCTTGTCACACACTGGGTAGCGCTTTCCACCAGCCAGGCCTCCAGCCGGCCAAACAGCGCACTCTGGCGACGCCGATCACCCAATTCACGCTGCATTTCCTGCAGCAGGCTGGCCACGGCGGCAGCGTCGAAATGCGGCAATCCCAGACGCCGGCAAGTCTGTGCCACGAACAATGCCGTCGCTCGGCGTGCCATGGTGTCGGCAGGAAAGCTCTCGGCAAAATCCACCTTGACGCGGAAATGCTGGAAAAATTCTGGATCGACTTCCTGCAGGTCGTAGTATTCTTCCCGTGAACCGATCAAGACGATCTTGACACGTACTTCCACGACTTCCGGTTCCAGCGTGGTGGCAGCCAATTGCCCCAGAGTGGCGGCCGGCTCCTCGATCTGTAGCCCTCCGTTCCTGAGGAACCGCCGCAGTTTCTCCCACACTTGCGGCTCGCGCAACAGATCACGGAGATGAAGCATGAGAAAGCCCCCATGCGCCCGTAGCAAGTTACCGGCGCGGATGCGGGTGAAATCGGTCAGCAGTACGCCATTTTCCGCCTGGTACTCGATCCCCCCGAACAGGGAACGGAACACCGGATCGTCGTCACGTAGTACCGGCGCCCTTGCCATGCCGCCATTGTCCACCACCACGTTCACGCGGTAGCGCTTGAGCAGCTCTTCCATGCGCTCATGATCGAAGTCGCCACCCCCACCGACAGGGGAGAATACTTCCAGATTGTCCAGCACATCGGCACACAACAATCCTAGCCAATCTTGCAGGCGCGTCGCGTCTTCCACCTGTCCCGCGAGCGCTTCAGTGATCTTGTGCACATGTTGATCCAGCAAGGGTTGTACCGCCTGGCGCCGCAGATCGGTAAGCGCCTGCTCCATGGCCCGCTCTTTGGGGCGTATCGTCTCCAGATAATCCCCGATGGCGGCCCGCAGCTCGGCTTCCGCATGCTCCAGCACCATGCGCTGATCGGGGGTCATGGCAAGCAGCGCCTCCTCCGACATCGCCTGGCCATTCTTGTCCATCAGATTGAACACCAGCCGACCATCTTCACGCCGCAGCACGTAATTCCAGGCGGCAGCCAACGAGGCCAGCTCGGCATAGGCGCGGTCCATTTCGGCCTGATATGCCTTGCGTACCCGCGCACAATCCAAACGAAAACCCTCTTCATCCAGCTTGCGCGGGATCTCCACGGTCACGTCCCGCACGAAGGCTTCCATGCACTGACGCAACACGCTGCCCTGTCCCGGCCTCAATCGCAACGCCAGGGGCTTTTCTGGCTGCTCGAAGTTGTGGAGATAGACTAGATCCGGCGCTGGAGGGCGTTGCGCGGCGGCCTCCTGCATGGCACGAAACAACAGGGACGAACGTCCACTGCCTGCCTCGCCCAATACGAACAAGTTGTAGTCGGGGTGATCGATCGTCAGCCCAAAGCGGGCAGCCTTCTCTGCGCGCTCCTGACCGATCCACACCGGAGCATCATCGACCAGCTCCGAAGTATCCCCAAACCCAAGGGTGTCTGGGTCAATCCTGAAATCCAAATCGGAAAAGGCAAGGGTCCGTGGCATATCGTCAGTCTACTGTCAATTTTCCCAGCGGCTGCGGGCAGCCTCGTCACTGCCACGCGCCTCCACCCACCGCGCTCCGCCCGGGGTGGTTTCTTTCTTCCAGAACGGCGCCTCGGTTTTCAGATAATCCATGATGAACTCACAGGCTGCGAAACACTCGCTGCGATGGCTGCCGACTACCACCACCAGCACGATCTGGTCCAGTGGCTGCAGCGTGCCCACACGGTGGATGATGAGGGCATCCTGAATCGTCCAACGCATCTTGGCTCGGTCGATGATGGCGGCCAGCGCCTTTTCCGTCATGCCGGGATAATGCTCCAAAGTCAAGGTATGCACCAAACTTCCCTCGTTGACATCGCGCACCTGACCAACGAAAGCCACCACCGCTCCAATACCGGGGTTCATCAGTCGCATCCGGGCGATTTCCGCACCAGTATCGAAATCTTCCGTTTGTACGCGGACGACCATGCTCAGCCCCCCGTCACCGGAGGAAAAAACGCCACTTCATCGCCCCCTTGGATGCGGGCGGTACCCTGTACCAGCGCCTGATTGACGGCAGCGCGAATGGGGCGGCTGCCCGAGAACTCCGCTTGCCATACTCCACCACGCGCCGCAAGCCAAGCCATCAGCCCATCGACATCTCCCACACCATCGGGCAAGGCGATCTCCTCGCTTGCCGTCCCCAGTGCTTCGCGCAGCCGAGCGAAATAAAGGATGCGCAGTGGCTGGTTCAAATTCCCAAATCCTCGTCTGTGACGGGGCCGCGCGCGCCACTCAATGCCTGCATCATCAGCACCATGGCCTTTTGTTTGGTTTCTTCATCATCCATCGCCCGCGAACTGAAAGTAATGCCAAACTGCGAGGCGTATTGCTGAATCAACATGATCAACATGCTTTCATCTTCCATGACTATCTTCCCCTTATTCGAGTTTCAAGCGAAACGACGTCAAATGCGCTTGCAGCCAATAGGTCTCCTCCTGCAACGCCCGTTGCACGACCTCCTGCGGACGCTTTGCTGTCCACGTAAAACGCGCTCAGGGTCAAAGGAGCGCCCACCCTAAAGTCACACCCTCCACGAATTTAGGCATGAAGCGATTATAGCCCAACGAGACTGCTTCATGCCGTTGCCAAAGCGGCGGGCTTATGCAAGACTGCCTCATGCTGAGCCGACTGGTCTATCACTACACCCGCCTCACCACCCTGCTGGCGCGACGCCTGCGCAACAGTTTCTACCTCTACCTCGCCGCCCTGATGACGCTGGGCGTGCTGCTGGATGCCGCGGTTTTCCATGTCGGCGAGAACATGCGGCAGAAGGCGTTCGATTTTGTGGTACGCCACCGCATCTACACGCCCCAGCCAGATCCCGACATCGTCATCGTCGACGTCGACGAAGCCTCCATCGCCGCGCTGGCACCGGATTACGGACGCTGGCCGTGGCCACGGCAGGTATTTGGCGAATTCGTCGAAAAGCTGCAGCAGCAAAAACCCCGGGCCATCGTATTCGACATCCTGTTTTCCGATGCCGATCTCTACAACCCGGACAGCGATGCCTATTTCAACGCGGTCATCGCCGCAGCGGACAACCTCTTTTTCCCTTTCCTGCGTCTGCCGGAAAGCCAGGACACGCTAAGCCAGATCCATCCGTGGATGATCCCGGGCGTCCAACGCATCGCAGACCCCCGCCAGGCTCCAGCCCCGCCAGCGCCTGCTTCCGGCACCACCGTGGCCGTGGTGCTGCCGCATTTCGAGGCCGCACTGAAGGCCGGGCGTCTCGGCACCCACAACATCTATCCAGACCCGGATGGCATCGTGCGCGAATACCGCCTGTGGCAGGACAAGGACGGCTGGCGCCTGCCCTCGCTGCCGCTGGTGGTCGGACAGGCCATGGGAGGCAAACCGCCTGCGCAGGATAGCCTGCTGCTCAACTGGCGCGGCGGGCCCTTTAGTTACCGTTATGTCAGCTTTGCCGACGTCTACCGCGACATGACGGCCAAGACCCCTAGGCGCCCGGCCGACGAATTCACCGGCAAGATCGTCATCATCGGCTCTACTGCCCCCAGTTTGTTCGACCTCAAGGCCACGGCGATGGCCCGCATGCATCCGGGCGTGGAGATTCTGGCGACCGCCATCGACAACCTGAAACGCGGCGACCCCATGCGCTTCTGGCGTGGCGCACTGCCTTATCTGCTATTGAGCCTCTGCGTCATCTGGCTGACGACTGCCGCGTTCTATCACAATGTGGAGCGCGACCGCTTCGACCGGCTGTTCGGCATGTCGCAGTTCCTGCTGTTGGCGGTATCCTATGTGGGGGTGAGCTTCGCCAATGCTTACATCGACCTCAGTGCGCCCGTCACCTGGGCAGTGCTCTACTTCGGCATCGCCAAAGTCTATGCCCTGGCCACCGACCGTGCCATGCAGGGTAGGCTGGCGATGGAAACCGCGGCTGGCGCAGAGAGCATCCAGGTGCTGGTGATGCCGGTTCTGTTCGAAAGCGGCGAGCCGATGGGGGATGCGGTGCTCAAGCGGGTGCGCCGCGCGGTGCAGGAGGCCGTCGAATTGCCTTGCAGTGTAGAGGCGCTGCGGGGCACCCAAGGCGGGATCTGGGGCTTGTTCGGCGACATGCTGGTGCTGACCTGGCAAACCCACTCGCAGGACACCCGGGCAGCCGCTGCGATGCAGGCCGACGCGCAGCGCCTGGTCGACCGCCTGCCCGGACTGCTCGCCCGTCAGGGCGTGCCTGTCGGCATCGGCTTTCGCCACGTGCTGCATAAAGGAAAAATCGATGGGGATGGAGATACCGCGCCGCAATGGCGTGTGCTGTTCGCCCAGGCCATACTGAAACTGGAACAAAGGAACGCTCGATGAGACATGACCTATTCCTGCTGGGGGCACTGCTGGCCACGACGGCCGCGTGGGCGGGCGAGCCCGGCACCGCACTGAAAAATGACAGCCTCAGAGCCGAACCCTACGGCGACGCTAAAGCCGTCGGCAGCCTGAACCGCGGCGACAAGGTAGACATCCTCGCCAAACAAGGCGCCTGGCTGCAGGTCAAGGCAGGGAAAACGACCGGCTGGGTACGCCTGCTGTCGATCAAGCGCGGCAGTTCCTCGGGCGGCAGCGAAGCCGCTGGCGTGCTGGCGCTGGCCAGCGGCCGTGCCGGAACCGGTCAGGTGGTCTCCACCACCGGCGTGCGCGGCCTCAATGAAGAAGCGCTCAAATCGGCGAAATTCAACGATGCCGACATCCAGTTGCTGGACACCAGTGCGGTGAGTGCCGACGATGCCCGGCAGTTTGCCGCCACGGGGGGGCTTGCCGCCCGCAGGCTGGATTACCTGCCCGAACCGAAAGGGGGTGCACAATGAGGGGCCTGCTGCTCGCGCTGCTGCTCGTCGTGAGCCTGCCCGCCATGGCATTCGACCTCGGCAAGACGTTGGGCGGGAAGAGCCTGAAAATCGGCAAAACCTCCAAGACCGAGGAAATCAGGATCGGTCGCGAAATCGCCGGCAACCTGCTGGGTGCCGCGCCGCTGGTCATGGATGCCGAATTGCAGAAATACGTGAATCGCGTCGGTCTGTGGGTGGCGCTGCAAAGCGAGCGTCCGGACCTGCCCTGGCGTTTCGGTGTGATCGATTCCAGCGACCTCAATGCCTTCGCGGCACCCGGGGGCTATGTGCTGATCACCAAAGGACTGTACCGGACGCTGAACAGCGAAGCCGAGCTGGCCGGGGTGCTGGCCCACGAAATCGCTCACGTGGTAAAAAAGCACCACCTCAAGCTGTTGCAGAAACAGCAACTGCTCGATGCCGGTGCCGGGCTGCTCGGCGAGCAGGTCGGCAAGGACAGCGACAGCGTCAGAAAACTCATCGGCAGCGGCGCGGAGATCTGTGCGCGCAGCCTGGACAAAGGTGCCGAGTACGAGGCCGACCGCATGGGCGTGATACTGGCGGCACGGGCAGGCTATGACCCCTATGGGCTGCCGGAAGTCCTGCAGGCCATCGGCCACGCCGGCAGGGACGATGGCCGGGTGGCGCTGCTGTTCAAGACACATCCGCACCCGGATGACCGGCTGGCTAAACTGGGTGAGGCCGTCGGTGATAGACTGGACGGTGTCAAGGATGGCAAAATGCTGCGGGAGCGGCTGTATAAGATGAAAGAATAAGGAAACCCTTAATCAATAACCTGCTGCGCGGCCGGATGGCGGCGTTGCGCAATGCTTGCTCCCTCGGCCTAACACCTTGTCATGTCTTGCTCGCTACTGCTTCGTGCGCGTCGCTACAAAGCCGCTCGCAACGGTTTTTCAGGGTTACCTATCCAGGCTTAAGGCAAGGCATGGAACGCCTGGGCGCGTTCCCGCAGTTCCCCTTCGAGCAGCTTCTTCGAATTCTTGTCGGTGCGGAAGATGATGGGCTGGGCGGCGATCTTGGGGTTCTTGGCCTCCTCGATCGCTTCGTCGATCAGGTGCCGGTAGGGGGACTTGGTGCAGACCGGATCCGCCCCTTCGGCATCCCCGGCCAGCAGGTAAGCCTGGCAGCGGCAGCCGCCCAAGTCCTTTTCCTTTTCCGGACAGGAGCGGCAAGGCTCCTTCATCCAGCCATCACCGCGGTATTTGTTGAACGCGGGCGATTCGTTCCAGATCCATTCCAGGCTCTCGGCCTCGCGCACGTTGGGGAAGGTCAGTCCAGGCAGTGAGCGGGCGGAGTGGCAGGGCAGCACGTCGCCGTTGGCGGTGACGATCATGAACACCTGCCCCCAGCCGTTCATGCACTTCTTGGGACGGGTGGCATAATAGTCCGGCACCACGAAGAACACCTTCATCTTGTTGCCGACGCGCTTGCGGAACTGGTTGGTGATCGCCTCGGCCTTCTCCAGCTGCTCTTTGCTCGGCATCAGCTGGGCCCGGTTGATCAGCGACCAACCGTAATACTGGGTGTTGGCCAGCTCGACATAGTCGGCGCCGATGGCTTCGGCCATTTCCAGGATTTCACCGATGTGCTCGATGTTGTAGCGGTGGATCACCACGTTGAGCACCATCGGATAGTCATATGCCTTGATCATCGCCGCCACCTTCTTTTTCAGTTCGAAGGTGTTGGTGTCGGTGATGAAATTGTTGATTTCCTTGGTGATGTCGTGCATGGAGAGCTGGATGTGGTCCAGCCCGCCGCGCTTGAATTCGGCGATACGCTTTTCGGTCAGCCCGACGCCGGAGGTGATCAGGTTGGAGTAGTAGCCCAGGCTGCCCGCCTCGGCCACGATCGCTTCGATGTCGTCACGCAGCAACGGCTCGCCGCCGGAAATCCCCAGCTGCAGCGCGCCCATCTTGCGCGCTTCGCGCAGCACCTTGATCCACTGCTCGGTGGAAAGCTCGTTCTGGGTGTGGGTGACGTAATCCGTCGGGTTGTAGCAGAACGCGCAATGCAACGGGCAGCGGTAAGTGATTTCCGCCAGCAGCCAGAGTGGCTTGGGGGTGCCATGCAATTCGGTACCATTGTTTTGTTGAGCCATGTCGATCACTCCTTCCTGGCGATCCAGGCCTTGTCATAAGCCAGTTGCAGCATGGCGAGCACGTCGCCTTCCAGGTCCGGCACATCGGGGAAAGCCGCCTTGCATTCGGCAACGATGTCGGCGACGGTCTTCTTGCCGTCCACGCGCTTGATCACCTCGCCGGCGCTGCCATTGAGCTTGATCATGCCTTCCGGGAACAGCAACACATAGCAGCCCTGCGCTTCCTCATACTGGAAGCGGTAATGCCGGGCGAGGCCGAAGACGTCCTCAGACCTGATCTTGTCGGACATATTTCACACCATTTTCGATGGTGACGTCGCAGCATTGCAACATGATGGCATCGGCCAGCGCCCACAGCACGTCCAGCTTGAACTGCAGGATCTGGCAGGCGCGCTCCTGCATCTCGCGCGACTTGCCGAAGTAATCCAGCGTGATCTCCAATCCTTGCTGCACGTCACGCCGCGCTTGGGTCAGACGATTGCGGAAGTATTGCAGACCTTCCGGCTTGATCCAGGGATACTTTTCCGGCCAGCTATCGAGGCGTTGTTGATGAATGTGAGGGGCGAACAATTCGGTGAGCGAGGAGCACACCGCCTCCTGCCAGGGGCGCTGGCGCGCAAAGTTGACATAGGCATCGACGGCGAATCGTGCTGCCGGTGCGACGAGTTCGAGCGACTGGACTTGCTCGCGGCTCAAACCGACCGCTTCCGCCAGCTGCAACCAGGCTTCGATGCCACCTTCACCCCCTTCGGCGATCTGTCCCCCGCCGTCATGGTCGATGATACGCTGGATCCAGCCGCGGCGTACCTCACGGTCAGGACAGTTAGACAAAATCGCCGCATCCTTGATGGGAATGGAAATCTGGTAGTAATACCGATTGGCTACCCAACACTGGATCTGCTTCTGGTTGAGTTTGCCTTCATACATCATCACATGGAAGGGATGATTGATGTGATAGCCACGGCCACGCTCACGCAGTTTCTGTTCGAATTCCTCACGGCTCCAGGGTTGCAGGTTGTCGCTCATGTCTTTTGCTCCGTTTACAAAATGATGTCCATACCATCGTAGGAAACCTCGATGCCAGCGGCTTCGAGCATACGACGTTGCGGGGAGTCCTCGTCGAGGATGGGATTGGTGTTGTTGATGTGAATCAGCACGCGCCGCGCCTGCGGATAGCCGGAGAGCACCTCGATCATGCCACCGGGACCGGATTGCGGTAGATGACCGATCTCACGCGCCGTCTTGTCCATCAGGCCGAGATCGATCATCTCTGTGTCGGTCCAAAACGTGCCATCCACCATGATGCAGTCGGCCTGCGCCATCAGTGGGGGCAGATGGGGCTCGATCTCGCCCAGGCCGGGCGCGTAGAACAGTTTCTTGCCATTGCGGGCATCTTCCACCAGCACGCCGATGGTGTCGCCCGGATGGGGATCGTGACGGTGCGGAGAATAGGGCGGCGCCGCGCTCTTGAGTGCCACTGACCGGAATACGAGGTTGCTGGCACCTGGTATCTCAAAAGGGCTGCCGTCGATGGGCACCGGATGATGATTGACACCGCAATAATGTTCCAGGATGTTGAACAGGGGGTTGCCGCTGGTCAGATCGCCTTTGACCACGTCGGTACAATAGATCTCACGCCTCACGGTACCTTCACGCAGCATCAAAAGGCCGGTCGTGTGGTCGATCTGGGCATCGATCAGAATGATGCCGACGATGCCGGTATCGCGTATGGCCCGGGCAGGCTGTAATGGCGGGAACGCCTGAATTTGCCTGAGCACGTCGGGCGAGGCATTGAACAGCACCCAGTTGACACCATCGCCACTCACGCAGATGGAAGACTGCGTGCGAGGCCGGGTCTTGAGGGTGCCTTTGCGTACCCCATCGCAATTACGGCAGTTGCAGTTCCATTGCGGAAACCCGCCGCCAGCACCAGAACCTAGAACATGGATATGCATGAAATGATCTTCCAAACTCAACGGGCTGCACACGGGCAATGCCCGAGGCAGCCCGTGTTCACAACCTTAGCGGTTGCAGATGTACATCGTGACTTCGAAGCCGAAACGCATTTCGGTCACTTCAGGCTTGGTCCACATGATTATCTCCTTGTTGAGTCGTTGAACACAAGGCGGTTGACCGCCTTACCCATTTGAACGTCGAACGTTCGAGCGTATTGTGCAGGGACCCCACTGTCTGGTTACAGCGCAAAATACCGAATCTACGCTACGGATTTTCATGAGAAAAATCTGATGTAGCCGGGGTTCTGTTCTAGAATGCCGACATGAAGATCGCAAGGCTGAAACCCCATACCGGAGATTTCTGGGGCGGACTGGCTGCCATGCTGGTCGCCCTACCCGCCGCCATCGCGTTCGGCGTCACCATCTATGCGCCACTGGGCGCATCCTATGCGGCGCAAGGGGCCTTGGCAGGCATACTGGGGGTCACCGCCATCGGACTGTTGGCCTCACTGTTCGGTGGCACCCACCGTCTGATTTCCGCGCCCTGCGCGCCTGCAGCGGCAGTTTTGTCGGCGTTCGTCATCGAATTCATGCACGGTGGCAACCTGGAAGCCGCGCTGCTCATGCTCGCCCTACTGGGGCTGATGGCAGGTATGCTCCAGATCGCCTTCGGCAGCATCGGCCTCGGCACGCTGATCAAGTACATGCCCTACCCCGTGGTCAGCGGCTACCTGAGCGGCGTCGGCCTCTACATCATAGCCAGCCAGATGCCCCGATTGCTGGGCATCCCCCCGGATATGCATTTGTGGGAATCCTTGGTATCGCTGCCGTTGTGGAAATGGCAGGCGATGACCGTCGGCGCCGTGACCATCACCGCCATGCTGCTTGCCCCCCGAATCACCCAAACCATCCCGGCCGCCATCCTCGCTCTTTCGTTTGGGATCGCGACTTACTTCGCACTCGGTTTGGTGGACGAAAGTCTGTGGAGACTCGAAGACAACAGTTTGGTCGTGGGCACACTGGGGGGCGGTGGGCAGTTTGCCGACATCGTGATCGGTCGCTGGGAAGCGGCCCGCCACCTGGAGTGGTCCGATGTCTCCGCGCTCGTGATGCCCGCCTTCACCCTGGCGATCCTGCTATCCATCGACACCCTGAAAACCTGCGTGGTACTGGATGCGTTGACCCGCTCCCGTCACGATTCCAACCGTGAACTGATCGGCCAGGGCATAGGCAACATCGCCTCTGCCATCGTCGGCGGCATCCCCGGCGCAGGCACCATGGGAGCCACCTTGGTCAACAT
This sequence comes from Methylophilaceae bacterium, assembly GCA_026419515.1. Taxonomy (GTDB): domain Bacteria; phylum Pseudomonadota; class Gammaproteobacteria; order Burkholderiales; family Methylophilaceae; genus JANZZG01. The sequence goes on from JANZZG010000060.1 coordinate 28,760, forward strand.
GTCCAGCGGCGCCACCAGCCGCGTTTCCGGCCTGATCGAAAGCGTGCTGGCGCTGCTCGCCTTTCTCTCGTTAGGCACGGTCATCGCCTGGGTGCCAGTGGCTGCGCTGGCCGGCATCCTGATCGTGGTCGGCCTGCGCATGATCGACCTGCACACCTTGCGCTATCTCAAGTCACGTTCCACCGCGCTCGATTTCATGGTCATCGCCATCGTCGTCTGTGTCGCCCTCACCGTCAGCCTGATCGCGGCCTCGGCCATCGGCATCGCACTGGCCATCCTGCTGTTCGTGCGCGAGCAGATCGGCGGCAAGGTGGTGCGCCGCAAAGCCTATGGCAATCAGACCTTCTCGCGTAACATCCGGCGCCAGGAAGAGATGGAAATCCTCATCGAGAACGGGGACCGTTCGGTCATTTTCGAGCTGCAAGGCAGCCTGTTCTTCGGCACCACCGACCAGCTTTACACCGCGCTCGAACACGAGCTCAAAAAAAGCACGCGTCTCACCTATGTCATCCTGGACATGCGGCGTGTGCAATCGGTGGACGTTACGGCCAGCCACATGCTGGAACAGGTCAAGGACATGCTGGCAGAACGCAGTGGCTTCCTGATTTTCGCCCAGATCCCATCCACTTTGCCCAGCGGCAAGGACATGAAGGAATATTTCGACCACGTCGGCCTGCTGGGGCCGGACAGTCCGGTGAAAGTCTTCGGCGAGGTGGACGAAGCCGTGGAATGGGTGGAAGACCGCATCCTGGCCGAAGCACGGATCCCGCGTGCCGAAGAAACCCTGCTCAGCCTGCACGAAATCGAACTGTTCGCCGGTCGCAAGCCGGAAACGCTCTCTGCCTTGGAGGCACACATGCAGCAACGTACCTACAAGGCTGGAGAGACCATCTTCGCTGCTGGCGACAGTGGGGACGAGCTCTATCTGATCCGGCGTGGCGAAGTGCGCATCCTGCTACCCGTCGGCGACAACCACAGCCACCACATCAGCACTTTCGGGCGCGGTGCTTTTTTTGGCGAAATGTCATTCCTCGACGGCAATCCGCGCTCGGCGACCGCCGTCGCCAACCGTGACACTGACCTTTACGTGATCTCCCGCCAGACTTTCGACCAGGTTGCGGAGGAGCACAAGAAACTGGGACTCAACCTGATGGAAGGGCTGGCTCGCGTGCTGGCTGGTAGGCTCCGCTACGCCAATGCGGAAATGCAAGCGCTCGAGGCATAACGCCTTTCACCTCGCCTTGGGCGGCGTTTTCTTGGCCGCTACGATCATTTTGTCAACCACCTTGCTGGCCATGCGCCTACCGGCATAAAGTGCGGCGGCGACGAGTGCTTTCTTAGCGAGATTTTTGAGTACGCCCATGGGATCCTCCTAAAAGCAGTCGGTCGGTTTCAGTTCACTGCCCGGAAACTGCGGTTTGAGCCGGGCGAGTTCTTCGGCCTGCTGCGGTGACACGTCGCGCAGGAGATAGTTGATCGGATCGGTTTCGTGATTGCGCAGCCCTTTGATGGCCGACCTGACGCCGCGTGCTTTCAGCGCTTCCAGATACTTGTCGGCCAGCGCTTCCTCCTTGAACACCCCCAGCGAGATGGCAAAACGCCACTTTGGCTCCTGCACGATGAAACTTTCTTCTATGCCGAAGGCCCGCAGCTCTTTCACTTTGGCCTGTGCTTCCTCCATGGATTTACGCGGAGGAATGTAGACCCAGTAGCGCACCGCCTCCTGCGGCGCCGGCTGCCTGATGCTCGTCTGTATCCCCATGCGGTTCAACACAGCCTGCGCCTCAGTGGCGTCGGTAGCGGAAAAGCTGCCCCATTCATAACACAGCATTTGACCTGACGAAACGGGCGGCACCGAAGGTGCAGCCGTCTTGGGGGGAAGGCTGGCCAGTGCCTGTGGGTCGAGTATCTCGAGCCGTTCCGCAGCCAAATCTCGACGGGGACGGGTGGCCTCGTCCGGAACCGCCGCGACCAGCTGGAAGTAGCCAAAGAGCGCGACATTCGCCAATAGTAACAACCAGACCAGCCATTTCATCCGATGGACTCCCGGGCGAGCAACAGCAAACCTTCGAGCACCAGATTATCCACGATCTCCCCCAACCCGGCCATGGAAGCGCGTAGCACCACTGCATCGCCTCCCGAAATGACCAGCGCTGGCATCACACCTTCGCGCTTTTCCAGTACGGACATCATGTGACGTACGGCGCCGGCCATGGCCGCCAGCACGCCACTGTGGACGGCATCGCCGGTCGTCGTGGGAAAGTCTTGCCATCGGCCATCCCGCTGTGTCACGCCCGCCGTATTCTCGCCCAGCGCCGCCTTCATCATCGCCAACCCCGGAACGATCAGCCCGCCCAGAAATTCACCCCGTGCCGAAAGTGCATCCACCGTCAAGGCGGTTCCGGCAGTGGCCACAACGCAAGGTGCATGCTTCAGATGCCAGGCGGCAAGCAGCGCCGCCCAGCGGTCGCTGCCCAGCCGTTCCGGCTGATCGTAGCCGTTGATCACACCACAAGCACTGCCGCTGGCGTGCAGCCAACGAGTGGTGATGCCGAGTTTGCCGAACATATCACGCAACGAGGTGTCAGTGTCGGCACCTGCCACACTGGACACCCAAGCGGCAATCGGGCGCAATTCACTCCACGCGGTTGCCAACCCCCAGGCTTGCCGGCTGGGCACACTGCCCTGCACCACCCATCTGGCCCCGTCGTGGACGCCCCATTTGATGCGCGTGTTACCGGCATCGACCAGCAATATCACGCCACGTTCCCACGCAGGCTGATTTCAGCCGAGGCATAACGCTGCGGTCCGGCACCCGCATCGGCCAGCAGCGCGCCATCCTCGTCCACGCCCTGCACCATGGCTTCCGTTTCGGTGCCGTCGGGCAACAACAACCGAACCTTCTGCTGGTGGTAGGCATGCCGTGCCTGCCACTCGTCGCGCAGCCGCCTGAAGCCGACCTGCCCGAATTCATCCAGCACCGCCACCATGTGGCGCAGCATGACGGCCAGCAAATAATTACGGTCGATCGCGTCTGACCAGATTTCTTCCAGACTGGCCACGGGATGGCCGATGGCTACGTGGACTTCGGCTGGCTGCCGCACATTGAGCCCCACCCCGATCACCGCGGCACTGGGGCCGAAGGCGTCTCCTTGCAGTTCGATCAAGATGCCCGCCAATTTGCGATGTCGATACTGCACATCATTGGGCCACTTCAGCAGGATTTCTGGCATGCCCAGTTCTTCGAGTGCACGCGCCAATGCAACTCCCACCGCCAGACTCAAACCATTCAGTGCGCTCGCGCCTTGGTCGAAACGCCACAACAGGGAGAACGTCAACCCGCTGCCCAGACCGGAATGCCACATCCGCCCGCGCCGACCACGGCCATTGCGTTGCAGTTCAGCCACCACGCAGGTGCCGTGCGGCGCACCTTCGGATGCCAGCCGCATCAACAAAGTGTTGGTGGAATCGGTCACCTCGTGAAACTGCAGCCAAAGGCGATCAGCCAAACCAGCGAGATGGCCACGAACCCGCTGATGATCGAGGAAATCCACCGGCGTCGGCAGACGGTAACCACGGCCCCGTACCGAATAGACTTTCACGCCCATCCGTTCCGCCTGCTGTACGGCATTCCACACCGTGGCGCGCGTCACGCCAAAATGGCGGGCCAGCGCCTCGCCGGAACGAAACTGGCCATCGGCAAGCAAGCGCAAGAGAGGAAACGTCAATGGGTTCATGGCAAGTGGGAATTATACTCAGCCACCACGGTGTAAAATGAAAAACATTTGATCCGCATGGCTTGACATGACTGAACACAAAAACCACCCCACTTCCAATTTCCTGCGCAGCATCATCGAACGCGACCTCGCCCAGGGCACTTACGCGTCCCGCCGCTGGGGCGGGTCTCCCGGGGATGCCGCGCACCATGCCAAAGGGCTGCCCGATCCAGCCAAAATCCGCACGCGCTTTCCACCCGAACCCAACGGCTATCTACACATTGGCCATGCCAAGAGCATCTGTCTCAACTTCGGCCTGGCACGCGATTATGGCGGGGTGTGTCATCTACGGTTCGACGACACCAATCCAGAAAAGGAAGAACAGGAATATGTCGATGGCATCATAGACGCCGTACGCTGGCTAGGCTTCTCATGGCAGGGGTGTGGTGGTGACCATTTGTATTACGCCAGCAACTATTTCGATTTCATGTATCGGGCGGCGGAAACCCTGATCGAAGCCGGCCATGCCTATGTCGATGAGCAAAGTGCCGAAGAGATCCGTGCCAGTCGGGGCACCCTGACCGAACCGGGCAAGAACTCGCCTTGGCGTGACCGCCCCAAGGAGGAAAGTTTGCGTCTGTTTCGCGAGATGCGCGAGGGCCGGCACCCGGACGGGGCCATGGTGCTGCGCGCCAAGATCGACATGGCCTCGCCCAACATCAACCTGCGCGACCCGGTGATCTACCGCATCAAGCACGCCACACACCACAATACGGGGGACCGGTGGTGTATTTATCCGATGTATACCTATGCCCACCCCATCGAGGATGCGCTGGAAAACATTACCCATTCCATCTGCACCCTGGAGTTCGAAGACCAGCGCCCGTTCTACGACTGGGTACTGGAGCGGCTGGCAGAAAGCGGACTGCTGACACATCCCCTGCCCAAGCAGTACGAATTCGCGCGCCTCAACCTCACCTACGTCGTGCTCTCCAAGCGCAAGCTGATCGAACTGGTGGAAAAAGGATATGTCAACGGTTGGGACGACCCACGCATGCCCACGCTGGTCGGTGCGCGCCGCCGGGGTTACACGCCGGAGGGTTTCCGTCTGTTCGCCGAGCGTATCGGTGTATCGAAGGCGGACTCGTGGATCGACTATGCCGTGCTCGAAGACTGCATGCGGGAGACCCTCAACGAATCCGCCCTACGCCGCATCGCCGTGCTCGATCCGATCAAGCTGGTGATCGACAACTACCCCGCAGGCCAGAGCGAAGAGTGCCACGCCCCCAACCATCCGCTCAGGCCGGAGCTGGGCCAGCGCGTGGTGCCGTTTTCAAGGGAGCTGTGGATCGAGCGCGAAGACTTCATGGAAACGCCGCCCAAAGGCTATTTCCGCCTGTTCCCCGGCAACCGGGTGCGGTTGCGTTATGGCTACGTGGTGGAATGCACCGGCTGCGAAAAAGATGCGAACGGCAACGTCACGGTGGTGCATTGCACCTATCTGCCCGATACCAAATCGGGCACCCCCGGCGCCGATGCCGTCAAGGTCAAGGGCAACATCCACTGGGTTTCGGCCGCCCACGCCCATCCGGCCGAAGTTCGCCTCTATGACCGTCTGTTCAGAGTGCCCCATCCCGGGGCGGGTGACCGCGATTATCTGGATGACCTCAACCCGGATTCGGTCAAGATCATCACCGCCCAGCTGGAACCGGCGCTGAAGGAGTCCCGCCCGGAAGAACGGTTCCAGTTCGAGCGCCATGGCTATTTCATCGCCGATCGCTACGACAGTCGTCCTGGCCAGCCGGTATTCAATCGCACCACCACCCTGCGCGATGGCTGGCAAAAATGAACGCACTCTGCGGCGAAAGTCGGCCTGGCAACCCCAAAGGGGCAGGCGGGACAGCAGCGCTTAAGCCATCGCCTTTGTATGTAGACGATTGAACCCTGTCGTCATGGATTTCAGTCGGTATCGTTCCCTGGTGTTCGACTGTGATGGCGTGATACTGGACTCGAATACAGTCCGGGCCCAGGCGTTTTACAATGCGGCGCTGCCATATGGCCAGCAGCATGCGCAAGCGTTGCGCGATTACCACATCGCCCATGGCGGTGTTTCCCGCTATGTCAAATTTGAGGTCCTGCTACGTGACATGGTCGGGGTGGCGGTGACCGAAGAAGCGATGCGCGCGCTATTGCTGGCCTTCACGAACGAGGCACGGGCGGGGCTCACACGTTGTGCCATCGCGCCAGGCCTGAGCAAACTCCGCGCCGCCACCCCCCAGGCCAACTGGATTCTGGTTTCGGGCGCAGATCAGCAAGAGCTGCGTGAGCTCTTCGCACAACGGGGGATAGCGCATTATTTCGATGGAGGCATTTTCGGTAGCCCCAGTAACAAAGAAGAAATCCTGGCACGTGAACAGGCGAACGGCAACCTAAAGATGCCAGCAGTGTTTTTCGGCGATAGCCGCTATGACCACCAAGCCGCCAAAGGGGCTGGGCTTGATTTCATATTCGTCAGCCGATGGACCGACATGGCCGACTGGCAGGCATATTGCCAAGCCCATCACATCCCCGTACTGGAATCATTGTGAGCGGCGTCTTTTTTGCCGGTAACGGTAGCCCAAAAGCACCACCAGACCTGCCAGATTCGGGAACCAGACCCAGGGGTTCGTCCACGGAATGCCGTCGACCACGAAATCCGACACTGGCCAGAAGATCGGCGTCGGGAAATATCTCAGACTATGGAACGGGAAATCCAGCACGATGTGGAACGGCCAGGACAGCATGGCGAATGCGATGTCGCGCCGCCACAGCGCCACCAGCCCGATGACCGGAAAGCAGATGACGAAACTGTGCCAGATGTTATAGGAAACGAACAGCCAGTGCGGCAGCGTTTCCAGCGGCGGCGGACCGGGATGAAACCCCTCCCCGTCGAGCAGGCGGAATGCCAGGAAAGCCCCGAACGAGCAGAGGTCGGGCAGTGCGCCGAACAGCATCGCCAGCCAGGGATGGCGGCGAAAACCGAACAGGCCGTAGCCCCACAAGGCGTGGCTGAAGGTATCCATGGATGCACGACTCTCTTTGCTTGAGCGAATGCCCCCAGTGTATTACGCTAGACCCCGTTTATACACCCCACAGGGAACCTGCATGCTCTGCGCCAGCACCCCCGCCGCGATGGCCGGCAGTTTGGGAACACTGACATGAAACGTTGGCTGCTCACCATTACCGTGCTCGCCACGGTGGGTGCCGCTTTCTGGTGGACTTCACGCCCCCAGCCGATCCCCGTGGTGCTGGCGGAAGTCGGGCGCGGCAAGGTAGAGGCCAGTGTGTCCAACACGCGCGCCGGCACCGTGGAGGCCTGCCTGCGCACCAGGCTCTCGCCCATCACGGGCGGCCGCATCGTCTATCTGGGCGTCAAGAAGGGCGACCGCGTCAAGAAGGGGCAGGTGCTGATGCGGTTGTGGAACGAGGATCAGCAGGCTCAAGCCAGTGTGGCGAAAAAACAGTTGGAAGCCGCCGAAAAACGCGTCGGAGAAATCTGCGTGCTAGCGGCCAACGCCCAGCGTGAAGCCGAACGCCTGGCGCGGCTGCGGGCCAGGGGCTTCGTTTCGGAAGGGGCCGAGGATAAGGTAAAATCCGAAGCCGAATCGCGCAAGGCGGCCTGCGCCACTGCGCGTGCCGAAGTCGGCCAGGCCTTGGCCCAGGTGCGGCTATCCAACGTGGAACAGCACCGCACCGTGCTGATCGCGCCGTTCGATGGCACAGTGGCCGACATCGTGGGGGAACTGGGCGAGTACGCCACCCCTTCTCCGCCCGGCGTGGCGACCCCGCCGGCCATCGACCTGATCGATGACTCCTGTCTCTATATCTCGGCGCCGATGGACGAAGTGGATGCCCCCAAAATACGGGTGGGGCAGCCTGCCCGCGTCACCCTGGATGCCCTGCCTGGCCAGGTGCTGCCGGCGCATGTCAGACGCGTCGCCCCCTATGTGGTGGCGGTGGAAAAACAGGCGCGCACGGTGGACGTGGAAGCCAGCCTCGACCAGCCTCCGCCGCCCGGCCGGCTGCTGGTCGGCTTCAGCGCCGATCTCGAAATCATCCTGGACAGCCGCGACGACGTGCTGCGGGTGCCGACCTCCGCCCTGCTGGAAGGCGGCCGCGTGCTGCTCTACCGGCCGGAAAACGGCAGGCTGGAAGAAAGAATGGTGAAGACGGGTATTGCCAACTGGGAATACACCGAAATCCTGGAAGGCCTCGCACCAGGCGACCGCATCGTGCTGTCGCTGGAACGCGAGGGCGTGAAGGCCGGCGCGCTGGTCAAGCCGGAACAAAAGCCGGCCGCGAAATAGTGGCGCTGATCGAGCTTTCCGGCATTTCCCGCACCTTCCGGCTGGGCGACAGCGAGGTTCATGCCTTGCGCCACATCGACCTCGACATTGCTCCCGGCGAATATGTCGCCGTGATGGGCCCCTCCGGCAGTGGCAAATCCACCCTGCTCAACCTGATGGGGCTGCTCGACCGCCCGGATGCCGGCAGCTACCGGCTGGAAGGGCGCGACGTCACCACCCTCACCGCGGAAGAGCAGGCTGCCGTGCGCAGCCGGCGCATCGGATTCGTGTTCCAGAGCTTTCACCTGGTGCCGCGCCTGACCGCCGCCGACAACATCGAGCTGCCCATGCTGCTGGCCGGCATCCCGCCGGCGGAACGGAAAAAGCGCGTTGCCCAGGCGCTACGCGAATACGGCCTGACCGAGCGCGCCCACCACCGCCCCGACCAGCTTTCCGGCGGCCAGCGCCAGCGCGTTGCCATCGCCCGTGCCACGGTGATGCATCCGGCCGTGATCCTGGCAGACGAACCGACCGGCAATCTCGACCGTGCGACCGGCGAGGAAGTGGTCCACCTGCTGGAAGCGCTCAATGCCCAGGGCGTGACGCTGGTGGTGGTCACCCACGACCCCACGCTGGGCGCCCGCGCACGGCGCCAGATCGTGATGGAGGACGGCGCCATCGCCCGCGACAGCGCCGACGGAGCGGCATGAACTGGCGCGACACCTTCCACCTGGCGCGCGGGGCCGCCACCGGCACCCCGCTGCGTACCCTGCTGCTGATGCTGTCGATGAGCATCGGCGTGGCGGCCGTGGTCATCCTCACCGCGCTCGGCGACGGTGCGCGGCGTTATGTGGTCAACCAATTCTCCTCCATCGGCACCAATCTGGTCATCGTGCTGCCCGGCCGTTCCGAAACACGCGGCTTCAACCCGGCCAACCTGATCACCAGTACCCCCCGCGATCTGACCCTGGAAGATGCGGCTGCGCTGCTGCGCGTGCCCGGCGTGGTACGCCACGCCCCCATCCTGATCGGCACCGCCGAGGTCGACGCGCGGGGCAAACTGCGCGAAGCCATGCTGGTCGGCACCAACGGCGATTTCCTCAAGGTGCGCCATCTGAAACTGGGGTTGGGCCGCTTCCTCGCTGCCGACACGCTCGGACACGGTCCGGCCGAAGTGGTGCTGGGCGCAGGGATCGCGCGGGAACTGTTTGCCGGTGACAGCCCGCTCGGTCAAACCGTGCGCGTCGCCGGATGGCGGTTGCGCGTGGTGGGGGTGCTCGCCGAAGGCGGCCAGGGGATGGGCATGACCACCGACGAACTGCTCATCGTCCCGGCCGCCACCGCGCAGGCCATGCTCGACACCCACACCTTGTTCCGCATCCTGGTCGAAGCCGGCAGCCGGGAGCAGATCGGCGAGGTGAAAGCCGGCGTGCTGAAACAGATCACCCAGCGCCACGACGGCGAGGAAGACGTCACCGTCATCACCCAGGACGCCGTGCTGGAAACCTTCGACCGCATCCTGCGCGTACTCACCCTGGGCGTGGCCGGCATCGCCGCCATCAGCCTTTCGGTCGCCGGCATCCTGGTGATGAACGTGATGCTGGTGTCGGTCACCCAGCGCACCGCGGAAATCGGCCTGCTCAAGGCGCTCGGGGCCACCGCCGCCGCCATCCGCCGCCTGTTTCTGCTGGAAGCCGGCATGCTGTCCCTGCTGGGGGCCTTGGCCGGCCTCGGGCTCGGCCATCTCGGCGCCGCCGTGCTGCGCCAGCTCTA
>JANZZG010000033.1 GCA_026419515.1 Methylophilaceae bacterium
GGCCTCGGTATGCTGGTGGAACAGGCAGCAGAAGCTTTCTGGGTCTGGCGCGGCATCCGCCCACAAACCGCCCCCGTCATATCCATGCTGCGCGGATGAAGCGCTTCGTCTGGCGCGGGCTGCTCGTATTCCTCGCATTGGTGCTGTTCTACCAGCTATGGGTGTTCCTGCACATCTGGTGGTGGGTGGACCACAATCCTGACAGCAGTGCTTTCATGGAGGCGCAGAAACGGGCTCTATTGGAGAAAAATCCTGGTGCTGAAATCCGGCACGAATGGGTGCCCTATCATCGCATTTCCAGCCATCTGAAGCGTGCCGTCATCGCCGCCGAGGATGCCAAGTTCGTGGATCACGAAGGTTTCGACTGGGAGGGCATCCAGAAAGCCTACGAAAAGAACCTGAAAAAAGGAAAGATCGTTGCCGGGGGCTCCACCATCAGCCAGCAGTTGGCCAAAAATCTGTTCCTATCGGGACGACGCACGCCTTGGCGCAAACTGGAGGAGGCCCTCATCACGGTGATGCTGGAATCTTTGATGGACAAGCGCCGCATTCTCGAAATCTATCTCACCGTCATCGAGTGGGGCAATGGTGTGTTCGGGGCCGAAGCCGCCGCACGCCATTACTACGGAATATCAGCCGCCCGGCTTGGACCGGAACAAGCCGCCAGACTGGCCGCCATGGTTCCCAATCCACGCTTTTATGACAAACACCGCAATACCAGGGGACTGGCCCGCAAAACGGCCATCATCCTGGAGCGCATGCCACACGTAGAGCTGCCGTAAAGCGCTGCTCATGCGCGCCGACGCAGCTGCTGCGAGCCATCTTCACCGTGATACGCCACATCCTGGCTTTCCTGGATGTCTTGCCCGGCCATTCGTTTGAGCAAGTAAAAACTCATGCGCTTGGCAGGCTTGAGGTATTCATACGCTTCCGCTGGCAGCTGCCCCGGCCGCAGGCATTTCTGTATGGACAGGGTATGCTCTTGGGCGAGATCGATCACGACCGGTGTTGCACGCGCCACTCCCTGCACATACACCATCACCAAGGGGCACATGGGTTGGGCAGGATTCTCCGCCAGCACGATGCCATACAGGCCATTGGAGAGCTGCACCACACTTCCCGGCGGATACACCCCCAACAACCGGATGAACATTTGCAGCAAAACCGGATCGAACCATTGTGACTGCTTGGTATACATGAGGGACAATGCCTCGTATGGCGTCAGCGCTTCGGCCGGATTGGCTGGGTTACACAACTCATCGAAATGATTCACCAGCGACAGAATACGCGCCAGTAGATCGATTTGTTCAAGCTTGAGACGCATCGGAAAACCAGAGCCATCGGCATATTCATGGTGCTGCATGACCACTTTCGACACGCGTTCTGAAAAACCGGCTTGCAACACCAGCCGGGCGCCGCTTTCACAATGCAGGTCGACGAACGATTTTCCTATGGGTGAGGTCTCTTTGCCGGCATCATGCAGCAATGCAGCCAGGCCCAGTTCGAACACCGCCTCCGCTGGCATGTCGAGCGACTTGGCCAACATCAATGCCAACACGGTGACATTGAGTGGATGCGTGTAAACCTCCTGTGCCCCCCCGATGGCATGCAGCGCCACGTCGCTTTCCGTGAACACGGAATCGACCATCTCCCTGACCACATGCTTGGCCAGCTTTCTGGAATGTTCCGGATGATCAGCCAAAGCAGCGACCGCCATGCGTACCAAAGGCGCCTTTTTGGCGTAAGCCCGCTCGCTCTCAAGGATGGCCGTGTTGAGCTGCTCTAGCCGTTTGGATTGCCGTATCGTCACTTCATCGGGTGGACAAGGCGATTTGGGTGTTGCTGCAGGCTTTTGCATCCGGATGGTGCTCGGAAAATCCGGTAGCACCTCACTCCGCGCTGGGTCGAAGCGAATACGCGGTAGATTGAGTTCCAATATCTGCTGGATTTGTTTTTCGCTTTTGATCTTGAAACTATTCAAAAAGAAAGGATGTTCCATCCAGCCGAGATCAAGATGGACATACATCCCTACACGCAATTGGTCTGGCGTGACGTAATGCCCCGCCACGGGCTTTTGCGCAAACTTGGTTGGATCGTGATACATGGCCTGCCCCTTTCATGAGATGATCAGGCAAACCATGAGGACGCGCTTCCTGCCTGGAAGCTTGCAACAGGATCGTCATCCGGCGGCTCCGCTGTCATGGGATTGCTCCTTTAGACCGGTGGCTTTGCGTCCCTCCCTTTCGGCGAGGTTTGCCCTTTACAGACGTAAAACACAAACTATGGAAGAAATGGCACCATGTCAAAAGCTGGCCGATGAATGGCACAAAATGCACGACGAATGGTGCGTAATGTCAAGCCAACATCGATTTCAAATACTTGCCGGTATGGCTGGCTGCATGCTCGGCGATTTTCTCCGGCGGACCTTCGGCGACGATTTCGCCCCCGCCGTTGCCACCTTCCGGCCCCAGATCGATGATCCAGTCGGCGGTCTTGATCACGTCCAGATTATGCTCGATCACCACCACCGTGTTACCGTGATCACGCAGGCGGTGCAGCACGTTGAGCAAAAGCTGGATATCGGCAAAATGAAGCCCCGTGGTGGGCTCGTCGAGGATGTACAGGGTACGTCCCGTATCGCGCTTGGAGAGCTCCAGCGCCAGTTTGACGCGCTGTGCCTCACCCCCTGACAGCGTGGTGGCGGACTGCCCGAGCGTGATGTAACCCAGGCCCACGTCCAGCAGCGTTTGTAGCTTGCGCGCGACGAGCGGGACGGCATTGAAAAATTCGTATGCCTGTTCCACCGTCATGGCGAGCACCTCGTGGATGTTTTTCCCCTTGTACTGGATTTCCAGCGTTTCACGGTTGTAGCGCTGCCCTTTGCACACATCGCAAGGCACGTAGATATCCGGCAGAAAATGCATCTCGACACGGATCACGCCATCGCCCTGGCAGGCTTCACAACGTCCACCCTTGACGTTGAAGGAATAGCGGCCGGGCCCGTAGCCACGCGCACGCGACTCGGGCACGCCGGCAAACAGCTCGCGGATCGGCGTGAACACGCCAGTGTAGGTCGCCGGGTTGGAGCGCGGGGTGCGACCAATGGGGGATTGATCCACATCCACCACCTTGTCGAAGAATTCCAGCCCATGAATCTCGCCATGCGGGGCGGGTTCCGTGCTGGAGCCGTAGAGATGGCGTGCCACGGCACGATACAAGGTGTCGTTGATCAGGGTGGACTTGCCGGAGCCGGACACGCCGGTGACACAGACGAACAGCCCCACCGGAAGATTCAGTGTGACGTGCTTGAGATTGTGGCCGGAAGCCCGCTCCAGCTTCAGCCAGCGCTCTGGGTCGGGGCGATGGCGTTTTTTCGGGACGGCAATCGTTTTGCGGCCGGAAAGATACTGGCCGGTGAGTGATGTCGGATGCGCCATCACTTCCTGGGGTGTGCCCTGGGCCACGATGTATCCGCCATGCTCCCCTGCGCCGGGACCGATATCCACTACGTAGTCGGCTGACAGAATGGCATCCTGGTCATGTTCGACCACGATCACGGTATTGCCGATGTCCCGCAGATGATGCAGTGTCTTCAGCAAGCGATCGTTATCACGTTGGTGCAAACCGATGGAGGGTTCATCCAGCACATACATCACACCCGTGAGGCCAGAGCCGATCTGCGACGCGAGACGTATCCGCTGGGCTTCACCCCCGGACAAAGTATCGGCGGAGCGGGAAAGCGACAGGTAATCCAGCCCGACATTGGTCAGGAATGACAAACGGCTGCGGATTTCTTTGACGATCTTGTCCGCAATCGCCAGCTTCTGCCCAGTAAGCTGGAGCTGATCGAAAAAAGCCAGCGTCTGTCGTAGTGGCCACTCACAGACTTCATGCAGGGTACGCCCCCCCACCCGTACATGACGGGCTTCTTTTCTCAAACGCGCGCCTTCGCATTCCGGGCAAAGCTTGGTATTGAGATACTTGGCCAATTCTTCTCGCACCAGGAGTGACTCGGTCTCGCGGTAACGGCGCTCCAGGTTAGGCAAAATGCCTTCGAAGGGATGATGGCGGGTAAAAGGGATTCCACGTTCATTGAGATAGACGAAAGGAATGCTTTCCTTGCCGCTGCCATAAAGCACGATCTGCTGCACATGCGCTGGCAATTCTTCGAATGGACGCTCGATGTCGAAACCGTAGTGGGCTGCCAGGCTTTGCAGCATTTGGAAATAGAACTGATTGCGGCGATCCCAGCCCTTGATGGCGCCTGAAGCCAGGGAAAGGTGCGGGAAAGCCACCACACGCTTGGGGTCGAAAAAGCTGATCTGTCCCAAGCCGTCACATCTGGGACACGCGCCCATCGGATTGTTGAACGAAAACAGGCGTGGTTCCAGTTCCCGCAGCGCGTAATTGCAGACCGGACATGCAAACTTGGCCGAAAACAGCTGCTCCCGGCCACTGTCCATCTCCACTGCGATCGCGCGGCCATCCGCCAGGCGCAGTGCCGTCTCGAACGATTCCGCAAGGCGTTGCTTGATGTCGGGACGGACCTTCAGCCGGTCCACCACCACGTCGACATTGTGCTTGTGGGTCTTGGCCAGCTTGGGTACCTCATCCAGCTCATAAAGCCTGCCATCCACCCGCACCCGCACGAAGCCCTGCGCCCGCAGATCGTCGAACAAGTCGAGTTGCTCCCCTTTGCGGTTGGTCACCACCGGCGCGAGGATCATCAATCGGGTCTCCTCCGGCAAGGCCAACACGGCATCGACCATCTGCGAGACCGTCTGTGATTCCAGCCGGATGCCATGTTCCGGGCACTCCGGATCGCCGGCGCGGGCAAACAGCAGGCGCAGGTAGTCGTGGATTTCCGTCACCGTCCCCACCGTGGAGCGCGGATTGTGCGAGGTGGACTTCTGCTCGATGGAGATGGCAGGGGACAAGCCCTCGATCAAGTCGACATCCGGTTTCTCCATGCGGTCG
>JANZZG010000004.1 GCA_026419515.1 Methylophilaceae bacterium
CCAGCCTTCATACACTTCTTCAAACCTCATCTGCCGTAACTCCTGTAGCAACTGCGTCCGTCTCATCCGGCACCTCCTCGGCACCAGTTAAACCGGACAAACCTCGTGCTACAACTCCGGACAGTTTATTTGCTCTCTACAAGGTTGGTATCAGGGACTTGAAAAAAATCTGGATAAGCTCAAAATAAACCGACATGGCAACGGAAGTCGTTGAGCACAGCGGGACGAGCGCGAAAACCTCTCATGTTAAGCCGCCCCCGCTTTATAAAGTGCTTCTTTTGAATGACGATTACACGCCCATGGACTTTGTCGTGCAAGTGCTGGAGCGTTTTTTCTCGAAAAGTCGTGAACAAGCGACCCAGATCATGCTCAAAGTCCATTACGAGGGCGTAGGGGTATGTGGTGTTTACCCGCGTGACATTGCGGAGACCAAAGTACAGCAGGTCATTCATCATGCGCGCAAGCATCAACATCCGCTGCAGTGCGTGATGGAAGAAAACTGAACAGTAGGGATAGCATCAAGTGATAGCACAGGAGCTCGAAGTTTCATTACACATGGCGTTCATGGAGGCGCGGCAGCAACGCCACGAGCTGATCACGGTCGAGCATTTGTTGCTGGCCATGCTGGATAATCCATCGGCAGCCCAGGTGTTGCGTGCTTGTGGCGCCGACATCGAAGTCTTGCGTCGTGAATTGACCGAATACATAGCCGAACACACGCCAGTGGTTTCAGGGGACGGGGAAGTCGATACTCAGCCCACGTTGGGTTTCCAGCGTGTGATCCAGCGGGCGATTCTCCATGTCCAGTCTTCTGGTAAAAAAGAGGTCAATGGTGCGAATGTGCTGGTGGCCATCTACGGAGAAAAGGATTCACATGCCGTATATTTTCTGCACCAGCATGGCATCACGCGTATGGATGTAGTGAACTACATCACACATGGCATTGCCAAGACGGCAGACAGTACGGCAAGCGCAAAGCGTGCTCAGACAGAACAGGATGCCGAGCAAGAGCAGACGGGAAGCAATATCCTCGAGAATTTCACCCTCAATCTCAATGCAGAGGCAATCGAAGGCAGGATCGATCCGCTGATTGGTCGTACCCAGGAGCTGGAACGGGTGATTCAGACCCTGTGCCGACGCCGTAAGAACAACCCTTTGCTGGTAGGAGAAGCGGGTGTGGGTAAAACGGCCATTGCCGAAGGATTGGCTCACCGCATCGTGGAAGGGGAAGTGCCGGAAATTTTGTCCAATTGTGTCATTTATGCATTGGACATGGGAGCGTTGCTTGCCGGGACCAAGTATCGTGGTGATTTTGAGCAGCGCCTTAAAGCCGTGCTCAAAAAACTCGAAGAAAATCCCAATGCCATTCTGTTCATCGACGAAATTCATA
Source organism: Methylophilaceae bacterium (assembly GCA_026419515.1). GTDB lineage: Bacteria > Pseudomonadota > Gammaproteobacteria > Burkholderiales > Methylophilaceae > JANZZG01. Next base: position 1,391 of record JANZZG010000004.1, read on the forward strand.
CCCTGATCGGTGCCGGTGCTGCTTCGGGCGGCACGCTGGATGCTTCCAATCTGCTCAAGCCCGCGTTGTCGAGTGGTCGGCTGAAGTGCATAGGTGCAACCACCTATCAAGAATATCGTGGTATTTTCGAAAAAGATCATGCGCTGTCGCGCCGTTTCCAAAAAATCGACGTGGAAGAGCCTTCCATTGCAGAAACCATCGATATTCTCAAGGGGCTTAAGTCACGCTTTGAGGCGCATCACGGCGTGAAATATACCGCCGCGGCTTTGTCAACGGCAGCAGAACTCTCGGCGCGGTACATCAACGATCGCCATCTGCCGGACAAGGCGATCGATGTCATCGATGAGGCGGGTGCTGCGCAGCGCATTATGCCCAAGTCGCGCCAGAAAAAAGTGATAGGTAACAAAGAAATCGAGGAAATCGTAGCGAAAATCGCCCGCATTCCGTCCAAGAATGTTTCGAGTGACGATCGTGATGCGTTGAGAACCCTGGATCGTGACCTGAAGGCCGTGGTGTTCGGTCAGGATGCCGCCATCGATGCGTTGGCTGCCGCCATCAAGATGGCCAGAAGTGGGTTGGGTAATCCCCATAAGCCGATTGGAGCATTCCTGTTCTCTGGCCCGACGGGTGTGGGTAAGACTGAAGTGGCCCGGCAGCTGGCTTATACGTTGGGGGTTGAGCTGGTACGTTTCGACATGTCGGAATACATGGAGCGTCATGCCGTCTCCAGGCTGATTGGTGCGCCGCCGGGTTATGTCGGTTTCGAGCAGGGGGGATTGCTGACCGAAGCCATCACCAAACACCCTTATGCCGTTTTGCTGCTGGATGAGATCGAAAAAGCGCATCCCGATATCTTCAACATCCTGCTACAAGTGATGGATCATGGGACCTTGACCGACAACAATGGCCGCAAGGCGGATTTCCGTAACGTGATCATCATCATGACCACCAATGCCGGGGCGGAGTCACTCTCCAAAGCCAGCATGGGTTTTACCACCTCCCGCCAAGCAGGAGACGAAATGGTGGAAATCAAGCGGTTATTCAGCCCGGAATTCCGCAATCGGCTGGATGCCATCATTTCCTTCAAGCCGCTCGACCAAGACGTCATCATGCGTGTGGTCGACAAATTCCTGATGCAGTTGGAGGGCCAGCTGCACGAGAAAAAAGTGGAAGCCAGCTTCAGCGAGGCACTCAGAAAATATCTTGCCCAACGTGGCTTCGATCCCCAAATGGGAGCACGCCCCATGGCGCGGCTGATTCAAGATACCCTCCGCAAGGCCTTGGCCGATGAGTTGTTGTTTGGGCGTCTCGTGAATGGGGGCCGTGTCTACGTCGATATTGATGCTGATCAGAAAGTCGTTCTGAGATTCGAGGACACGCCGGTTTCTAGTGCAGCAGAGTGATTGTCTTAAGCAATCATTCGCCGATCAAGTGAAGGATGACGCGCCGCGCCATGGCGTGTGTGCGGTGCTCATACAAGTAGATCCCTTGCCACGTACCCAATGCGAGCTTCCCTGCCAGTAGGGGGATGGACAAATGGGTTTGTGTCAGTGCCGTCCTGACATGGGCGGGCATATCATCTGGTCCCTCCAACGTGTGTTCGAATAGCGGATCACCATCCGGTACCAGACGCGCAAAAAAACGCTCCAGATCGCTGATGACGTCCGGATCATAATTTTCGTTGATGAGCAGGCTGGCGGAGGTGTGCTGGATGTACAGTGTGAGCAAGCCGCTGGTCATTCCACAGCCCTCCACCCAGGATCGTACATCGCGCGTAATGTCATAGAGTCGACGACCGCGAGTGTGTATTGCCAGTGTAGTTGTCGATTGACGCATGACAACATTATATCGTCGGCTGAACACAGGTTAGACGGTAGACTTTTTCTTCCAAGGCCGTCAATCCTTTCTCGCGAAAACGTGATTCCTCGGCCAGGATGTCGAAACTGCCTAGCAATTCCACCTCGCAATGGTCGCCAAAAAGTTTGCGCACCTCGTTTTCGGATACGCTGAAGGGAGGGCCCGGCATTTCACGCTGGTCGTACTCGAAGGTCACCAGCAGGATGCGGGCTCCGGGTGGCAATAATTTGAGCATGTGCCGGGCGTAGCCGGGGCGCATTTCAGGAGGAAGGGCAATCAGCGCTGCACGATCGAAAACGGCCCCCACCATTTCTAGGTCGGTTGGATTCAAAGCAAAGAAGTCGCCACAGTAGAGCGTGATGCCAGGTGCCTGATAGAGCGTCAGGTCACGCCGTGGAGTTACCGTCGCCTCCAACCCATTCTCGGCAAAAAACGCTTCTACTGCCAATGGGCTCAATTCCACTCCTATCACCTCGAAACCTTGGTCGCGCAGCCACACCATATCCCGACTCTTGCCACAAAGCGGCACGAATGCTCTGGATCGGGGGAATGCTCCGAGGGTGGGCCAAAACCGCCTCAGGTGGGCGTTGATGGCGTGTTGATGAAACCCGATCTGATTGTTTTTCCAGCGTTCATGCCAGAAATCCGGCTGCATTGTCCAGCTCCATGTTTGAATTGAACAAATGACACGAGCAAGTTAACATCATCCGAAAGTGTACAAAATCGACCGTAATGCTTGGTAGCCTCTTGCGAAACAGATTCGAGCCTCCCCATCTTTCGAAATTGCGTGTCATTTCGTTGTTCAGCACACTCAATCGGGCGGAGTTGCGTACCATCGACAGTTTGTTGCACCAGCGTGATTACATCAAGGGGGAAATCATTTTCGACGAGGGCGAACAAGGACAGGCCGTTTATTTCATTCTGTCTGGCAAAGTGCTGATTTGCCGCCAAGGGCGTCCTGTCGATGGGGCCATTGCAGAACTGGGCGTCGGCCAATGTTTTGGAGAACTCGCTTTGTTGGACGATGCTCCTCGTATGGCTCAAGTACGTGCTGCAGACAACTGCATACTGGCTGCGCTGTTCCGTGAAGATTTTCTAGGACTGCTGCAAACCCATGCCGCCATCGCCTCCAAGCTGTCTCTCGAGCTTGCGCGACTACTAGGCGGTCGTTTGCGTGATACCGTCAATCGCTTCGTCGTGTAAGGTAATTGCGCCATGCAACGCACACATGAGGGTGTCAACCCCATCACCTGGTGCGGAATCATTACCGTTACTTGCCTGGTGCTATTTCTGTTTCAGAAAATTCTTTGGTTGGTAGTCCCTTTCCTGTTGGCGCTCGTGTTGCACTATCTGCTGGCCCCTTTGGTCAAGCGTATGGTGCTGGCCGGACTCACCTATACTTTTTCGGCAGGGGTGCTCACGGGTATTTTTTTGATGGTGTTGACGATTTTGTTCATACTGCTGTACCCGTGGATGATGGCCAACGCGGTGCATTTTCCGACCGTGATCGCCCGCTATTTGGCGGGGGGATTCTCTATTTTGGATGCCCTGCTCGAGCCGCTTGAACGTCATTTTCTCGTCAAGGCAAATTTTTCAGAGGCTCTCCGTTTCGAGTTTCAGTCTATGCAACAAGGCATTGCAGACCGACAGGTAAGCATGATGCTGAGCACGATTGCATTTTGGTTGCCTTCCCTTTTGTTGGTCCCGGTGATTGCCTTTTTCATGCTCAAGGAAGGTGCATACTTTCGTAAATTCATCGGCAGCGCGGTCCCCAATGCCTATTTTGAGCAAACACTTTCCTTGATCCACGCCATCGACCGAGTGGCCAAACTGTACCTGCTCGGACTGGTCAAAGTTGTCTTGTTGGACATGACGATGTTGTGGGTTGGATTTTCGCTACTCGAAGTCCCTTTTCCCATTTTGCTGGGTGCTTTGGCCGCCATCGTGGGCCAGATTCCTTATATCGGCCCATTGCTCGGCTGTGTGGTGGCATTGCTGGTAGCCGGTACCCATCATCCGGGCGATGTCCTGCTCGCCTATCAGATCATCGGACTGTTTTTGGTGGTGCGGCTGCTCGATGACATCGTCTTCATTCCACATCTCATCGGCAAAAATCTGAGCATTCATCCCCTATTGTCCATTTTGATGTTGTTCATAGGGGGGAGTATCGCTGGGGTAGCGGGTCTGATGTTGGTATTGCCAGTGTTGGGGGTCGTGATGCTGTTGGGGAAAACGCTGGAACAAATCATCACAGACCGCAGGTTACGTGCACGCTATGTTTTTTCGCAACGGTTGCGGGAGCGCGAGGCGCGGCGCGACCTCGATTCGCATCGATCATAAGAATCAGGGTACGATACGGACGCTTTTGACGACTTTGTCCTGGGATTGGATGATTTCCAAAGTGTGGTGTGCGATGCGAAAACTGGTTCCAGGCTCGGGAATATCCTCGAAATGTTCCAAGATCAACCCATTGAGAGTTTTGGGACCATCCAAGGGAAAACTCAACTTGAGTTTGCGATTGAGTTCTCGTAAAGTGGCCGAGCCGTCGACTAGCCAGCTGCCATCCTCCTGCCGATGGAATGCGCTGGAGCGGGCGGGGGATTGGGTGGTGAACTCTCCGACGATTTCTTCCAGAATGTCTTCCAACGTGACGAGTCCTTTGAGTTCGCCGTACTCGTCGACGACCAATGCCATACGCTGTTGTCGTTCCTGGAATTGCTGCAACTGGGTATAAAGTGAGGTCCCCGCAGGCACGAAATAGGGCTCACTCATCACTTTGCGCAATGCTTCCTTGGTGAGTGCCCCCGCTTGTGCTTGATGAAGCACTTTGCGGATGTGCAAGATGCCGATGACTTCTTCAGCGGATCCGGCGCGGACCGGCAAACGGGTGTGGTGGCTGGTTGCGATCTGGGCTGCAATGCTTTCCATGGGCGCATCGAAATCAATGTATTCGATCTGGGTGTGGGCAGTCATCACGTCATCGACCGTGATGTTTTCCAGCTCAAAAAGGTTGAGGAGGATGCTGCGATGTTTGTGTGGAATGAATTTACCGGATTCTGCCACGATGGTGCGCAGTTCTTCCATGCTGATGGCTTGGGCGGTATCAGCGAATTCTGGCTTGATGCGGAACAGACTCAGTAAGGCACGCACCAATAGATTGACGAGCCAAGTGATGGGCTGGGCCAGCTTGAACAGCACTATCAGCACATAACTTGCAGTCAGCGCCACTTGTTCGGGATACGCGGCGGCCAGCACTTTGGGAGTGATTTCACTGAAAACCAGAATGGTGAACGCAATGGACAGGGTGGAGAAGGTCAGCACGAGTTCCCCTTCGCCGAAGAGCCGTACCGCAATGATGGTTGCGAGCGCGGTAGCCGCAGAGCCCGCAAAAGTGTTGCCCAGAAGGATCACGCCTAGCAGTTTGTCCGTTCTGGCTAGCAGCCATGCGGCCAGACGGGCACCACGGTGACCGGTATTGATGAGGTGGCGTAGACGGTAGCGGTTGACCGCCATCAGGCCGGTTTCGGACGCAGAAAAAAACGCCGATGCGGCAAGCAGTGCTGCAAGGGCGCAGAACAATGCCGATAAGGGAATGTCGTCCAAAATTCAGAAATTACCAAGTGACGGTACAAGTTTCCGCGCAAGGGCTGGAACTTGTCAAGGCAGGGTGGCCGCTTCCTGTTTTCTTTCCACTTTGACCAGGTCTTCGCGTGATACCCCAAGCCACAGCACGATCGGACAGGCCACCAGGACGGAAGAATAGATGCCGAATAGAATGCCTATGGTCAGAGCCAGTGCGAAATTGTGCAGCACCTCGCCGCCAAAAAACAGGATGGAGCAGACCATGGTTTGCGTCAACGCGTGGGTAATGATGGTGCGTGACATGGTGCGCGTGATCGCGTTGTCGATGACTTCCGTGACGCTGGCCTTGCGCATTTTACGGAAGTTTTCACGAACCCGGTCGAACACGACTACGGATTCGTTGACCGAATAGCCTAGCACCGCCAGGACGGCAGCCAGCACGGTGAGGTTGAATTCCCACTGGAAGAAGGCAAAAAATCCCAGGATGATCACCACGTCGTGGAGGTTGGCGAGGATTGCGGCAACGCCGAATTTCCATTCGAAGCGCATTGCCAAATAGAGTACGATGCCAATCGATACCAACAGCAACGCCATTGCGCCGTTTTCGTAGAGTTCTTGTCCAACTTGTGGGCCAACGAATTCAACGCGGTGCATTTTGACCGACGGATCCTCTTGTTCGAGTGTGGCCAGCACTTCTTCGGACAATTGGGCGCTGGTGGTCCCCGGTTTTACTGGCAGACGAATCAGTACGTCGTGACTGGTGCCAAAATTCTGCACCGAAACCTCACTGAGACCCAAGCGTTCCATTGCTTTGCGGATTTTGCCAAGATCCGCTGCATGGGGGTAGGAAACTTCCATCACGGTGCCGCCAGTGAAGTCCACGCCGAAATTGAGTCCTTTGACGGCAAGAAAATAGACCGAGAACAAGAAAGTAACGAGTGAGATGGTCGTCGTGATGCGACCATAACTCATGAAGGGGATGTCTCGTTTGAGCTTGAATAATTCCATGATCTTAGCCGATTGCGATTTTGGTCAGCTTGCGGCGGTGGCCATAGGTGAGGTTGACGATGGCACGGGATACCAGTACGGCACTGAACATCGAGGTCAGGATACCCAGTACGTGCACGGTGGCGAATCCACGTACTGGCCCAGAGCCAAAGCTGAACAGCATGATGCCAGCGATTAACGTGGTCACGTTGGAATCGAGGATGGTATCGAAGGCGCGGTCATACCCGGCGCTGATCGCCGCTTGTGGTGTGGTGCCATTGCGCAGTTCTTCCCGTATACGCTCGTTGATCAACACATTCGCATCGATCGCCATACCGAGGGTGAGCGCGATGGCAGCCAGACCCGGTAGGGTGAGCGTGGCTTGTAACATGGAGAGGAGCGCGACCAGCAGCAGCAGATTGACACCCAAAGCCACGACTGAAATCAAACCGATCACTTGGTAATAGACCACCATCATGATGGCGATGGCGACGAAGCCCCATAGGGTGGAATGAATGCCACGTTTGATGTTTTCCTCGCCCATGCTGGGGCCCACGGTACGTTCTTCGACGATGTCCATCGGCGCAGCCAGTGCGCCGGCACGAAGCAGCAAGGCGATGTCGGTGGCCTCCTGTACGTTTTTCATGCCAGAAATCTGCACACGTCCACCACCGATTTCCTCACGTATCACGGGTGCGGTGATGACTTCGGCCACTCCTTTTTCGATCAGTAGGATAGCCATTCTTTTGCCTACGTTTTCGCGAGTGACCTGTTTGAAGATGCGGGCACCCCGGCTATCGAGACTGACATGGACCACCGACTCTCCAGTCTGTGGGTCAAGCCCCGGGCTGGCATCGGTGATGTATTCACCGGTCAGCACCACTTGTTTTTTCACCAGGATGGGGATTCCATTCCGCTCGATGTAACGCTCGGTGCCGAAAGGAACGGGTGCATCGTTGGATTCGGGAACCGGGTGTTCCTCGTCGACCATGCGAATTTCCAGCGTGGCTGTACGCCCGAGGATTTCCTTGGCTTTGGCGGTGTCCTGCACGCCGGGGAGTTGTACCACGATGCGGTCGGCCCCTTGTTGTTGGATCACCGGCTCGGCTACACCCAAGGCGTTGACACGGTTGTGCAGTGTGGTGATGTTTTGTTTGAGTGCAAACTCCTGGATGCGCTTGCGCGCTGGGAGATCCAGGCTGGCCGATAATATTTTTTCGTCGCCGGATTCGAATTCTTTCAAACTGAGATCGAAGAAATTTTTCTTGAGTTCGGTTTCGGCTTTTGCGCGTTCCGCTGTATCTTTGAATTTGATTTGTACTGTCTGGTTTTCACGGGTGATGCTACTGTAGGCGATGCGCTTTTCGCGCAAGGTGGTACGGATGTCGCCGACATAACGTTCGATGGCTTTGTCCAGAGCGGCTTTCGTGTCCACCTGAAGCAAAAAGTGTACGCCACCACGCAAATCGAGGCCGAGGTACATGGGCAGGGCCCCGATGGATTCCAGCCAGGCCGGCGAACGCGACAACAAGTTGAGCGCGACGACATAACCGCTGCCCAGCTGGCGGGCGATCACGTCTTTGGCCCGGATTTGAGTGTCTGGGTCGGTGAAGCGCACCTTGATGCTGTTTTTGTCGAGCTGTATGGCTTGGTAGGATAAATTTTCCCGTTTGAGTAGAGCCTCGATTTCTTGCATCAAGGCCGTATCCACTTTGCCAGCGCTTTTGGCCGAAGAGATCTGGACGGCAGGGGATTCCCCGAATAGATTGGGCAGTGAATAAACGGCGCCTATCAGCAATGCAACGGCTATGGATATGTATTTCCAGAGCGGGTAGCGATTCATGGCGATTCGAATTACAGGTTCTTCAGGGTGCCTTTGGGCAGCAGGGTTTGCACGGCATGTTTCTGCACGTGGATCACGGTGTCGGCGGCAATTTCCAGACTCACGAAGCTATCGCCGACTTTGACCACCCGTCCGACCACTCCGCCCGCCGTAGCTACTTCGTCACCTTTTTGCAGGGCTTCCAGCATGGCGCGATGCTCTTTGGCCTGTTTCATTTGTGGGCGAATCAACATGAACCAAAACAGGACGAAAATGATGATGATCGGCAAAAAGCTCATGAGGCCTGAAGTGGCTGTGGCCTCTGCGGCATAGACATTGCTGATGAACATGGATCCCTTTCCGTGAGCTCGTAAATTTAAAAATTCTAGCACATGCCGGCACGTTGTCTTAAGAAATGATCGGCAAACTGCTGAAACGTACCCGTTTCTATGGCTTGACGTATGTCACGCATCAATTCCAGGTAGTAGTGGAGGTTGTGTAGGGTGTTGAGGCGTGCCCCCAGAATTTCACCGGCACGATGTAGGTGATGCAGATAGGCGCGAGTGAAATGACGGCAGGTATAGCAAGCACAGTCCGCATCGAGCGGAGCTGTGTCGTTTTTGTAGCGGGCGTTCTTGATTTTCACGTCACCATGGCGGGTAAATAGCCAACCGTTACGCGCATTGCGGGTCGGCATGACGCAATCGAACATGTCCACACCACGCCGCACGGCGTTCACCAGATCCTCTGGCCTACCGACCCCCATCAAATAACGTGGCCGGTCGGCGGGCAGCTGCGGGACGATGTGGTCGAGGATACGTAGCATGTCTTCTTTAGGTTCACCCACGGAAAGCCCCCCGATGGCATAACCATCGAATCCGATCTCGACCAGGCCGGCCAGCGATACGTCACGCAAATCTTCGTACATCCCTCCCTGGACGATGCCAAACAGGGCATTGGGATTACCCATGTGCGCCTTCTTGCTGCGTGCGGCCCAACGCAGTGAAAGTTCCATGGATTGTTTCGCCTGGTCATGGGTGGCGGGGTAGGGGGTACATTCATCGAAAACCATCGCAATATCGGAATTCAATACCCGTTGAATCCGCATGGATTCCTCTGGCGTCAGAAAGCAGGCATCGCCATTGATTGGTGAACGGAATTTCACGCCTTCCTCGCTGATCTTGCGCAGCGTACCCAAGCTCCATACCTGGAAGCCACCGGAATCAGTGAGGATGGGGCCATTCCAGCCCATGAAGCGGTGCAGACCTCCATGGGCCGCGATCACATCCAGTCCTGGTCGCAGCCACAAATGAAAGGTATTGCCCAACACGATGTGGGCGCCCATTTCTTCGAGTTCGGCCGGGCTCATCGCCTTGACCGTGCCATAGGTTCCCACCGGCATGAAAACCGGTGTATCCACGGTGCCGTGGGCGAGTGTCAGTATGCCGCGTCGCGCCGCATGGTCGGTATGGGTGACGGAAAATTGCATGATGGGGGCGGATACTACCATAACAGCCTGTTTGCTATACTGCCAATCATGGCCACCCAGACTTCTCGTCCACGCAAGCCCAAGCCGTTGCTGGATGCCAAATTGCGCGAGCGCAGTATTTATCTGCTGCCCAATTTGTTTACGACCAGTGCCTTGTTCGCGGGATTTTTTTCCATCGTGCAGGCCATGGGGGGGCATTTCGAATCCGCTGCGGTGGCGATTTTCATCGCCATGGTGATGGATGGCCTGGATGGTCGGGTGGCACGCATGACGCGTACGCAAAGCGCGTTTGGCGCGGAATACGATTCATTGTCCGACATGGTTTCATTCGGCGTGGCGCCCTCTTTGGTCGTCTACGTCTGGGCGCTCAAGCCGATGGGCAAACTCGGGTGGATCGCTGCCTTCATTTACTGCGCGGGTGCTGCGTTGCGCCTGGCTCGTTTCAATACCAAACTGGACGAATCCGACAAGCGTTGGTTCCAAGGACTGCCAAGTCCGGCGGCAGCGGCCTTGTTGGCAGGGCTTGTTTGGGTGGCACATTCCAACGGCATTGCGGGGAATGCGGTTTGGGGTGGGTGGGTCCATATGAAATGGCTGGCATGGTTTGCCACGGTTTTTGCTGGGCTGACCATGGTCAGTAATCTGCGCTATTTCAGTGGCAAGGATTTCAATCTGCGACGTAGCGTGCCTTTTGTGGTATTGCTGCTGATCGTGCTGGGCATCGTACTGGTTTCCTACAGCCCGCCTGAAGTGTTGTTTGCGCTGTTCGTGGCGTATGGCCTATCGGGATATGTGGATTGGGGGATGCGTCGACTGCGGTCGAACGGTAACGCCCAGAACGTTTAATTTGTGCGTGGGAAGCGATACAATGTACAATTTTTTGGACTCGAGTGTAGGAATAGCATCATGGCCGAAGTAGATCAGAAAAGGCGGCGCTTTCTGATTGCCGCGACGTCGGTGATGGGCGGTGTGGCGGGGGCCGCGGTGGCCGTGCCTTTCATAGCGAGTATGCTGCCATCCGAACGTGCCAGGGCGGCAGGAGCGCCGGTCGAAGTGGATGTATCCAAGATAGAGCCGGGGGCGATGATCACTGTCGAATGGCGCGGTAAACCGGTTTGGATCATCCACCGCACCAAGGAAATGCTGGCCGGATTGACCGAATTGGAAGACAAGCTGTCCGATCCCAAACTGGACGTGCCACAGCAGCCAGAATATGCCAAGAATGCGACGCGCTCACGCAAGCCAGAGCTGATGGTGCTGGTGGGGATTTGTACCCATTTGGGCTGTTCTCCGACCCCCAAACTGAAAGCCGGTAGTGAAGAGGGCATGACGGCCGATTGGTTGGGTGGTTTTTTCTGTCCCTGCCACGGGTCCAAATTCGATTTGGCAGGTCGCGTGTTCCAGGGTTCCCCTGCCCCGACCAACCTGGAAGTCCCCCCACATTACTACATGAGCGATACCCGTCTTTTGATTGGTGAGGACGGAAAAGGAGCGTGACCATGCGAAATTTCATCATCTGCGCGCTAAATTGGGTGGATGAGCGTTTTCCTCTTACGGCGATGTGGAAAGCGCATTTGTCCGAATACTACGCCCCGAAGAATTTCAATTTTTGGTATTTCTTCGGATCATTGGCGCTGCTCGTGCTCGTGATCCAAATCGTCACAGGTATTTTCCTGACCATGCATTACAAGCCAGATGCGGGATTGGCCTTTGCTTCTGTGGAATACATCATGCGTGACGTGCCCTGGGGCTGGTTGATTCGCTACATGCATTCCACCGGTGCATCGATGTTTTTCGTCGTGGTTTACCTGCACATGTTCCGCAGTCTGCTGTATGGCTCTCACCGCAAGCCGCGCGAACTGGTGTGGTTATTTGGTGTGGCGATCTTCTTGTGCCTCATGGGCGAAGCCTTTTTCGGCTATTTGTTGCCATGGGGGCAGATGTCTTACTGGGGAGCGCAGGTCATCATCAATCTTTTTGCCTCCATCCCATTCATCGGCCCAGATGTGGCGGTATGGTTGCGTGGTGATTACATGGTATCCGATGCCACACTCAACCGTTTCTTCGCTTTCCATGTCATCGCGCTGCCGCTGGTATTGTTGGGGCTGGTCGTGGCGCACATCATTGCCCTGCATGAGGTGGGCTCCAACAATCCGGATGGTATCGAAATCAAGCAAAACAAGGACCCCAAGACTGGTATTCCGCTCGATGGCGTTCCTTTCCATCCTTACTACACGGTTAAGGATATCGTCGGCGTGGTGGTGTTCCTGATCGTATTTTCGGTGATTGTATTCTTCGCGCCGGAGATGGGGGGGTATTTCCTTGAGGCCAACAATTTCATTCCAGCCAACCCCATGGCCACACCGCCCCATATCGCTCCAGTGTGGTATTTCACCCCTTTTTATTCCATCTTGCGTGCCGTGCCGCCGATGTTCAATTCGCAATTTCCGGGTGTGGTGGCGATGGGGCTGTCGGTGCTGGTGTTTGCGGCATTGCCTTGGCTCGACCGCAGCCCGGTCAAATCCATACGCTATCGCGGCCCGCTATACAAGACATGGCTGGCGATCTTCGTGGTGAGCTTTTTCATCTTGGGTTACCTCGGGACCGAAGTCACTACGGTATGGGGGACTTTCGACAAGGAAACTTGGATCGTGGGCGGGGTCGATCGTGCCACCGTCGTGGCACGCATCTGCACGGTGGCATACTTCCTGTTTTTTGCACTGATGCCATGGTATACCAAGTACGATAAGACCAAACCGGTTCCGGAAAGGGTTACGGGATGAAAAACACGTTGATGATTTTGATGCTGGCGCTGCTACCCTTGGCAGCCCAGGCCAATGAAGGGCTACGTCTCGACAAAGCCCCGATCAATCCAAGCAACCAGGCTTCATTGCAACGAGGTGCCCGGATTTTCGTCAACTATTGCCTGAATTGCCATTCGGCAGCGTCGATGCGCTATAACCGGCTGCGCGATATCGGTCTGACCGAAGAGCAAATCAAAAACAATCTGATGTTCGCAGCGGAAAAAATCGGCGAGACCATGACCGTGGCCATGGACAAGAAAGAAGCCACTCGCTGGTTCGGTGCTCCCCCGCCGGATTTGTCCGTCATCGCGCGTTCGCGTGGGGCCGACTGGCTTTATACCTATTTGCGTGGCTTCTATCGTGACGATACGCGTCCAACCGGCTGGAACAACGTGGTGTTCGACAAGGTCGGGATGCCCCATGTGCTCAGTGATCTCCAAGGGGAGCAACGTCTCGTGATCGAAGAGTCGGTGGATGCTCGTGGCAACAAACTGGCTTCGCACAAGCTGGTGTTGGACAAACCCGGCAAAATGTCTCCCCCAGAGTACGATGCCATGGTGGCTGATCTGGTGAATTACCTCGTGTTCATGGGCGAGCCGGCACGCTCCACCCGCATCACCTTGGGACTTGGGGTGGTGCTGTTCCTCATTTTGATGCTGATCCCGGCTTACTATCTGAAACGGGAATACTGGAAAGACGTTCACTGACGATCAGGGAAGCGATTACTGCGGGGTGCCCGGACACAGAGGTCGTCCGCGTTCCCCGCGATGCATTTTAGAGGGTAGCAATCATGATGACATTGTATTCTGGCACGACGTGTCCCTATAGTCACCGTTGCCGCATCGTCTTGTTCGAGAAAGGTATGGATTTTGAAGTGATCGACGTGGATGTGGCCAACAAACCGGATGATCTGATCGAATTGAGTCCTGACAATCGATTACCGATACTCGTGGAACGTGATTTGCGGCTAGATGTCGCCAACATCATCAACGAGTACATCGATGAACGTTTTCCGCATCCTCAATTGATGCCGGCCGACCCTGTCATGCGTGCTCGTGCACGTCTGTTTTTGCACAATATCGAGGAGCAGTTGTACGCCCATGTCGATGACATCGAAAAGGAAACCAAAAATGCCGTCAAAGCACGTGCAGCCATTCGTGATGGGCTCACCTTGATCGCGCCCATTTTTGGCAAACAGTCATTCATGCTGGGCGACGAGTTTTCCATGGTCGATGTGGCGATCGCGCCCTTACTTTGGCGACTTAATTACTATGGCATCGAATTGCCCAAGCAGGCGGCCCCGCTTCTCAAGTATGCGGAACGCATTTTTTCCCGTCCGGCTTATATCGAGGCAATGACGCCTTCGGAAAAAGCCATGCGCAAATAGACGGACATGACGAAGACGCCGATCCCCACCAAGCCTTATATGGTCCGTGCCATCTATGAGTGGTGTGTGGACAACGGGTTCACGCCATATCTGGTCGTGGCGGTGGATGGAAACACGCGTGTTCCCATGAGTTACGTGAAAAATGGGGAAATCGTGTTCAACATCAACTATTCCGCAACAAAGGATTTATTGATCAAGAACGAAGCGATCAGTTTTTCGGCACGGTTTAATGGGGTCTCCAGTGAAATTTACATCCCCATGAGTGCGGTACGTGGCATCTTCGCACGCGAAAATGGCCAAGGGTTGTTTTTCGAGCCTGGGGACGTTACTCAAACCGGCGGGACAGACGGCAAGAATGATACGCCTCCACCAGAAGCTCCTTCACCGCCCCCCAAAGGACGCCCTAGCCTGAAGGTAGTCAAGTGAGTCCGAAGACGAGTTTCTGCTAGAATCGATCCGCTATGCCGGTTTAGCTCAGTTGGTAGAGCAACCGCCTTGTAAGCGGTAGGTCGCCTGTTCGAGTCAGGCAACCGGCACCATAAGCCTTCTCGAGGATCCGTCCGACCGAAATGGCAGCATGTGGCTCGTACTGTGATGCTGTCCAGAAGATCGCTTTATCTCTTGACCGAGGTCGGTCGACTCAAGGTCTTCGCCTATCTCGATGATCTTGCAGGAAATTTACACTGAACAGTAGGAATGGGGTGGACGATGGGATTCGAACCCACGACAACCGGAATCACAATCCGGGACTCTACCAGCTGAGCTACGTCCACCATGGAATACTGGCCTGCCCGACAGGAATCGAACCTGTAACCCCCAGCTTAGAAGGCTGGTGCTCTATCCGGTTGAGCTACGGGCAGACTGTCGGACAAACCAAACTTGGTCGGGGTGGAGAGATTCGAACTCCCGACATCCTGGTCCCAAACCAGGCGCGCTACCAGGCTACGCTACACCCCGAGGGGCGCCACTATAAGCCAACTCACCGTTTTAGTCAATTTGTTGTAGAAGCAATTGTAGAGAGCAAATAAACTGTCCGGAGTTGTAGCACGAGGTTTGTCCGGTTTAACTGGTGCCGAGGAGGTGCTGGATGAGACGGACGCAGTTGCTACAGGAGTTACGGCAGATGAGGTTTGAAGAAGCGTATGAAGGCTGGCAGAAAGGGCGGCTGACGCAAGAGGAGGCGGCCTGGCTGCTGGGGGGGGTGTGAGCGTAGTTTCCGGCGCTAT
>JANZZG010000054.1 GCA_026419515.1 Methylophilaceae bacterium
AAGGCTTCCAGTCCACCAGCTCGTCCACCTTCACCAGAAAGTGTTCCGGCGACACATGACGCGCTGCGTCCATGTCGCCAAAACTCAGTTGCGTTCGTTGTTGTCCCTGCATTCTCAATCGCTCCGTCAGCTTTTAATGACTGCTACTGTCGCAAAGTTACGGGGTTTTGCATAGATTTCGTCTCGAAAAACTGGGCTTCATGTCACCCCTTGAGGCCCGTCAGTCTTATGCCATCCGGAAGGCCGCATGAGCTGCTAAACTGTGTCCAAACAATTGCGGGCGGTAGAGATCTTGCATAATATAGTCCTCCTGGTGCAATACTGCATCGCTATGTTGGGTTATCCAACAATCGCTTGACAGCGCGCTCCAGCACTTCTATGTAGCGATGCGCACTCATGAGAGCGGAGGCGAGTATGGAGGGGTCCTCGACGTATTCATGGACCATTCGGTTGCGCAACGCCGCATGTCGATCCAGGTTTGCGCATCCTCAATGAGCCCGAGTTTTTCTGCCCGGTCCAGATTCTCGGAAAACGCCCCCAGGCGTTCGCCCTGGGCGGCCAACCAGGCGGGGACGAGTTTGTTTCCTATCGTGTCTTGCAATCGTCCAAAACGCGCGACGAAGGTCTCCACCCTTTCGGCAAGGTCTTGGTCGGCCTCCAGGGTGCTGGCTCTTTCTTCGGTAAAAGGCTGGGCAAACAGGCGAGCGTCTGTCAATTTCAAATGCTGGAGCTGTTTCTGCACCAGGATGCGCAAGCGCTGCAACCGCTTTTGGGCCTGCGGGTCTATGATCATAACCGCATGCCTTCGGATTTTGCGACTTCATGAATGGGCTGGGGCTTCAAATTTGGCGCGGCGAGCACCACATCCACCTTGCGGTCATCCAGTGCGCGGCTGATGCGGCCCGCGATGCGCGCGGCCAGCAATGCAGGTGCTTCGACTTCGGTGGGCAGTTCCACCAGGAGATCCACGTCGCCGCCACGGGCGGTATCGTCGATGCGCGACCCGAACAGCCACACCATGGCCCGCGGGCCGGCCTGCTCGGCGACGATGGAGCGGATGCGTTCCACCTGCTCTGGCTTCAGGCGCACGACAGCAGCCTCCGGCAGACCGAACCCCGACCTATCATTTCAGCACCATATGGAAGGACCATGTCCGCCAATTCCACCCCGTGGCGGTCCGACATTTCCAAATCCTTTAGCCGCACTACTCCAGCCATGATCAATGCAAGACGCTCCGTTGGGGTTGAGCCATGATTATACAAGTGGGATTGGACTTCGGTTCAGCTTTGGATATAGCGCAAATACCAGGCTACGAATCTGCCCACGCCTTCCTCGATGGGGGTGGCGGGACGAAAGCCGACGTCGCGCATCAGGTCGTCCACGTCGGCGTAGGTCGCCGGCACGTCTCCCGCCTGCATGGGGAGGAAGTTCTTTTGCGCGGTCTTGCCCAGATGCTGCTCCAGCACTTCGATCAGGTGCATCAGCTGGACGGGATGGTTGTTGCCGATGTTGTAGAGCCGGTAGGGTGCACGGCTGGAGCCGGGGTCGGGCGCGTCGCCGCGCCAGGCCGGGTTGCCTTGCGGGATGGCATCGAGCACGCGGATGACACCTTCGACGATGTCGTCGATGTAGGTGAAGTCGCGCTGCATGTCGCCGTGGTTGAATACATCGATCGGGCGGCCCTCGAGGATGGCCTGGGTGAACAGGAACAGCGCCATGTCGGGACGCCCCCAGGGGCCGTACACCGTGAAGAAGCGCAAACCCGTGGTCGGCAGGCCATAGAGGTGGCTGTAGGTATGCGCCATCAGCTCGTTGGCCTTTTTGGTCGCGGCATAGAGGCTGACGGGGTGGTCCACGTTGTGGTGCACCGAGAACGGCATTTGGGTGTTGGCGCCATAAACCGAGCTGGACGATGCATAGACCAGATGCTCCACGCCGTGATGGCGGCAGCCTTCGAGGATGTTGACGAAGCCCACCAGGTTGGAATCCACATAGGCATGGGGGTTCTTGAGGGAATAACGCACCCCGGCCTGGGCCGCCAGATGGACCACTCGCTGCGGCCGGTGTTCGGCGAAGATCGCCTCCATCGCCGTACGGTTGTGGATGTCGGCGCGGATGTCGGTGAAGTTGGGGTGGTTCTGGATACGGGCCAGCCGGGCTTTTTTGAGCTTAACGTCGTAGTAATCGTTGAGGTTGTCCACGCCCACCACCGCGTCGCCGCGCTCCAGCAGGCGCAGGGCGAGGTGGTTGCCGATGAAGCCGGCGGTGCCGGTGACCAGGATTTTCATGGATGCAAGATTCGCGTTATCGGTTTCATGGTTGCAGGATCAATAATTGCTCGGGGGTCGCGCCCTGCACGGCATCGACCGTGATGCGGCGGTCAAACGTGACGAATCGGCCATTGTTTTTTACCGCCAGCGTCAGCAAATAGAGGTCAGTCACCTGGCGTGGGCCAAGCACACGTGTCCAGTCAAAGGCCTGCATGTCCAGCAGGCTTACCGTATCCGGCCAGAATTCATGTTCCGGGGATGTGGCCGCCTCGGCAAGCCTTGCGGCCACTTGCGCGGATGGCAATGCACCCGGATAGCGAGGCTGGGACATGATACGGATGCAGCCATTTTGGGTGATCGGGCAGGAAGCCCACCCCGAATGAATATTCTCGCTCAGCCATCGCATCGCGAGATCGTGACAAGCGTGCCCGGCATCCAGCAGCGCGATCAACACGTTCACATCGAGCAACGCCCGCATCAGACGCCTTCACGGTCCCGCAAGCCATTGACGATCTCGTTCGTAACCACGACGCCGCGTGAAGGAAACGGACGGAAACCACCAGCGTGACCGGTTCCCGATGCAACCTCCGAAAGCCGGGACGGTTGCCCGGACAAGGCTTCCCGCATGAGCCGGGAAACCACCTGGCCGGTGGAAACCCGTTGCAGCCGCGCGAGTTCCTTGGCTGCCGCCAGAACATCGTCTTCAATATCGAGCGTGGTGCGCATCAGACCCTTTCTCAAAGGCATCATACATCACGATGCTATCGCATCATGATGCTGTGGTCAAACGCGAACATTGTGACAGCCGGGCTGATCACAGCCGTCCATCCACCTGTTCCGGACGGAACAGATACTTGACGTCATAGACCACCGAAACCGGCTTGGCGAGGCTGCGAATCTTTTCCAGCCCCATGTCGATGAACTGCCGGTGGGCGACGGCGAGAATGATGGCATCGTACTTGCCGGCCTGCAACTGCGTGACCGGCGTGATGCCATATTCATGCTGGGCTTCCGCCGCATCGACCCAGGGATCATAGACATCGATGTTGGCATTGTAGGCCTTGAATTCGCGGATGATGTCGATCACCCGCGTATTGCGCAGGTCCGGACAGTTTTCCTTGAAGGTGAGGCCCATCACCAGGACATGCGCATCCACCACGTGGATGCGCTTGCGGGTCATCAGCTTGATGACCTGTTCCGCCACATAGGCGCCCATCCCATCGTTGATGCGGCGGCCGGCCAGGATCACTTCCGGATGGTAGCCCAACTCCTGCGCCTTGTGGGTGAGGTAGTAGGGATCGACCCCGATGCAGTGCCCCCCGACCAGACCGGGCCGGAACGGCAGGAAATTCCATTTCGTCCCGGCGGCTTCCAGCACCTGCTGGGTGTCGATGCCCATGCGGTTGAAGATCAGCGCCAGCTCGTTGATGAGCGCGATGTTGACGTCGCGCTGGGTGTTTTCGATCACCTTGGCGGCTTCCGCCACCTTGATGGAGGGCGCCTTGTGCGTCCCCGCCACCACCTCGGACGCATAAAGCGCATCGACGAAATCGGCGACTTCCGGCGTGGAACCCGAAGTGACCTTTTTGATGGTGGTGAAACGGTGTTCCTTGTCCCCCGGATTGATGCGCTCGGGACTGTATCCGGCGAAGAAATCGACGTTGAACCGGAACCCGGAGATTTTTTCGATGATCGGCACACAGTCTTCTTCCGTCGCGCCGGGATACACCGTGGATTCGTAGATGACGACATCGCCTTGCTTGATTACCTTGCCCACGGATTCGCTAGCTTTGATGAGGGGAGTGAGGTCTGGCCGATTGTGGCGATCCACCGGGGTCGGCACCGTGACGATGTAGGTGTTGCAATGCGCGATATCTTGCAGGCGGTCCGTATAGCTGAGCCGGACGGCTTGGGCCAGCTCTGCTTCATCGACTTCGAGCGTGTGGTCTTTTCCTTCACGCAGTTCACGGATACGGTTCGAATCGATGTCGAAACCGGTCGTGTTGTAACGCTTCCCAAACTCGACCGCCACGGGCAGCCCCACGTAACCAAGCCCGATGACGCCCAGCCGCACCTCATCGAGAGGACGCATTCCTGTCTCCTTGGTTCATGGCAGAATCAATCGCTTCCAAACAAATCCCGGCTGTACACCTTTTCGGCAACGTCGCGAATGTCGTCCGTGATCCGGTTGGCGACGATGACGTCGGCTTCCCGTTTGAACCGTGCCAGATCGTTGATCACCGGGGAACGGAAAAACTCGGGTTCTTTCAATACCGGTTCATACACGATGACCGGAATGCCCTTGGCCTTGATACGCTTCATGATGCCCTGGATCGAGGAAGCGCGGAAATTGTCGGAGCCTGCCTTCATGATCAGCCGATAGACGCCGACCACGCGTGGTTTACGGCGAATGATCTCGTCGGCGATGAAATCCTTGCGCGTGGCGTTCGCTTCGACGATGGCGCGGATCAGGTTCTGCGGCACGTCGCGGTAGTTGGCCAGAAGCTGTTTGGTGTCCTTGGGCAGACAATAGCCACCATAGCCAAAGGAAGGGTTGTTGTAGAAGTTGCCAATACGGGGATCGAGGCAGACGCCTTCGATGATCTGCCGGGTATCGAGACCGTGGGTGGCGGCATAGGTGTCGAGTTCGTTGAAATAGGCTACCCGCATGGCGAGATAGGTGTTGGCGAAGAGTTTGATCGCTTCGGCTTCGGTGCTGTCGGTGAATAGCACGGGAACGTCCTGCTTGAGCGCACCTTCTTCGAGGAGCCGGGCGAAGGTCTCGGCGCGCGCGGATCGCTCGCCGACGATGATGCGCGATGGGTAGAGGTTGTCGTAGAGTGCGCGGCCTTCGCGCAGAAACTCGGGGGAGAAGATGAGGTTTGGCGTGCCGAGCGCCTTACGTGTCCTGGCAGTGTAGCCGACCGGTACGGTGGATTTGATCACCATCACTGCTTGCGGGTTGATCGCCATCACATCGCGGATCACGGCTTCGACGGAAGACGTATCGAAGTAGTTGGTCTCCGGGTCGTAATCGGTGGGGGTGGCGATCACGACGTAGTCCGCGCCGCCATAAGCCTCTCGTTTGTCGAGTGTGGCGCGCAAATTCAGAGGCCTGGTCTGAAGATAATGCTCGATCTCGGCATCGGCGATGGGAGAGTGTCTGGCATTGAGCATCTCGACTTTGGACGCAACGATGTCGAGGGCGACGACTTCGTGGCGCTGGGCAAACAATACCGCCAGCGACAATCCCACATAACCGGTACCGGCAATGGCAATTTTCATGATTCAGTCAGCTATCATAAAAGCCGTCATGCGGCCTTCCGAAAAAAGGCGTATTCTATCCAACCGAGTATCATTGCGCATCGATTTTTGTCCGTTTCGAGAGGAAGGGTTATGCCTGTTACGCTCATCACCGGGGCGAACCGTGGATTGGGGCTGGAATTCGTTCGACAGTATGCGGCGGATGGTTGGCGCGTGCATGCGTGCTGCCGCAGACCGCAGGAAGCCAGTGCGCTCCAATCGCTCGCCAAAACTCATGACAACATTCACATCCATCGCCTCGATGTCGGTGAATTCGAGGCAATCCGCCATCTGGCAGACGAGTTGCGCAACACCGCCATCGACGTGCTGATCAGCAATGCGGGCATCTATCTGGACCGGGATCAGCCGAGTTTCGGCAATGCCAATGTCGAAATGTGGCTGGAAGAATTCCGCATCAACACCATCGCACCACTCAAACTGGCCGAGGCGTTCCTCGAGCACGTGGCGGCGAGCGAGCAGAAAAAGCTGGTGTTCATCACCAGCAAGATGGGCAGCATGGCCGACAACGGTAGTGGTGGCGCTTATTTCTACCGCTCCAGCAAGGCTGCGCTCAATGCCGTGGCAAAGAGCCTGTCCATCGATCTCGCGCCGCGTGGGATCCTGGTCGGTCTGCTGCATCCCGGCTGGGTCAAGACCGACATGGGCGGCCCCAATGCCTGGATCACGCCGCAGCAAAGCATCGCCGGCATGCGCCGGCTGATCGAGCGGCTGTCACCGGCCGATTCCGGGACGTTTTATGCCTATGATGGACAGATCGTGCCGTGGTGAACTCGATTTCGACCAAAAGTAGTAAGATTACTCCAGTCTGCCGCGGAGGGTGGGCAATATGGCCCACCTTGGGTGTCAGGCGATATTTCATCCACCATCAAAAGGAGAATGGCCCATGAAAAAATTCCTGCTCGCTTGCCTCAGTGCTTGCGTGTTCATACTGCCGGCCTACGCCGCGATCGATCTCAATACCGCCACGGAAGCAGAGCTGCAAACCATCAAGGGGATCGGCCCGGCCAAAGCCAAGGCCATCGTCGAATACCGCAAGCAACATGGTGAATTCAAGTCGACCGACGACCTCGAAAAGGTGCCCGGGTTTGGCAAGAAGTCCGTCGAAAAGATCAGGAAAGACATCACGGTCGGCAATGCCAGGGCCGCCGCGGCTGGCAAGACCGCCGATCTCAAGAGCGTGAAGGAAGACGCCAAGGTCAAAGTCAAGGAAAAGGCGGGCAAACACTAGCCAGGCGCCATAAGATGAGATGAGAAGCTTCCTCCCCGCGGGGCTTCTCATCCCGAATGCCATCGTGACGGAGCAATTGCCGCACCAGGATATCGACCTTGGGCCCATCTGACGCAAGGCCTCTGATCTTCAAAGGGCGTGGTGCATCCAGCAACGCCGTCAGCCGCTTTGCCCATTACCAACGGGAAGCCATCGATGACGGCTGGGGCAGCCTGGATGCCGAGCTGCCGCCGCTACGCACCGAAGTCGCCATCGACACCTCCCGCAGCATCCTCAGCTACAACGATTCCCCCGACATCCCGTACGACCGCTCGATCAACCCCTACCGGGGCTGCGAACACGGCTGCATCTACTGCTACGCCCGACCTTCCCATGCCTGGCTCGGCCTGTCACCCGGACTGGATTTCGAGAGCCGTCTGCTGGTCAAGCCGCAAGCCGCCGCGTTGTTGCGGCAGGCGCTGGCCAAACCGGGCTACCGCTGCGCACCCATCGCGCTGGGCAGCAACACCGACCCTTACCAGCCCATTGAGCGTGAATACCGGGTGACGCGCCAGATCCTGGAAGTGCTGCTGGAATGTCGCCATCCGGTCACCATCGTCACCAAATCCGCGCTGATCGAGCGCGACATCGACCTCCTGTCGGCCATGGCCGCGCAGGGGCTGGCCCATGCCGCCATCAGCATCACCACCCTCGACCGCACCCTGGCCAGACGAATGGAGCCCCGCGCCGCTGCCCCGCAGCGGCGGCTGGAAACCATCGCGGCACTGTCGGCGGCCGGCATTCCCACCGCGGTGATGACCGCGCCCCTCATTCCCGCGCTCAACGACGACGCGTTGGAAAGCATCCTGGAAGCGGCCCGGGACGCCGGCGCCAGCGCCGCCGGCTATGTTCTGTTGCGCTTGCCGCATGAGCTCACCACGTTGTTCGAGGAATGGCTCAAGCTGCATGCCCCCCTGAAGGCGGCGCATGTGATGAGCCTCATCCGGCAAAGCCGGGAGGGCAAATCCTACGATTCCGCTTTTGGCCGCCGCATGTGCGGCAGCGGCGCCTACGCCGACATGATCGCCCAGCGCTTCCGGCTGGCGGTCCGACGGCTGGGCCTGGAGCGCTGGACGGAACTGGATACCTCCTTGTTCACGCCGCCTAGCGTGAAAGCAGAATCGCCTCAGGCCAGCCTGTTTGATTGACGCGCGGCCTCGTACCACCCTTTGCTGGCATTCACCACACGCACCACCAGCAGCATCACCGGTACCTCGATCAGCACCCCGACCACGGTCGCCAGTGCCGCGCCGGACTCGAAACCGAACAGGCTGATGGCGGCGGCCACGGCCAGCTCGAAGAAATTGCTGGCACCGATCAATGCCGAGGGACAGGCGACGGAATGCTTCTCGCCCGCCACCCGGTTGAGCCAATAAGCCAGCGCAGCGTTGAAGAATACCTGGATCAGGATGGGCACGGCCAGCAGCCCGATGATCAAAGGTTGTTTCAGGATGGCCTCGCCCTGGAAGCCGAACAGCAGCACCAGGGTCGCCAGCAGCGCGGCGATCGACCACGGGCCGATCTTTGCCATCGCATTATCGAACGCATCCTGACCTTTTGCCAGTAGCGCCCTGCGCCAGCCCTGGGCCAGCAGCACGGGGATGACGATGTAGAGCACCACCGAAGTGAACAGCGTCGCCCACGGCACCGTAATCGACGAAATGCCCAGCAGCAGGCCGACGATGGGGGCGAAGGCGAACACCATGATGGTGTCGTTGAGCGCCACCTGCGACAGCGTGAACAGCGGATCTCCATTGGACAGCCGGCTCCAGACGAATACCATGGCGGTACAGGGCGCTGCCGCCAGCAGGATGAGACCGGCGATGTAGCCGTCGAGCTGATCCGCCGGCAGCAGGGGCGCGAACAGCTGGCGGATGAACAGCCAGCCGAGGAACGCCATGGAAAACGGCTTGACCAGCCAGTTGACGAACAGGGTCACGGCGATGCCGCGCACATGCTGGCGGACTTCGTGCAGTGCGCCGAAATCCACCTTGACCAGCATCGGGATGATCATCACCCAGATCAGCAGTCCGACCGGCAGGTTGACCTGCGCCACCTGCAGGCGGCCAACCGCCTGAAAGAATTCCGGCACGATCTGGCCCAGGGCCACGCCGGCGACGATGCACAGGCCCACCCAGACTGTGAGGTAACGCTCGAAGATACTCATGCCGCTACACCTGCATACGGCCGATGTCGTCCATCTCGCGCTTGATGGCCAAGCGGTCGAGATTGGTCAGCGGCAGGTTGACAAAGATACTGACCCGGTTACGGATCTGGTGGAACACCTTACGGAACAGGGCACGTTTTTCGTCATCGGTCCCTTCCAGCGCCGCCGGGTCCTCGAAACCCCAGTGGGCGGTGATGGGGTTGCCGGGCCATACCGGGCAGACTTCTCCCGCAGCGCGATCGCACACCGTGATGACGAAGTCCATCTGCGGCGCATCCGGCCCAGTAAATTCGTCCCAGCTCTTGCTGCGCAGCCCTTCGGTGGGGTAGCCAATCGACTGGATCTGCTCGATGGCAAACGGATTGACCTTGCCGGTGGGATGACTGCCGGCGCTGTAGGCTTTGAAACGGCCCTTGCCCAATGTGTTGAACAGAGCCTCGGCCATGATGCTGCGGGCGGAATTGCCTGTGCACAGGATAAGTACGTTGAAGGTCTTTTCGCTCATGTGGGTTCCTTAGGAATAAATAGAGTTTGGATTGGCTCAGGCGCAGCAACCACCTGCATCGCGCTTTTTCGTCACCATGCTCAGGGGGACGCAGCATTCGGCGCCCCCTGCTCTGTCCCCGCCGAACACCGGCACCACATCCAGGGTATGGTAGGCCTCCCAGGCGATGCCTTCGGGGTCGGTGACCCAGTATTTGTCGGATCGGGCATAGCAGCAGGTGGTCCCCAATTCCGCCTCGACGTCGGTCTGCAGGCTTTGCAGGCGGCCCTGCAGCTCGGCCAGTTCCTCCGCACTTTCGACCTGGATGCCAAGATGGTTGAGACCGGTCGGCGCGCCACGCTGCGAAATGGCGAAATTCATGCGTGGGTCGTCCAGCAACCATTTCGCATAGTCCGGCTTGATCACGCTGGGTGCGCTGCCGAACAGCGTGCTGTAAAAGCGGATACTCCCGTCGAGATCGTGGACCGAGACGTGCACATGCAAGCGTTTCATGATGGATACTCCTCGTGGGCCGAACAGGCCGGTGTGCACACCGGCGCACAGGGGTTGCCGCCGCAGCAGTTCTCGGTGAGAAAGGACAGCAGCGCATTCATGGTGGCGAACTGGGCGGCGTAGATGACGAAACGGCCTTCCTGCCGGGCGTTCACCAGGTCGGCATGGGCCAGTTCCTTGAGATGGAAAGACAGCGTCGAGGCCGGGATCGCCAGCCTCTCGGCGAGCTCTCCGGCCGCCAGGCCTGCCGGCCCGGCCTGCACCAGCAGCCGGAACAGCGACAGCCGGGTTTCCTGCGCCAGGGCGGAAAGGATGCGGACAGCGGATTTCGTTTCCATATTTCTATAATTATAGAAATGAATGTTGCCATTGTATGACACGCCGCCCGATCGAGACAAGCCTTATCCGAAAAACTTTTGGATCATCCGCCGGTCGCGCTTGGTGGGACGGCCCATGCCGCGCTCGCGCCGGGCATGTTCGTGCTCGCCGGTGAGCCTGGCGTTTTCGCGCCGCTGGCGGCTAGCCTCGGTTTCCTCATAAAGCAGGGCGGCTTCCGGCGCGCCCCGGCGTTGCGTGGAAAGCCCGCGCACCACAACTTCCAGCTCCTCGGCGCCCCGGCGGATACGCAGCACCTGGCCTGGCTTCACTTCCTTGGCTGGCTTGACGCGAGCGCCATCCATCTGCACTTTGCCGCTTTCCACGGCTTCGGCAGAGAGGGCGCGCGTCTTGAAGAATCGCGCCGCCCATAACCATTTGTCGAGACGGACTTTTTCGGCGTCTGCCATCCGGTCATTTGACCTGCATGCCCGGCTGCGCGCCGACATCCGGCGACAGCAGGTAGGGCCCGCCACGCGCATCCGAAGCCGCTAGCACCATGCCTTCAGAGACGCCGAACTTCATCTTGCGTGGCGTGAGGTTGGCCACCATCACCGTCAGCCGGCCCACAAGCGTCGCCGGATCATAGGCCGACTTAATCCCGGCGAACACGGTGCGTGGCTTTGCCTCGCCGATGTCCAGGGTGAGCTTGAGCAGCTTTTCCGCGCCTTCCACGTGCTCGGCGCTCAGGATGCGCGCGATGCGCAAATCCACTTTGGAAAAATCCTCGATGCCGATGAAGGATTCCCAGTCCCGTGCGGCCGCCTGGGCTTCTTCCTGGGCCACATGCTGCTGGTGTCCGGCATGGCGCTGTTCGGAATGCGCCTGGGGCGTCTGCAGGCTTTGTTTGTTGGCCTCCACCATAGCCTCGATCTGCCTGGGATCGAGACGGGTCATCAGGTGCTGGTAGGGATTGATTTTGGCCGGCAGTTCCCGCAAATCATCCCAGACGAAATTCCGCTCCATGCCGAACAGTTCGCGCGCTACTCTGGACGCCGTAGCCGGCAACACCGGCTGCAACAGGATGGACAACACATAGAACCCATGCAAGGCACGGGAGCATATATCATGTAACTCATCCCGCTTGGTCTCGTCCCTGGCCAGCTTCCACGGCTCCGCCGCCGCGATGTCGGCGTTGATGCGGTCGGCTATGGCCATGATATCGCGCAATGCCTTGGCGTAATTGCGGGCTTCGTAGGCTTCGCCGATGTCTTGCCCGCCGTCGAACGGCGGCATACTCTCTCGCCTCAACTCCCCGCCGAAATGCCTGGTAATGAACCCCACGCAACGGCTGGCGATGTTGACATACTTGCCGATGAGGTCGGCATTCACCCGGGCGACGAAATCCTCCAGGTTGAGGTCTATATCCTCCATAGTGCCGTTGAGCTTGGCGGCGTAGTAATAGCGCAGGTACTCCGGATTCCCGACATGCTCCAGATAGCTGCGCGCAGTGATGAAGGTGCCGCGCGACTTGGACATTTTTTCACCGTTCACGGTAAGGAAGCCATGCGCAAAAACCGCGGTCGGCGTGCGATAGCCGGAGTACTCCAACATCGCCGGCCAGAACAGGGCGTGGAAATACAGGATGTCCTTGCCGATGAAGTGATATAGCTCGGTCGTCGAGCCTTTTCTCCAATACTCGCCGAAGTCCAACCCCAGCCGCTTGCATAAATTCTCGAAGCTCGCCATGTAGCCGACGGGCGCATCCAGCCACACGTAGAAATACTTGCCCGGCGCATCGGGAATCTCGAAGCCGAAATAGGGCGCATCGCGCGTTATGTCCCAATCCGCCAGGCCTTGCGCAAACCATTCACTCAGCTTGTTGACGGCCTCCTGCTGCAACGCGCCGGAGCGCGTCCACTCACGCAGGAACGCCTCGCATTCGGACAGCTTGAAGAAATAATGCTCGGTCTCGCGGCGCTCCGGCACCGCGCCGGATACGGCAGACACGGGGTTAATCAGCTCGGTCGGGCTGTAGGTGGCACCGCACGCCTCGCAGCAATCACCGTACTGGTCCCTGGCATGGCAACGTGGGCATTCGCCCTTGATGAAGCGGTCAGGCAGAAACATCTGCTTGACCGGATCGTAAAACTGCTCGACGGTGCGCGTCTCAATGAGTCCTCGCGCTTTGAGCGTCTGGTATATGGCGCAGGCCAGGGCGCGGTTTTCCTCGGAGTGGGTGGAATGGTAATTATCAAACTCCACAAGGAAATCCCGGAAATCCGCCATATGCTCGGCACGCACGCGCTCGATGAGCTGCTCCGGTGTGACGCCCTCCTTTTCCGCACGCAGCATGATGGGCGTGCCATGGGTATCATCGGCGCAGACGTAATAGCACTCGTGCCCTCGCATCTTCTGGAAGCGCGCCCAGATATCGGTCTGGATGTACTCCACCAGGTGGCCCAGGTGGATGCTGCCATTGGCATAGGGTAGTGCGGAGGTGACGAGAATCGTGCGGGTCATGGAGCAGCGCGTGTATGGAAGAACGGCTGCATTTTAGCAAATGACGCGCCCCAGCACATGCGCTAAAATGCATTCCTGAATGGTTTAGTCAGGAATTACCGCTTCATGTCACTCACCGAACTGCAGATACAAGCCGCGCTCAAGGCACTCATCGACCCGAATACCGGCAAGGATTTCGTCAGCGCCAAATGCGTCCGCAACCTGCGCATCGACGGGGCCAACGTCGCGCTCGACATCGTGCTGGGCTATCCGGCCAAAACGGTTGCGGCGGAAATCCGCACACTGGTCGAAGACAAGCTGAAAAGCCTGCCCGGTGCCGGCAGTGTATTCGTCAATGTGACCTCCAGGATCGCCGCCCATGCCGTGCAACGGGGTGTACAGCTGATTCCCGGCGTGAAAAACATCATCGCTGTCGCCTCCGGCAAGGGTGGGGTCGGCAAATCCACCACCGCCGTCAATCTGGCGCTGGCGCTGGCCGCTGAAGGCGCCCAGGTCGGCCTGCTGGATGCCGACATCTACGGCCCGTCGCAGCCGCAGATGCTGGGCATCTCGGCCCGCCCGGAGAGCGTCGACGGCAAGAGCATGGAACCTCTGGAACGTTATGGGGTGAAGGCGATGTCGATCGGCTTTTTGATCGACCCGGATACCCCCATGGTGTGGCGCGGCCCAATGGTGACGGGCGCACTGGAGCAATTGCTGCGTGAAACCCGCTGGGGCGAGCTGGATTATCTGGTGGTCGATCTGCCGCCCGGCACCGGCGACGTCCAGCTCACCCTGGCGCAGAAAGTGCCGGTGACCGGGGCCGTGATCGTCACCACGCCACAGGACATCGCCCTGCTCGACGCCCGCAAGGGGCTCAAGATGTTCGAGAAAGTGGGCATTCCCATCCTCGGCATCGTCGAGAACATGAGTACGCACATCTGCTCGCGCTGCGGCCATGAGGAGCACATCTTCGGCGCCGGCGGCGGTGCCCGCATGTGCCAGGACTACCACGTCGAGCTGCTGGGGGCGCTGCCGCTCGACATCCGCATCCGCGAACAGACCGATGGTGGCATGCCCACGGTGGTGGCCGAACCGGCAGGACGCATCGCCGCGGAATATCTCAAGATCGCCCGTCGTATCGCGGTGAAGCTGTCGGAGCAGGCGCTCGATCACAGTCACAAGTTTCCCCATATCGTGATCCAGAATACCTGACCGCGACGATTCGGCCCCTTGTACATCAGGGTAAAGGCCGAATTCCGGCTGTATCCCTGCCCTTCGATGCGTTAAAATGCGCATATTGATTCCAGCCACGTGGCGATATAGCTTTTATGACTTCCAGCAAACCCGTAACCAGCGACCTTCGCATCCGCGAAATCAAGGAGCTCGTGCCTCCTTCACGCCTGCTCGCCGAACTGCCATTGAGCGATGCTGCCGCTGAAAACATCATCGCGACCCGACAGGCCATCCATCGCATCATGCATGGGGCCGACGACCGCCTGGTGGTCATCATCGGTCCCTGCTCCATCCACGACCGCGATGCCGGGCTGGAATACGCCCACCGTTTGTTGGAGCAACGCAAACGGCTACAAGACGAGCTATTGATCCTGATGCGCGTCTATTTCGAAAAGCCGCGCACCACCGTGGGCTGGAAGGGGCTGATCAACGACCCACGGCTCGATGGAAGCTTTCAGATCAACGAAGGACTACGCCTGGCGCGCAGCATCCTGCTCGACATCAATGCATTGGGCCTGCCGGCCGGCGCGGAATTCCTCGATGTGATCACGCCCCAGTACAACGCCGATCTCGTTTCCTGGGGGGCCATCGGCGCGCGCACCACGGAAAGCCAGGTGCACCGCGAGCTGGCCTCCGGCTTATCCTGCCCGGTCGGCTTCAAGAATGGCACCGATGGCAACATCCGTATCGCCGTGGACGCCATCAAGTCGGCCTCCTCGCCGCACCATTTCCTCTCTGTGACGCGTGAAGGTCACACCGCCATCGTGTCCACCACTGGCAACGAAGACTGCCACATCATCCTGCGAGGCGGCAAGGAGCCCAACTATGATGCTGCCAGCGTGAACGCCGCCTGTCACGAGCTGGCCGCGTCCGGCCTCACCCCGCGCGTGATGATCGACTGCTCCCATGGCAATAGCCGCAAACAGTTCAAATTGCAGCTGGATGTGGCCCGAGACATCGCGGATCAGCTGGCTGCCGGCGAACAACGCATTTTCGGTGTGATGGTGGAATCCAATCTCAAGGAAGGCCGCCAGGATCTCAAACCAGGTTGTCCCCTGGAATACGGCCAGTCGATCACCGATGCCTGCCTGGGCTGGGAAGACAGTGTAGCGCTGCTCGAAATGCTGGCCGAAGGCGTACGGGCGCGGCGCAAGGCTTGCGCCGACGACGAAGACGATTGAGCCGACGTCCGGTCGCCCTCGGAGTTCGTGTTTCATGCCGACCGCCATAACCTCGACCACACCCGGTCCCGGCTTGCTGGACACGGTGCGCCACCTGTTCCATACCCCGCTGGTCGATGCCTTGCCGCTCGGTATCTTCGTCAAGGATCTCGACTCGGTCTATGTGTCCTGCAACGCGCGCTTCGCGCAGGATGTGGGCCTGCCCAGAGAGCGCATCGTCGGCCGCACCGACCATGATCTCTTCCCGGCCGAGCAGGCGGCCCGCCACCGCGCCCGTGACCGCCACGTCATCGAGACCGGTGTCACGGAAACGTTCGAAGAACCTCACCGTAGCCAGCAAAGGGAAGTGTGGCTGCGCACCACGCAAACTCCCTTGCGCAGTGAAACCGGTGTCATCATCGGCATTCTGGGGTTCCATCAGGACATCACCGACCAGAAGGCCGCCGAGCAGGCGATCAAGGCGATCGAGAACAACCTGAAGGAGGCGCAGCAACTCGCCCAGTTGGGTAGCTGGGAACTGGATCTGGTGAGTGGACGCCTGTTCTGGTCCGACGAAATCTTCAACATCTTCGAAATCGACCCGGCACGGTTCGGAGCCAGCTATGAGGCTTTCCTCGACACGGTGCATCCCGATGACCGGGAAATGGTGCACCAGACCTATACCGGTTCCGTCTCCAACCGCACCCCTTATTCCATCGTGCACCGGCTGCTGATGGCGGATGGCCGTATCAAGTTCGTCCATGAACGCGGCAAAACCCTCTACGACGAGCAAGGCAAGCCACTGCGCTCGGTGGGGACGGTACAGGACATCACGGCTCAAAAATTGGCCGAAGAGCAGCTCAACCTGTTCGTCAAGGCGTTCGAGCACAACCAGCAGGCAGCCATGATCACCGATGCCCACAACCACATCCTGCATGTCAACCGTGCTTTCTGCACCCTGACGGGCTACCAGCCACACGAAGTGCTCGGGAAGAACCCCAACATCCTGCAGTCCAATCTGACGCCGCGGAAAACTTACGAGGAGATGTGGCGCTGTCTGGAAAAGACCGATTTTTGGATCGGCGAAGTCTGGGATACCCGCAAGGACGGCAGCACCTACCCCAAAAACTTGTCCATTTCGGTCATCCGCGACGAAAAAGGTCGAATCACCCACTATGTCGGCTATTTCCACGACATCACCGAGCGCAAGCTGTCCGAAGAACAGATCCGCTATCTTGCACATCATGATGCGTTGACCGGCCTGCCCAACCGCTTTTCGCTGGTGGCCCGCATGGAACAGATGATTGCCAGTGCGAAACGCGCCTCAACTGGAATCGCCGTGATGTTC
Source organism: Methylophilaceae bacterium (assembly GCA_026419515.1). Taxonomy (GTDB): domain Bacteria; phylum Pseudomonadota; class Gammaproteobacteria; order Burkholderiales; family Methylophilaceae; genus JANZZG01. The sequence goes on from JANZZG010000054.1 coordinate 16,587, forward strand.
CTCGATCTGGACCGGTTCAAGGCCATCAACGACACGATGGGCCACCATTTCGGTGACCGGGTCTTGCTCGAAGTCGCCAAAAGGCTGAAACAATGTGTCCGCAAAAGCGACATCGTCTCCCGTCTGGGCGGTGACGAGTTCGTCATCGTGCTGTCGGACAACACTGACCCCCAAGTCGCTTCTCACATCGCCGACAAAATCCGTGAAACGCTGAGTGCCCCTTACCAAATCGAAGACCGAACCTTGCACACCACGCCTAGTATCGGGATCTGCTGCTATCCCCGGGATGGGAGCACGCCGGCCGAACTGATGAAAAACGCCGACACCGCCATGTATGCGGCCAAAGAGGCGGGACGTAACGGCTTCTGCTTCTTTTCCCCCGAGATGAATGCCGCCTTGCAGGATCGCATCCAAATCGAGCATGACCTGCGTCTTGCACTGGAGCGGCAAGAATTCTTCCTGTTGTTCCAACCCATCGTCCAAGCCGAGGATGGCCGACTCGCTGCATTGGAAGTGCTGCTACGCTGGCGGCACCGGGAGCGCGGGCTGATCCCGCCCGACCGGTTCATCCCGATCGCGGAAGCATCCGGCGCCATTCTATCCATCGGCCGCTGGGTCATCCAGGAAGCCAGCTGCTGCCTACAGCGCTGGCAGAAGGCCCATTTGCCACCGGTCAGGCTCGCCATCAACATGTCGGCACGACAACTGCAGCAACCCGACAGTGTGCATGAGATCGGCCAGATCATTCATGACAGCAGCGTCCCGCCGGAGTTACTGGAATTCGAAATCACCGAAAGCGCGGCCATGGAAAACGTCGAGCAGACGACCTTGGTACTGTGGGCGCTACGCGGGCTAGGGGTGCGCCTGGCGATCGATGACTTCGGGACGGGCTATTCTTCCCTGAATTACTTGAAGCGCTTTCCCGTCCATCATCTCAAGATCGACCGCTCCTTCATCAAGGATGTCCTGACGGATGCCAACGACGCGGCCATTGCCACCGCCACCATCTCGTTGGCACACAGCCTGGGAATCCAGGTAGTTGCCGAGGGTGTCGAAACACACGCACAATGCGATTATCTTCGCCAGCATAATTGTGATTACTTGCAAGGCTACCTGTTTTCCCGCCCCCTACCGGAGCAGGACATCATGCAGCTGTTGGCTGCCAATGGTGGGGCTTTTTCGATCCCGGAAGGAAAACAATCGCCGCAGTGAAGTCTGCCGCCATTCCCACACAAGTCGGGCATGCGTCGTATAATGCGCTCTCCTTTCGTAGTCATGCAATAGAAATCGAGATGAGCATCAAATCCGACCGATGGATCCGCCGCATGGCAGAGCAGCATGGCATGATCAGCCCGTTCGAGCCGACGCAGATCAAGGAGGTGAATGGTCACAAGGTGGTGTCCTATGGGACATCGAGCTATGGCTATGACATCCGCTGTTCCCGTGAATTCAGGCTGTTCACCAACCTCAACAGCACCATCGTCGATCCCAAGAATTTCGACCCCAACTCTTTCGTGGAAGTCGAGGCGGACTACTGCATCATCCCGCCCAATTCCTTCGCGCTGGCGCGTACCGTAGAGTATTTCCGCATCCCGCGCAACGTATTGACGATCTGTCTTGGCAAATCCACTTATGCGCGTTGCGGCATCATCGTCAACGTGACGCCGTTCGAGCCCGAATGGGAAGGTTATGTGACGCTGGAATTTTCCAACACGACACCGCTGCCGGCCAAGATTTACGCCAACGAGGGCTGCGCCCAGGTGTTGTTTTTCGAGGCCGATGCCGACGACGTGTGCGAGACTTCCTACAAGGACCGTGGGGGCAAGTATCAGGGCCAGCGCGGCGTCACCTTGCCCAAGATATGATGTGCTCCGCCCGCAATATGCTGCTCGGCTGCATCATGCTGGCAGCTAGTGCGGGCTTCTCTCCTGCACACGCCGTGAATGGTCCCGTCATCGATCTGACCGCTTTCACCTGCGCGGCCTTTCTACAGGCTTTGGAAGACGGGCATGCCGACGAGATGCGCGACCTGTCGATCTGGCTGGATGGCTATCTGGCGAGCATGACCGGTGACACGAGATTGGACTGGAACAATCTCCGGCAATTTTTCGATGATCTTTATGTCCATTGCCGTATGCAGCAAGGCCGTGACCTGCTTTCCGCAGCACACGAGGCGAGTCGTTGAATGAGGACACACCGATGAAATTCCGCTTTCCCGTCATCATCATCGATGAAGACTTTCGCTCCGAGAATGCTTCCGGACTTGGCATCCGTGTGTTGGCCAAGGCCATCGAGGACGAAGGCATGGAAGTGCTAGGCGTCACCAGCTATGGCGATCTGACCGCCTTCGCCCAGCAGCAGAGCCGGGCTTCCGCCTTCATCCTGTCGATCGACGATGAGGAAATCGTCGAAGAAAACAAGTCGGCCCTGGAAAAGCTCCGCCAGTTCGTGCGCGAAATCCGTTTCCGCAATGAAGACATCCCGATTTTCCTGCACGGCGAAACCCGCACCTCGCGCCACATTCCCAACGACGTGCTGCGCGAGCTGCATGGCTTCATCCACATGAACGAGGATACCCCCGAGTTCGTGGCGCGCTACATCGTGCGCGAGGCACGCGCCTATCTGGACAGCCTGCCGCCACCGTTTTTCCGGGCACTGACCCATTATGCCGCGGACGGTTCCTATTCCTGGCACTGCCCTGGGCACTCCGGCGGGGTAGCTTTCTTAAAGAGCCCGGTTGGCCAGATGTTCCACCAATTCTTCGGCGAGAACATGTTGCGCGCCGACGTGTGTAACGCGGTGGACGAACTCGGCCAGCTGCTCGACCATACTGGCCCGGTGGCGGCAAGCGAACGCAATGCCGCGCGCATCTTCCACGCCGATCACCTGTTTTTCGTGACCAATGGCACCTCGACTTCCAACAAGATCGTCTGGCACTCCACCGTGGCCCCGGGCGACATCGTGGTGGTGGATCGTAACTGTCACAAGTCCGTGCTGCATTCCATCATCATGACCGGCGCCATTCCGGTGTTCCTGATGCCGACGCGCAACCACTTCGGCATCATCGGGCCGATCCCGAAAGAGGAATTCGAGTGGGAGAACATCCAGAAGAAAATCGAGAAAAACCCGTTCGCCACCGACAAAAATGCCAAGCCACGGGTGCTGACCATCACCCAGTCCACTTATGACGGTGTGATCTACAACGTCGAGGAAATCAAGGAAATGCTGGATGGCAAGATCGACACCCTGCACTTCGACGAAGCGTGGCTGCCGCACGCTGCGTTCCACGATTTCTATGGCGACTACCACGCCATCGGCGAGGGTCGCCCGCGCTGCAAGGAGTCCATCATATTTTCCACCCAATCCACCCACAAATTGCTGGCAGGACTTTCGCAAGCTTCACAAATCCTGGTTCAGGATGCCGAGCGAAACAGGCTCGACCGCGACGTATTCAATGAAGCCTACCTGATGCATACCTCCACCAGCCCGCAGTACGCCATCATCGCTTCGTGTGACGTGGCTGCCGCCATGATGGAACAACCGGGCGGGCGCGCCCTGGTGGAAGAATCCATCATGGAGGCGCTGGATTTCCGCCGTGCCATGCGCAAGGTGGACGAGGAATGGGGCAGCGACTGGTGGTTCAAGGTATGGGGGCCGGAAGATCTTTCGGATGAAGGCATCGAGGAACGCGAAGCCTGGATGCTCAAGACCAAGGAACGCTGGCATGGCTTTGGCAAGATCGCCAAGGGCTTCAACATGCTGGATCCGATCAAGGCGACCATCATCACCCCGGGCCTCAACGTGGATGGCGAGTTTTCGCAGGAATTCGGCATTCCTGCCGCGATCGTCACCAAATATCTGGCCGAGCATGGGGTGATCGTGGAAAAGACCGGTCTTTATTCCTTCTTCATCATGTTCACCATCGGCATCACCAAAGGCCGCTGGAACACCTTGGTGGCCGCGCTCCAGCAATTCAAGGACGACTATGACAAGAACCAGCCATGCTGGAAAGTTTTGCCGGAATTCGTCGCCAAGTATGCGCGCTACGAGCGCATCGGCCTGAGGGACTTATGTACCCAGATCCACGAAGTATATCGTGCCAATGACATAGCACGGCTGACCACCGACATGTATCTGTCGGACATGGTGCCGGCCATGAAGCCATCCGATGCTTTCGCCAAAATGGCGCATAAAGAGATCGAGCGTGTGGAGATCGATGCCCTGGAAGGCCGCATCACCGCAGTACTGCTGACGCCTTATCCCCCCGGCATCCCGCTGTTGATCCCAGGCGAGCGCTTCAATGCCACCATCGTCAACTACCTCAAATTCGCACGTGATTTCAACGCCCGCTTCCCGGGCTTCGAAAACGACATCCACGGCTTGGTCAAAGCAGAGGATGGGCGCTACTACGTCGACTGCGTCGTCTGAAGGCTAGCAGCGTTAAACCACGCTCAGCCCTCAGGACGGGGAGACTGTATCAGCTGACGAGTCATCGTAATGCCAATGGTCGCCTGCTGGGTGGTTTCGGCATCCAGCCCCGGCATTCGAAGTACTTGCTCCCAGCTTGCGATGGCGGCAGGATAGTCCTTGCGATGGAAGGCCGCCATGGCTTTCAGCGACAAGGCTTTCACGTGCATCGGTTCCAGCGCCAGCGCGCGTTCCACCAGCGCTTCCGATTTGGGATCGAACCGTCCACCCTGGCTCATCGCCAGCGCATCGGCATAATCGGCCAGCAGATGCGCATCGCCCGGTAGGCGTTCCACAGCCTTCTCGAAAGCCGGCAGCGCTTCCGGGTAGCGCTTCAATTCGACATAGGTGCGCGCCAGCAATGCCCAGCCCTCGGCGTTATGTGGGTTGGCCTCGAGCTTTCTGGCCAAACGCTCGGCCAGCTGGCCGAGATCCATGTCCATCACATCGAGCACTGGATGGCCGGGCGGCAGGGCGCCACTCTGCATGGAGGGCATCGCCGGGGATGGCTGCGTGGCCACCTCCGGCGTGCCCAGCTGTCGGTAGGCCAGCATGGCCACCACCGGCACACCAGCGGCGAGGAGCGCGATGAGCCCCGGCGTACGCCCAAGGCCGGGCCGGATCATGGGAACCACGATGAATGCCAGCGCCAGCAGGACCAGCACAACGGCCAATATCCAGAATGTCATGCCTCTTTCCTTTTTTCCTCATCATCCGAAAGCCGCGCATTGCGCCGTCGTAACACCCACCACAATCCGCCCACTCCAGCCGCGAGCAGCAATCCTGGCCCTATCCATAGCAACAGTGTCGTGGCTTTGAGTGGGGGGCGATACCGCACGAAGTCTCCATAGCGGGCCACCAGATAGTCGATGATTTCCTGATCGCTCAAACCTTGAGCAATCAATGCACGGATCTCCTGCCGCAAATCCTCGGCCAGGGCGGCGCTGGAATCCGCCAGCGTCTGGTTCTGGCAGACCAGGCAGCGTAACTCGCTCGACAGTGCCTTCAGCCGCGCCTCGACTTCGGGGTCGTCGCCCAGTGGCCGAGCCACGCCCTGGACCAGCATCGGCACCCATAGACACAGCGCAACAAGCAATACAGACCTTTTCATCACAATCTTTGCAGCAGGGGCAGAATTTTTTCCCGCAAGGCCTTTTGGGTGATGGGTCCGATCTGCTTGTAACGGATGATGCCGGCACGGTCGATGACATAGGTTTCCGGCACGCCATACACGCCGTAGTCCATCCCCACCCGACCGTCGGCATCGACCACCACGATGGTATAAGGGTTGCCACTGCGAGACAGGAAGGCGCTGGCCTGCGCTTCATCATCCTTGTAATCGAGCCCTACCATGACGATGCCGGAACGCGCCATTTCCATCAGCACGGGGTGCTCGTCACGGCAGGCGCCGCACCAGGAAGCCCACACATTGAGCAGCCACACCCGGCCACGCATGTCCTCGGGTGCAAACGTTTTGTCCGGGGCGTTCAGCACTGGCAGCCTGAATGCCGGTGCTGGCTTGTCGATGAGGGGTGAGGGCACCTCGCGTGGATCGTGCTTAAGGCTTGCGGCGAAAAAACCCACCAGCACCAGGAAAATGGCCAGCGGCAGCAGATATTTCAGTACCGGCTTCATGCCGTCCCCTCCATTGCCGCGCTGTTGCGGCGCCGGTAGCGCGGATCGAGCAGCGCCAGGACCCCGCCCGCCGCCATCATCAGGCAGCCGGCCCAGATCCACTGTACGAACGGCTTGACGTAGAGGCGCACCGACCAGGCCTGGCCATCCATGGGCTCCCCCAACGCGATGTACAGATCCCGAAAAAAACCAGACGAAATCGCCGCCTCCGTCATGGGCGTGTCGGAAGCCAGGTAATGCCGTTTTTCCGGGGCAAGTATGGTTACCGGACGGCCATTCCAGGTCACGGTGAAATGGCCGATTATCGCCATGTAATTGGGGCCGAATGCTTCCCGGATGCCGTCGAAGCGGAAACCGTATCCGTCCACCTGCGCCGTATCGCCGGGACTCATGCGCATGTCCTGCTCGACTTCATAGCCCTTGACCAGGGTCACGCCCATGATGAACACCGCCACCCCGAGATGGGCCACGATCATGCCCTGGTAGGCACGCGGCAGTCCGACCACCGTTTTGATGATGCCGCCCTCCCGCTTTTTGAGGCGCTCATACACGCTGACGAAAGCGCTCGCGGCTATCCACAAGGCCATCAGGAGTCCCAATGCAATCAGAGGAGTCCATTTGCCGAGCATGAGCGGCAACAGCAGGGCCATCGCCACGCTGACCCCCATCACCCACTTGAGGCGGCCCAGCAACACAGTCAATACGGCATGTTTCCAGGGCGCGAAAATCGCCAGCCCCATCAGAAGCATGGCCGGCAACATCACGGGCACGAACACGGTGTCGAAATAGGGTGGCCCGACGGAAATCTTACCTAGCTCCAACGCCTCCAGAAACAAAGGGTAAAGCGTTCCCAGCATCACGGTTCCCGTCGCAGCCAACAACACCACGTTTCCGGCCAACAACATGGATTCACGCGACACCATGCCGAAACGCCCGCCCAGACCCATCTGCGGCGCGCGCAGGGCAAACAGGGTGAGCGCCCCGCCCACCACGCCACCCAGCAACACCAGGATGAACAGACCGCGCTGCGGATCGGTGGCAAAGGCATGCACCGAGGTCAATACGCCAGAACGTACCAGGAAGGTTCCCAAAAGCGCCAGTGAAAAGGTGAGGATCGCCAACAGCACCGTCCACAGCTTGAAGGCATCGCGCTTTTCCGTCACCGCCAGCGCATGGATCAGCGCCGTGCCCACCAGCCACGGCATGAAGGAAGCATTCTCCACGGCGTCCCAAAACCACCAGCCGCCCCAGCCCAGCTCGTAATAGGCCCATTGACTACCAAATGTAATGCCAGCCGTGAGGAACACCCAAGCGGCCGTGGTCCATGGGCGCGTCCAACGCGCCCATTGTGGATTCAGTTCTCCTCCCAGCAATGCGGCAATGGCAAAGCCGAACACCACTGAAAACCCCACATAGCCCATGTACAGCACTGGCGGATGCAACACCATACCGGGATCCTGCAACAGCGGGTTGAGGTCGCGCCCCTGTAGGACAGCCGGAATCATTCGCTGGAACGGATTGGAAGCAAACAAAATGAAAGTCAGGAAACCCAGGCTGATCAGCCCCATGGTGCCCAGCAGCCGAGCGCGGAACACCTCGGGCAAATGCTGGCTGAACAAGGTGACGGCGACCGTCCACAACGCCAGCGTGGTCGTCCACAACAGCATGGAACCCTCATGGCCGCCCCAGATCGCCGCCAGCCGGTAATACAGTGGCAGCGTGGAATTGGAATGAGACGCCACGTACAGTACGGAAAAGTCATTGGCATAGAATGCATAGCCGAGGCTCACGAACGCGATGCCGCAGAACACGAACTGTCCACGCGCAGCAGAAACACCCGTCGCCATCAAGATGCCGTCATTGCGCGCAGCACCAGCGAACGCAAACCCGGCTTGCGCTGCGGCCAGCAGCCAGGCCAGGATCAAGGCGAGATGTCCGAGCTCGGGGATCATGGGGTGTTCACGCGATGCAACATGGCAATGAAGAAGTACTCTCGTATCCTCATTCCACTTCCACCGTAGTTTGCACCCGTCGAGCCTGCTTCAGCGCCTCGGCGGCTTCGGGCGGCATGTAATTTTCGTCGTGTTTGGCCAGCACCTGGTCGGCGTGGAACGATCCATCTGCTGCCAGTCTACCCTGAACCACGGTCCCTCCGCCTTCCTTGAACAGGTCTGGCAGGACGCCAGAGTACACCACTTCGACGCGTTTTGCCGTGTCGGTCACGACAAAGCGCACCTCCAGACTGTTGGCCGCCCGTTTCAGGCTTCCTGGCTCCACCAGCCCGCCGATGCGAAAGCGGCCACCTTGCGGGGCTTCGCCATTGGCCACCTGAGTCGGCGTATAGAAGAACACCAGATTGCTGCGGAATGCATCAAGCACCAGCGCGGTGGCCACTCCCAACGCAATCAGACCGACGGCGATGAACGCGAGACGTTTGTGGCGTGCTTTCATGCAACATCTGCTTTGTTCGCCCGGCGACGCAGCAGCCAGACTTCCAGGACCATGGCGCCCAGCGTCAAACCGAAAGACGGCCAGACATAGATGGCGTAGCCACCCATGGCGAAAAAATCGCTCACGCTGTTCCAATGCATCATGTACTTTCCCGCATTTCATTCAACCAGTGCGCTTCGCGCGCCCGCTCTGCGATCACGCAGCGCACCCGCATCAGCGCCACGACGATGGTATAGGCCCAGAACGCCAGCGCCATCAGCAGCACACCCCACAGCATGGGGGCCGCCATGGCAGGCGCCCGGGTCAGGCCGATGGAAGCGCCTTGATGCAAGGTATTCCACCATTCCACCGAAAAATAGATGATGGGGACGTTGACCACCCCCACCAACGCCAGCACCGCCCCGGCACGGTCCGCCCGACGGGGATCCTCGATGGCGGACTGGAGCGCCATGAACCCGATGTAGAGAAACAGCAGGATCAGCTCGGAAGTCAGGCGTGCATCCCACACCCACCAGGTTCCCCAGGTGGGCCTGCCCCACAGCGATCCGGTGACCAGGGCAAGCAAGGTGAACATGGCACCAGTGGGGGCCAGCGCCTGCGCCATCATGAAAGAGAGCCGGGCGTTGAGAGCCAGGCCGATGCCTGCCCAGCCTGCCATGACCAGATAGATGAACATCGACATCCACGCTGCCGGCACGTGGACGAAGATGATGCGATACACCTCGCCTTGCTGGAAGTCGGTAGGCGCAATGCACAAGGAGATATACAGTCCACTGATCCCCAGCGTGACGGCGATGGCCGCAAACCACGGAATCATTTTTCCGGCCAAGGGATAGAACGCCTGCGGAGCGGCATAGCGATACCAGTTGATGCCGAAAAGACCCATTTCAATCCAACGCGATTCTCAAGGCGGCCGCAGTCGCATACGGGCCAAAGGCGGTCCCCAGCACCAGCAGCGCACCCAGCAACGAGAGCGCCCCCTGGGGGCTGATGTCGGCCGCACTGGCCGCAGCGGCACCAGCGCCGAATATCAGCACTGGAACATACAATGGCAGCACCAGCAGTGCCACCAGCACGCCTGCCCCCCTGACGCCTAGCGTGAGTGCCGCACCGATGGCCCCGATCAGGCTGAGCGAGGGCGTCCCCAGTAGCAAGGAGAAAGTCAGCACCCCGGCCTCCTGCCATGAAAGACCAAACTGCAAACCCAGTAAAGGTGCCAGCAGGACCAAGGGCAGACCGAACACCAGCCAGTGCGCCATGATCTTGACGCTGACCGCCAACGCCAATGGAACAGGCATTAGCAAAAGTTGTTCCAGCGTGCCGTCGGCAAAATCGGCGGCGAACAGCCGTCCCAGCGATAACATCACCGACAACAGGGCGGCGACCCATAGCACACCAGGACCCATGACACGTAGCAGGGATGGCTCCGCGCCCACCCCCAGCGGAAACAGGCTCACCGATATGACGAAGAAAAACAATACGGCCACCAGATCCGAACGGCGGCGCAAGGTCAGCATAAGTTCGCGCCACAGCAGCCAGCGCAGGATGGCGAGCGTATTCATCCTGTAAGATTCAGGGTGCACAGGGCATGCGCCGCCAGAATGGAGCGCTGGTGCGTCGTCAGCACCACCATCCCGCCATCCGCCAGATGGGTTTCCAGTCGGCTTTCCAACAGCGCCACGGCCGGGGCGTCCAGCGCGGTGAACGGCTCGTCCAGTATCCACAGCGGACGGGCATCCAGCCACAGGCGCGCCAACGCCAGACGTCGTCGCTGGCCTTGTGACAGCAGGCGTGCCGGCAGGTTTGCATGGCGGGCCAAGCCAACCATCTCAAGCGCCGCCTTTAGGCTGGCGGGAGCAGTGACGATCCCCGCCAGCCGGCTGGTGACCAGCAGATTCTCCATGACCGTCAGGTCGTCCTTGAGGGCGGGCTGGTCACCCCAATAAAGCAGATCGCCCACATAGGCTTCTCTTGCATCGAAGATGTCACAACCTTGCCATGACACCGTGCCCGATGCCGGACGAGACAAGCCGGCCAAGATGCGCAGCAGGCTGGTTTTGCCGCTGCCGTTGGGGCCCTGCACATGGAGCAGTTCCCGAGCGCGCACCACGAAGTTCACGTCATGAAATAGCCGGCGCCCACCGCGCAGACATTCGAGCCTTTCGACTACCAGCATTCAACCGCTCTTCGGGGAGGGCGCCCGCTTTTCCAGCCGGACGAAAGAAAAATGCAAGCCCTGCGCACTGACGTGCGTCTCCCGCTCTTTTTCTTCCCAGACCGCACGGTCATAATCGGGGAAGCGCACATCCCCCTCGAAATCACCATCGATTTCGGTCAAATAAAGGCGTTGCGCAATGGGCAGTGCCTCCCGATAAAGTGCCGCCCCGCCGATGACGAATACTTCCGGATCATCCTCACAGGCCGCGATCGCCAGACGCAGAGAGCTCTCCACCCGTGCCCCCGGCACCTGGTAGCCGGGCGAGCGACTGACGATGACCGTCGTCCTGCCTGGCAGCAGTCGCCCCAGGGATTCATAGGTGCGACGCCCCATGATGATGTGATGCCCCATGGTCAGCGCCTTGAAGCGCTTGAGATCTTCCGGCAAATGCCACGGTAGCGCATTGTCCCGACCGATGATGCCGTTGCGTGACACGGCTGCGATCACCGACAGGATCATACGGCCACGGGCGCCTTGATGGCAGGATGAGGATCGTAGTTTTCCAAGGTAAAGTCTTCGTAACGGAAACCAAAAATGTCCTTTACTGCCGGATTGATGTGCAGGGTCGGCAAGGGGCGTGGCGTGCGCGACAGCTGCTCGCGCGCCTGCTCCAGATGATTGAGGTATAGATGCGCATCCCCCAGCGTATGCACCAATTCCCCGGGCTCGAGGTCACACACCTGTGCCATCATCATGGTCAACAAGGCATAAGAGGCGATGTTGAACGGCACGCCGAGGAAGACGTCCGCGCTACGCTGGTAGAGCTGGCAGGAGAGTTTGCCATCCGCCACATAGAACTGGAAGAAGGCATGGCAGGGAGGCAGTTTCATTTTGTCGATGTCGGCGACGTTCCACGCCGACACGATCAGGCGGCGCGAATCCGGATTGGTTTTGATCATCTCGACCACCTGCGCGATCTGGTCGATGTGGCCGCCGTCGGGGGTGGGCCATGAGCGCCACTGGTAGCCATACACCGGGCCGAGGTCGCCGTTCTCGTCAGCCCATTCGTCCCAGATAGTGACACCATGCGCCTTGAGATAGGCTATGTTGGTGCTGCCCTGCAAAAACCACAGCAGCTCGTGGACGATGGATTTAAAGTGCACCTTCTTGGTGGTAAGCAAGGGAAAGCCTTGCTGCAGGTCGAAACGCATCTGGTAGCCGAACACCGACAATGTGCCGGTGCCGGTGCGGTCTTGCTTTTTGTGACCGTGTTCGAGGATGTGACGCATCAGGTCGAGATAAATCTTCATCCCCTTGCTTCCTGGCACACGTGCTCGGCGATGAACCGTTTCACTGCTGCGGCATCGGCCTCCATCACCTCGAAGCGCTGCGGCAAGTCCTCCAGTCCGACGAGATCGACCGGACGTTCTGGCATACGGCCCAACGCCTCCTGGATGGCATCCTCGAATTTGGCAGGTAAGGCGGTTTCCAATACCACCATGGGAATTCCGTGCTCCCGGTATCTTAAAGCGACCGTGACGCCGTCTGCCGTATGGGGGTCGATGACGACGCCGTAATGTTCATATACGTTACGGATCGTCTGTATGCGCATCGCATGGCAGCTGGAGCCAGAGACGAAACCATAATCCTGCACGCGGTCGAAATATCCATCCACCTTGAGATCGGCCGCCCCGCCTCGGTCCACTTGCCCCCATAGCGCGCGGACCTTGGCAGCATCCCGACCGACCAGGTCGAACACGAAGCGCTCGAAATTGGACGCCTTGCTGATGTCCATGGACGGGCTGCTGGTGTGGTAGGTATGGGCGGCATCCCGCGGCCGATAGACGCCGGTGCGGAAAAACTCGTCCAGCACGTCGTTCTCGTTGGTCGCCACCACCAGCTTGTGCACCGGCAACCCCATCATGCGCGCGATGTGCCCGGCGCAGACGTTGCCGAAATTGCCCGAAGGTACGGTGAAGCTGACCTGCTCATCGTTGCTGCGCGTGACCGCGAAATAGCCTTTGAAGTAATACACCACCTGCGCCGCGACGCGCGCCCAGTTGATGGAATTGACCGCGCCGATCTTGTATTGCTGCTTGAAGGCAGCATCGTTGGACACCGCCTTGACGATGTCCTGGCAGTCGTCGAACACGCCGCGAATCGCAATGTTGAAGATGTTGGGGTCTTGCAGGCTATACATCTGCGCGGTCTGGAAGCGGCTCATCCTCTGGTGGGGAGACAGCATGAACACACGGATGCCTTTTTTCCCGCGCATGGCGTATTCGGCGGAGGAGCCGGTATCGCCCGAGGTGGCGCCGAGGATGTTGATCTCGCGCCCGGTCTTGGCCAGCACGTACTCGAACAGGTTGCCGAGCAGCTGCATCGCCATGTCTTTGAACGCCAGCGTCGGCCCGTTGGACAGCGAGAGCAGGTAAAAGCCGTCCTCCAGCATGAGCGTGGGCGTGATGTCCTGCGGATTCTGGCCTGCGCGCACATGGCGATAGATTTCGGCGGTGTAGGTCTGGTCGATGAGACGGCGCAGGTCGGCGGCTGGAATGTCATCGGCGAAGCGCGACAGAATGGTGAAGGCCAATTCGCGGTAGTTCATGCCGCGCATGGCGGCCAGATCGGTTTCCGTGAACTTGGGATAGCTTTCCGGCAGGTAGAGCCCGCCGTCGGGGGCCAGGCCGCCCAGCAGGATTTCGCTGAAGGTCTGGGGCGGGGATGACCCGCGCGTGCTGACGTATTTCATTTGCCCAGTTCTTCCATGCGGATGCGCGTGACCTTGCCGGAGAGGGTGGGGAGCGCTTCGATGCGGGCGATCGCCTGATTGATGTTCTTCTCCCGTGTGATGTGGGTGAGGATGATGATGTTCGCCTCGGTTTCGTCATCCTGCGGCTCTTTCTGCATCATGGCATCGATCGAGATGTCGAGGTCGGCCAGGATGCGGGTCACCTCGGCCAGCACGCCGGGCTGATCCTTGGCGCGCAGACGCAGGTAATAGGCGGTGCGTACCTCTTCCATCGGCAGGATGGGCAAATCGGCCAGCTGGTCGGGCTGGAACGCCAGGTGCGGCACGCGATGGTGCGGGTCGGCGGTGTGCATGCGGGTGACGTCCACCAGGTCGGCCACCACCGCGGAGGCGGTCGGCTCGGCGCCGGCGCCGGCGCCGTAATAGAGGGTGGCCCCCACGGCGTCGCCTTTCACCAGCACCGCGTTCATGGCGCCGTTGACGTTGGCGATCAGGCGCTTTTCCGGGATCAGCGTGGGATGCACACGCAGCTCCACCCCTTTTTCGGTGTGCTTGGTGATGCCCAGCAGCTTGACCCGGTAGCCCAGTTCCTCGGCATAGCGGATGTCGTCCCCGGCCAGCCCGGAAATGCCCTCGGTGTAGGCTTTGTCGAACTGCATGGGGATACCGAAGGCGATCGCCGCCATGATGGTCAGCTTGTGCGCAGCGTCGATGCCTTCCACGTCGAAAGTCGGATCGGCCTCGGCATAGCCCAGGCGCTGTGCCTCCTGCAGCACCGCGCCGAACTCCAGGCCCTTTTCACGCATCTCGGTGAGGATGAAGTTGGTGGTACCGTTGATGATGCCGGCGATCCACTCGATGCGGTTGGCGGTGAGCCCCTCGCGCAGCGCCTTGATGATGGGGATGCCGCCGGCGACCGCGGCTTCGAATGCCACCATCACGCCTTTTTGCTGCGCGGCGGCGAAGATTTCGTTGCCATGCACCGCCAGCAGCGCCTTGTTGGCGGTCACCACGTGCTTGCCGTGGGCGATCGCCTCGAGCACCAGCGTCCTCGCCACGTCCGTGCCGCCGATCAGCTCGACCACGATGTCGATGGCAGGATCCCGGACGATGGAAAATGCGTCGTCGGTCACGGCGACCTCGCCCTGGGTGACCTTGCGTGCGAGATCGAGGTTGCGGTCCGCCACCTTGACGATGCGGATGGGCCGACCGGCACGCCGGGTGATGACTTCCTGGTTGCGTTTGAGCACCGTCCAGGTGCCGCCGCCGACAGTGCCGATGCCGAGCAGGCCTACGTGGATGGGTTTCATACGCTTGCTACCTTACGATCATTTGGCAGCGCCATGGCGCTTGCGATACTGTTCGAGGAATTTGGCAATACGACCGATGGCTTCGGTGAGATCATCGGTGTTAGGAAGAAACACCAGCCGGAAATGATCCGGATGTGGCCAGTTGAAACCACTGCCCTGCACCAACAACACTTTTTCCTCCAGCAGCAGATCGAGGATGAATTGCTGGTCGTCATCGATGGGATAAAGCTTGGGATCGAGACGCGGGAACAGGTACATGGCTGCCTTGGGATGGCTGCAGGTCACCCCTGGAATTTCGGTCAGCAGCTGGTAAGCGAGATCACGCTGGCGGCACAGTCGCCCCCCCGGCGCGACGAGTTCGTTGATGCTCTGGTAGCCCCCCAGGGCGGTCTGGATGGCGAACTGCCCCGGCACGTTGGCGCACAGCCGCATCGAAGCCAGCATGTTGAGTCCCTCGATGTAGTCCCTGGCATGCCGCTTTTCCCCCGAGACCACCAGCCAACCGGCCCGATAGCCGCACGCACGGTAGTTCTTGGACAGCCCATTGAAGGTGACGAACAACACGTCATCCGCCAGCGCGGCGATCGAGGTGTGCTGGTGACCGTCATACAACACCTTGTCGTAGATCTCGTCGGCAAAGATGATCAGATCGTGCCGGCGCGCGATGTCGACCATGCCTTCAAGGATTTCGCGCGGATACAGCGCCCCGGTCGGGTTGTTGGGATTGATGACGACCAGCCCGCGCGTATCCGGCGTGATCTTGGCTTCGATGTCCCTGAGATCGGGCAGCCAGTCGGATTGCTCATCGCACAGATAATGGCGTGGCGTACCACCAGACAGGCTCACTGCCGCCGTCCACAGCGGATAGTCCGGCGCCGGCACCAGCACCTGGTCGCCATTGTTGAGCAGGGCGTTCATCGCCATGACGATGAGTTCGGACACGCCGTTGCCGATGATGACGTCATCGGTGGTCACCCCAGAAATCTGTTTTTGCTGGGTATAGTGCACGATAGCGCGGCGGGCGGCGAACAGCCCTTTGGAGTCGCTATACCCGGAAGCATCGCGCATGTTGTGGATGACGTCCTGCACGATCTCCTCCGGCGCTTCGAAACCGAACGGCGCTGGATTGCCGATGTTGAGCTTGATGATGCGGTGCCCTTCGTCCTCCATTTGGCGTGCACGCGCCAGCACCGGGCCACGAATGTCGTAGCACACCTTGTCGAGCTTGGAAGATTTGAGTATGGGCTGCACGATGATTGGGTTACGCACTTTTTTCGAAAGTGCGTTATTCTAACCGAAAGACCTCCTGCAGACAGCCCATGAAGTTGCACCTGATTCAAGCGGAAGGCCGTCACCTCGTCACCGGGTACGGGTCAGGCTGGATAGAGATCGATGCGACACGCCATTTCGCCAGCCTGATACTCACCCCCCACCAGCTCCTTACGGACTGGCCGGTCGGGGACTTCGAAGCCTTGTCGGCCGGTGCATTTCAGCCCGCGCTCGCGTTGAATCCGGAAATCCTGCTGCTGGGCACCGGTGATCGGCTGCGCTTCCCGGCAGCGGCCGTGCTCCAGCCACTGATCGATGCGAAGCTGGGGTATGAAGTGATGAGTACGGCCGCCGCCTGCCGCACCTACAACATCCTGATGGCCGAAGGACGGCGCGTGGCAGCGGCACTCATTCTCTGATCGTCCGCATTTCTGCTAGACTTTCCTCATGATTTCGATCACGACCCACAACAACCTGGTGTCTGCCGCCGTGCTTGGCAATTTTACGCTGGCCGATTTTCGGGAGTTCGAAGAGCATGTGCGCTACGTGCTGCGCTTTAATGGCAAGGCCAATCTGTTGATCGACCTGCGTGACATGGTATCGCAGACGCTGGATGTCGCGCTGGAAGAATTGCGCTTCACCCGCAACCACCCAGAGGCTTTCGAAAAGATCGCAATCGTGACGGAAAATCCTTGGCAGCAGTGGGAAGCGTTACTTTCCAACCTGTTCGTGAACGCGACTATCGAAGCCTTCAGCGACGAAGCATCGGCGATGGCCTGGCTCAACCAACCCTGAAGGAGGATGAAACGATGAAACCCTGCTTGCCCTTGGTTGGCATACTGTTACTTCTGTCCAGCACGGGTGCCCTGGCCGAGTATTCCTGCCCGGCACTGGATGATGCGCGGGGAGGTTGGCTACCGCCGGATTGTCCGGTGACCTTGGCCGCATGCAAAGAATGCGGCACGGTGGAACGCGTGCAAATGGTGGAAACCGACGAGGCATCGGGGATCGGTGCGGTGGCAGGTGCGGTGGCGGGTGGCCTGCTCGGCAACCAGGTGGGTAAAGGCAGGGGCCGGACGTTGGCCACCATCGCCGGCGCAGTGGGCGGCGGCGTGGCCGGCCATTACGGGGAAAAATACCTGCGCAAGAAAACGCGCTGGGACGTCACCGTGCTGATGGATGACGGCAGCCGCAAGACCATCGGCTTCGATGCCAACCCCGGCTACGCCGTGGGCGACAAAGTGCGGGTGACCGACGGTACGCTTTCGAGAAACACGACATCCGCGCGCGAGGCGCGCTGATCGGGGGGCTCGTTTTCAGGGGTCGATCAGGCCGCAGCGCATTGCGATCAGCGCCAGATCGGCAGAAGTGTTGGCGCCCAGTTTCTGCTTGATGTTGTAAAGGTGGGTGCCGACGGTGCGTGGGCTGAGGTTGAGTGTTTCGGCAATCTCGTTGGTGGTCTTGCCCTTGGCGAGGGCGATGAAGACTTCGAATTCCCGCGCCGAGAGCACGTCGACCGGGTTCTTTTCACCCGACAGCTGCTGGATGGCCATTTGTTGCGCCACACTGGCCTCCAGGTATTTCTTGCGGCTGGCCACGGTACGGATCGCCTTGATCAGCTCTTCGGCTGCGCTGCGTTTGGTGAGATAACCCATCGCCCCGGCATTGAGCACACGTTTTGGATGAATGGAATCCTCGTGTGCCGACAGCACCAGGATACGTGCGTGGGGATCCTTGGCCATGATACGCTCGATGGCTTCCAGCCCACCGATGCCGGGCATGGTGATGTCCATCACCACCACGTCCGGATGATGTTCCATATAGCTACGCACCGCTTGTTCACCACTCTCTGCTTCGGCGACCACCTTGATGTCGGGGGCAGCTTCCAAAAGCAGCCTGAACCCCATGCGTACTACCGCATGATCGTCCACCAGCATGACATTGATACCGCTCATACCGGAACCTCCACCCGGATACACACGCCCTCGCCTGGCGCTGATTCCACCACGAAACGTCCACGCAAGGCTTGCACTCGCTCGCGCATACCGAGCAGACCAAAATGACGGGTTTGGTCGATTTCACAATAGTTCATACCGACTCCATCATCCTTGACGGTCAAACAGACCATACCCGCCTCGTTTCGTTCCAAGGTGATGACAATGTGGGCCGCCTGGGCATGACGCAAAGCGTTGGTCACGGCTTCCTGCACGATACGATAGAGGCTGATGTTGAGCGCCTCGCCCAGATCGTCGAGCGCACCAGAGAACCGCAAATCGAATTCTACCTCGGGGTGTTGTTCCTGCCACCCCGACACCACGTCGCGTAGGGCCTCGGCCAAGCCGAGGTTGTCGAGCACCCCTGGTCGCAACTGACGGATGATGTTGTGCATGCCGTCATAGATGTGGTTGGCCGCCGCCGCAATGGTCTGCGCCGCCGCTTCTATCTCCGGCATTTTGCCACTGGCCTTGTTACCGATCACCACGGCAAAGGTCTTGATGGCGGTGACATACTGGCCCAGTTCGTCATGCAGTTCGCGCGCCAGGGAGCGGCGTTCTTCCTCGACATGACGCTGGATCAGCTGCGTCAGCTGGCGGCTTTCCTTGAGCTGTCGCTCGGATTCCTCGGCACGCTTGCGCTCGGTGATGTCCCGTATGCTGCAGATCTCGCCCACGACCGTGTCGTGAGCGAGGTCAACCAGCGGGGCGGCCGACAGCGACACGTCGAGCAGCCGACCGTCCTTGGTCAGCCGTTGGGTATCGTAATTGTCCACCCTCTGCCGCTTTGCAATGGTAGCCAGATTTTGGTCGAGTTCGCCTTCGCGCCCCGGAGGGATGAGCCGGGCGGCCGATTGACCGAGGATCTCGCCGGACGAATAACCGAACAACCGCTCGGCGGCTGGATTCCATAAAGAAATGCGCCCATCCATGTCGTGGATCATGATGGCATCCCCGGTCTGTCTGACGACCTGCGCCAGACGGCGATTTTCTTCAGTGCTGGCTTCGAGAGAAGCCGCCATACGGTTGAAGTTTTGGCCGATGTGATTGAATTCGGGAAGTGAGAAAGTCGGCAACCGCACCGCAAGGTCTCCCTGTTCCATGCGGTTGATCGCCTGCAGGATATGGCGGAGCGGACGCAGTGCCCGACCCAAGGCCCAGTACACCAAAAGGTTGAGCGCGACGAAAAAAAACGACGATAGTAACAGGAGGTCACGCACCCCACTCCAGGCTTCCCGGATCGCTCCTCCCGGATTGGAGACGATTTCCAGATACCCATAACGCAGACGACGCACGGCGACTTCTGGTTCAGGAGCCACCATATGCACGAACCACTCCGGGGGATCGACATCCAGCCGGAAAGTCGACTTCGGAGAGGCATAAATCAGACGGCGAGCACCATCGTAGAGCGCGATGTCCACACTGCGCACATGGCCCAATGACTGCAGAAAGTCGCGTAAAACCTCATGCGTGAGGCCGAGTTCCGGATTGCGGTAAGAGCTGATGATGACAGTCTCCAACAACTGCGTGGTGACGCGCATGGCCGCCTCCACCCCCTCCTTGATCGAAGTGCGCGTTTCCTTGAGGATGACGAAGCCCATGCTCGCCAGAAAAACCAGCAACAGTAGGGTGATCATCAGATTGAGACGAAAACGCAAGCTCATGACGGGATTTTACATGCCTTAACCAATGACGGGTGAGAGGGTTCTGCTAGAATCGTTGGAAAAACTCAATGACCATGAATCAGAGGAGGATCCCCGCATGTCCAGAAAACACCCCATCATTGCCGTGACCGGTTCCTCGGGGGCCGGAACCACGACAGTGAAACAGGCGTTCGAGAACATTTTCCGCCGCGAGCGGATCACGCCTGCCATCATCGAGGGCGACAGTATGCACAGTCTGGATCGCGAGGCCTTCCGCGCCGCAGCCGAGGCCCATGCCAAAGCCGGCCACAACACTTTCAGCCATTTCGGTCCGAAAGCCAACCATTTCGACAAGCTCGAAGAAACATTCCGGCAGTATGCCGAAACCGGCATGTGCAAGCGCCGCTTCTACATCCACAACGAAGCCGAAGCGATGGAACACAATGAGCGCCTGGGACTGAATCATTTGAGGGCCGGCACCTTCACGCCATGGGAAGACATCGAAGAGAACACCGATCTGCTGCTTTACGAAGGGTTACATGGCCTGGCGACAGATGGAGTGCATGACATGGGCAAATATGTCGACCTCGGTATCGGCGTCGTCCCCGTGATCAACCTGGAATGGATCCAGAAGATCCATCGTGACAAGGCGGAACGCGGCTACCCGGCAGAAACCACGGTGGACACCATATTGCGCCGCATGCCGGACTATGTCAAATACATCGTTCCCCAATTTTCCCGCACCGACATCAACTTCCAGCGCGTGCCCACGGTCGACACGTCCAATCCATTCATCGCGCGCGACATCCCGACAGCGGACGAAAGCTTCGTCATCGTGCGGTTCAAGAATCCGAAAAAAGCCAATTTTCCTTATCTGCTGACCATGATCCCCGACTCGTTCATGTCGCGCGCCAACACCATCGTGGTACCGGGAGGCAAGATGAGTCTGGCCATGGAACTGATCCTCACCCCACTCATCCATGAAATCATGGAAAACAAGAGAAAGTAAGGGGAACCCTGAAAAACCGTTGTGAGGGCTTAAAAGCTAGCGCCTACCGCGCAGCAACCAAGACATGCCATCAAAGTTGGACATAGGAGCGATAACCGCTGGTTGCGGCGGAGGCTTGCGTGAATCCAGCGAACGTTAAGGTGTCCCGCAGCGGCCGGAGCCCAAAAATCGCGCTACACCCCCTCCGGTCGCACAGCAGCTCATCCAGAGTTTTCCTAACCGTCAATCACACCGATCTCGGCGCGTGCGCGCATTGCGGTCGCCAACACGGCCTGCTGATCTGATCCAATCACTGTAAAGTGCCCCATTTTGCGGCCCGGTCGCGCCTCATGCTTTCCATAAAGATGCAGCTTGAGGGCGGGGTGAACGAATAGCCGGCTCCATTCGGGTTGTCCTCCCGGCGGCCAGAGGTCTCCCAGCAAGTTGACCATGACCGCTGCACTGTGCTGGTACGGGTCACCCAACGGCAAGCCGCACAAGGCACGGATCTGCTGCTCGAATTGGTTGGTGACGCAGGCATCGATCGTGTAATGGCCGGAATTGTGCGGGCGAGGCGCCATTTCATTGACATAAATCCGACTGCCACAGACGAAAAATTCCACGCCGAGCGTGCCGACATACCCCAGCTTTTCCGCCACTCGACGTGCCAATGTTTGTGCTTGCGCACACACCTCGGAAGATCGTCGCGCCGGCGCGATGGTGATGTCAAGAATGCCATTACGGTGACGATTCTCCACCGTCGGGAACATGGCCACATTGCCTTGCACATCGCGCGACAGCACCACCGAAACCTCATAATCCAAGGGGAGCATTTTTTCCAACACACACTGTTCTCCCTTGAGCTGGTGGAACGCGGCCCGTGCTTCGTCCGGTGATTGGACACGTATCTGGCCTTTGCCGTCATAGCCAAAGCGAGCCACCTTGAGAATGCCAGGATAAAGACCGCTGTCGACTTCAGGAAGGTCCGCCTCTGCATTGATCTCGGCATACGGTGCATGCGGAAAGCCATTGTCACGCAAGAAATTCTTTTCGCTGACACGATGCTGGCATATGGACACGGCAGATGCCGCGGGATGAACGGGAACGGATCTCGCCAGCACTTGCAGCGTGCTGGCCGGGACGTTCTCGAACTCGGTGGTGATGGCGACACAGCAACGCGCCATTTCATCGAGCGCGGCCGCGTCATCATAAGCGGCGCACAGATGCCGGTCTGCCAGCAGGCCGGCCGGGCTGTTGCGGTCAGGGTCCAGCACCACCACCTTGTATCCCATCTCATGGGCGGCGATCACAAAGAAGCGCGCCAATTGACCGCCGCCCAGCATGCCCAGTGTCGCAGGCGGCAGGATCATATTTCCCTCCGCAGCGTCATGCCCAGCACCTTTTCAGTCTGCGCCTGGCGGAACGTGGACAGCTTATCGGCCAGCGCCGCATCCGTGGTGGCCAGCATGGCGATGGCAAACAACGCCGCATTGGCCGCCCCCGCTTCCCCTATGGCAAACGTTGCCACCGGCACACCTTTGGGCATCTGAACGATGGAAAGCAGGGAATCCTGGCCCTGCAGGTGTTTGGTAGGGACCGGCACCCCCAACACGGGCACGGTGGTCTTGGCTGCCACCATGCCAGGAAGGTGCGCGGCCCCCCCCGCGCCGGCAATGATGGCACGATAGCCACTGATGGCGGCTTTTTCGGCAAACTCGAACATCAAGTCTGGCGTGCGGTGTGCCGATACGACACGCGCTACATAAGGCACGCCAAAATCGTCCAGCACGGCCGCAGCTGCTTGCATGATCGGCCAGTCGCTATCAGACCCCATGATGATGGCGATCAAAGGTTGCTTTTCCATCGTTCACTCTTTCTTGCTTCTTGCGCGTCGTTGCGAAACCATGAGACTCGCATCGCATGGCACCTCCTGCTTGCACAGGTGCGTTACATCCCCACAGCCGCTCGTCCCTGGCGAGATAGCACCTGGCTGTCTAGAGTAATACTAGAGTAATACGAGATTGTCACGATGAATCAGCTCAACCTCGTCTACGTACCCCAGAATCTGTTCGATCTCACTGCTGGGATGTCGCATGATGCGTGCTGTCTCGGCCGAAGTGTAGTTGACCAAGCCGCGTGCGACATGCCGGCCATGAATGTCCTCGCAGGTGACGACTTCACCTCGGTCGAACTCGCCCGTCACCGCCACCACGCCAATCGGTAGCAAACTTTTGCCCTCATCACAGATTGCACGCACCGCACCAGCATCCAGCGTCAGCTTCCCGCGTACTTGCAAGTGGTCGGCCATCCATTGTTTTTTGGCTGCCAATTTCATTTGCTGGGCTCGTAGATGGCTGCCTATCGCTTCCCCTTGCGCCAAGCGGACCAACACTTCGGGCTCCCGACCCGATGCAATGATGGTGTGCGCCCCGCTGCGTGCCGCCCGTTTGGCGGCCAAAACTTTGGTCAACATGCCGCCGGTGCCTACGGAACTTCCCACCCCGCCGGCCATTTTTTCCAATTCCGGATCCCCCGCAGTAGCATGTTGGACCAGCGTCGCCGCAGCATCCCTACGCGGATCCGCCGTATAAAGTCCTTGTTGATCGGTCAGAATGACCAAGGCATCGGCTTCGATCAGGTTGGCCACCAATGCCCCCAAGGTGTCATTGTCACCAAAACGGATTTCATCGGTGGCGACGGTATCATTTTCATTGATGATGGGAATGACACCCAGATCAAGCAATGTCCGCAGCGTGCTTCGCGCGTTCAAATATCTTCTTCTGTCAGACAAGTCATCATGTGTCAGCAAAACCTGCGCTGTATGCAATCGGTGCTCGGAAAAACAAGATTCATACATTTGTACCAATCCCATCTGACCCACTGCAGCGGCAGCCTGCAATTCGTTGATCGCCGTCGGACGCTTGCTCCAGCCCAAGCGTTGCATTCCTTCAGCGACGGCACCACTGGAAACCAGAATCACTCTGCGACCATGTCGTGTCAGTTGCGCCACCTGACTTGCCCACCCTGCGATGGCGCCACGATCCAACCCCCGACCATCATTGGTCACCAGGCTGGATCCCACCTTGACGACAATCTGTTTGGCATCAGCCAGCAACGATTTCATTTGTGTTGGTCGAGATAATCCATAATGGCATAAGTCAGTGCTCGACAACCTTCCCCACTCAAAGCAGAAATGGCAAAATGTGGCCCCCTCCAGCCCAAAGCTTCGAGAAACCGCGCACACCGCGCTTCTCGATCCTGCTGGGGGATCAGATCGAGTTTGTTGAGCACGAGCCAGCGCGGCTTATTGTAAAGACCCTCGTCGTACTTTCTCAACTCCTCGACGATGGCTTTCGCTTGCTGTACGGGGTCGACCGTGTCATCGAATGGCGCAAGATCGACGATGTGCAGTAACAGTCGGGTTCTTGCCAGGTGCCGCAGAAATTGATGTCCCAAACCAGCCCCTTGGGCCGCCCCCTCGATCAACCCCGGGATGTCGGCGATCACGAAGCTACGGTTGGTATCCACACGCACCACGCCAAGATTGGGGTGCAACGTGGTAAATGGATAGTCCGCCACCTTGGGGCGAGCGGCAGATACCGAACGGATGAAAGTCGACTTGCCTGCATTGGGCATGCCGAGCAAACCTACATCGGCAAGTACCTTGAGCTCCAGATACAGTTCAAACTGCTCTCCCGGCTCTCCTGGCGTACACTGGCGTGGTGCGCGATTGGTACTCGATTTGAAATGGATATTGCCCAGCCCGCCGGCGCCGCCTTTGGCCAGCAACACTTTCTGGCCATGCTCGGTCAGATCGGCGATGACCCGCCCGGTTGCCTTGTCGGTAATCACCGTGCCGACTGGCATACGTAACACCAAATCTTCCCCGCTTTTGCCATAACAATCCGAACTTCGCCCATTCTCGCCACGCTCGGCACGAAAAATGCGGGTATAGCGATAATCCACCAACGTATTGATGTTACGGTCGGCGATCGCATACACGGAGCCACCCCGCCCCCCATCACCCCCACTGGGCCCGCCTTCGGGTTCGTATTTTGCTCGGCGGAAAGTCGCCACCCCATTGCCGCCATCGCCGGCATAAACCTTGATGGTGGCTTCATCAATGAATTTCATGCACGTTTTCCAAAAACACAAACAAAAAGCCCCGCCTGAACGGCGGGGCCTCTTACCTACTGCACACAAGCATCAAACCGGAATGACACTCACCGTCTTGCGTTGCATCGGACCTTTGACGCTGAAATGCACTTTGCCATCCACTTTGGCGAACAGGGTATGATCTTTGCCCATGCCCACGTTCTCCCCGGGATGCATCCGTGTGCCGCGCTGGCGCACGATGATGCTACCTGCAGACACCCACTGGTCACCATAGGCCTTCACGCCCAGACGTTTGGACTCCGAGTCGCGACCATTGCGAGAACTCCCACCTGCTTTTTTATGTGCCATCGTTTACCTCCTTGCTTGCCTGGAATTATTTGGCGGCAATCTTTTCGATCCGGATTTCGGTATATGCCTGACGGTGCCCTTGCGTCTTACGATAGTGTTTACGACGACGCATCTTGAAAATCATGACTTTGTCACTGCGACCATGCGAGACTACGGTGGCCTCAACCGAAGCCCCTTGGACTACGGGTGCACCAATAGTAATCTTGTCGCCATCTGCCACCATCAAAACTTGATCCAGCACCAGATTGCTTCCAATCTCACCCGCCAACTTTTCCACTTTGATTTTCGTGCCTGGCGCCACACGATATTGCTTGCCGCCAGTCTTGATCACCGCATACATGTCGAGCCTCGTAAGCTACCGTTGGTTGAAAGAATCGCGGATTATACGGACGTCTGCAAACTCGGTCAATCGGGCCAATAGTGTTTGCTCGTGGTAGAATTCCAACCTTGAGCAAACACCCAACCCATTTCCGATCCGTGTCCCTCGATCTCATCCAAGCCAGTATCGCCGAAGATATGCGCTTGGTTGACGAAGAAATTCGGCGTCACCTGCATTCCGAAGTTGCACTCGTCAACCAAGTGTCCGAATATATCATCAATAGCGGAGGAAAACGCCTACGTCCCACTCTGGTACTGCTCGCGGCTGGCTGTTTCGGGCGGATCGAAGCCCATCATTACACGCTCGCGGCCATCATAGAATTCATCCACACCGCCACCCTGTTGCACGATGATGTCGTCGATGGCTCCAGTATGCGGCGTGGCCGTGATACCGCGAACAGCCTGTTTGGTAACGCTGCGAGCGTCCTGGTTGGCGACTTCATCTATTCGCGTGCTTTTCAGATGATGGTTGGTATCCGGAACATGCGCGTCATGGAAATTTTGGCAGATGCCACCAACCTCATCGCCGAAGGCGAAGTGTTGCAGCTGCTCAACTGCCATGATGCGGATGTCACCGACGAAGCCTATTTGAAAGTGATCCGTTACAAAACGGCAAAACTCTTCGAGGCTGCTGCTCGCCTCGGTGCTCTCCTCAGCAATGCGTCGGTGCGCGATGAACACGCCATGGCTGAATATGGAATGCGGCTTGGCACAGCTTTCCAGCTGATCGATGATGTGCTGGATTTCTGCGGAGATGCCGACAGCATCGGCAAAAATCTAGGAGATGACTTGGCGGAAGGGAAGCCAACCTTACCCCTGCTCTATGCGATGCACAACGGAACCCCCCAACAGTCCCAACTGATCCGCAACGCCATCGAGCGAGGCGGATTGGAAAGCCTGCAGGAAGTGATTGCCGCTGTCAATGAGGCCGGTGCGCTCGATCATGTACGCAAACTCGCTCAACATGAATCTGAAGCCGCCTGTCGCGCCATCTCCCATCTTCCGGTTTCAAATTACCATATGGCTCTGGTAGAATTGGCCTCCTTTGCGGTTCACCGAGCCTATTGATAGAACGAACCACAGTCGGGGTGTAGCTTAGCCTGGTAGAGCGCTACGTTCGGGACGTAGAGGCCGGAGGTTCGAATCCTCTCACCCCGACCAATATTAATCCGCAGCCACGTTGGCATCGATTTGTGGCAGCAAGAAACGGCTTCGATTTTTCCCGGCCTTGATTGGCCTTCCATTTCGCATAGACTTCCAGCAGCATCTTCATACTGGAACAGCCCATCTGCCTTAACAACCCACATAGGTTTTGCTCCGGACACAACCGACGCAAGAGCCTGCGCCACCCGGCGCTTTTGTGCGCCTATTTCGGACTCCGCCTGCATGAGTTACTGGCCAACTATACGCTGACCATACAACCGGCAGGATGAGAAGATGCAGCTTTTCAGGAACGACGCATTCAGTGAACTTTATTTTGTTAGCACTCTCTAATGGTGAGTGCTAAAATGAATTTGTTCGACGCTCAAAGGAGGAAAGACTGTGACGCAAGCACTTGCCATGAACATGCCCATGCCCGCAGGCAGCCTGGAAAGTTACATCCAAGCGGTGAAGTCTTTTCCTGTGCTTTCCGCTGAAGAAGAGTACGAACTTGGCATGCGTCTTAAACTTTACAATGACCTCGAAGCGGCGCGCAAGCTCATTCTTTCTCACCTGCGTCTGGTCGTGAGCATCGCGCGTAGCTATTCCGGTTATGGGCTTCCGCAAGCAGACCTGATTCAAGAAGGCAACCTGGGCCTGATGAAGGCCGTCAGACGCTTCGACCCAGAGCGGGGGGTGCGCTTGGTCTCTTTTGCCGTCCACTGGATCAAGGCAGAAATCCACGAGTTCATTCTGCGTAACTGGCGCCTGGTCAAGATCGCCACCACCAAGGCCCAGCGCAAGCTATTCTTCAACCTGCGCAGCATGAAAACACATGAGGGAAGCCTGCGTCCAGAAGAAGTGCAGGAAATCGCGCGCGAACTCAAGGTCAAACCGGAAGAAGTGGTCGAGATGGATGCGCGCTTCAATGGTCATGACATCGCTATGGAAGCGCACGGCAGCGAAGACGGCGAGGAAGTCTTCAGTCCAATCGCCTATCTCGAAGATCAGCGCCCTGATCCTTCTGAAGAGCTCGCGGAGCGCGAAATCGAGATGTTGCAAGCAGATGGTCTCAAGCGAGCCCTGGCGAGTCTGGACGAGCGCAGCCGCCGTATCGTAGAAGCTCGCTGGCTAAAAGAAGGAGGCGGTGCTACATTGCATGAATTGGCTGCGGAATATGGGGTTTCCGCCGAGCGGATCCGCCAAATCGAGCAAAAGGCCATGCAAAAAATGAGGCAGCTGATCCCTGCATCCTAGGCTGTGGTGCATCCAGCAAAAAAACGGCTGCCGCGGCAGCCGTTTTTTGCATCTTCGCATTGCCTATCCCAAGATCACGGAAAAGAAACTGATATAAGACCACACGATCAACGCCACAATGATGGTCATGGGCAAGTTTTCCCAGGTAAACAGGTGCGCCATTTCAAACTCCCTCCAGTAATTAAGGATTCATGGGTCGCATTTTAGTTCGATGTGCCTGGATGTCAAGGCGGAGGTGTAGAGAGCAAATAAACTGTCCGGAGTTGTAGCACGAGGTTTGTCCGGTTTAACTGGTGCCGAGGAGGTGCCGGATGAGACGGACGCAGTTGCTACAGGAGTTACGGAAAATGAGGTTTGAAGAAGCGTATGAAGGCTGGCAGGGAGGGCGGCTGCCCCGCGAGTTGGCAGCGGCGGGCATCACCGACATGGAAGCGGCCAACCAGTACCTGCGGGAGGTCTGCCTGCCGGCGTTCAATGCGGAGTTCAAACAACCGGCGATGGAAGAGGGTTCAGCCTTTGTGCCCTTCATTGGCGATGCGCCCGATGAGTATCTGTGCGAGCAGTATGAACGGGTGGTGGGCCGGGAAAACGCCGTTTCAGTGAAGGCTAACCTGCGCGGGCAGGTTAAGCCGCGTAGCGGCGGCCGGAACTGCAACTGTGTGGCCCCCGAGGGGCTGCGCCTGCACATCCCCCAGGACCGACATCGGTTGCACGACGTGAAGGTCAAGGTGCGGGTGCATCGTTATGTCGACGGACGGCTGGCCATCTTCCATGGCCCGCGTTGTCTGGCGCGCTGCGATGCGGATGGGCAGTTGCTGGACGCAGGGGTTAA